>NZ_JBITVD010000025.1:0-81383 GCF_044542805.1 Acidovorax sp. NPDC077693 | reverse complement strand
TTGAACTCTTCGGGATATGGCTGCTTTGTCATGGCACCTCCTATTGGGCCTCAGGTTTGAGGCTCGAAGGTGTCTAGTTCAGCCGGGGCGATTCAAGTTGGCCAAGCTGCTCAACGAACACAAGACGCCGCTCATTGAAGACACCATGTACGCAGAGCTTCAATTCAATGAGCCATTGGAGCCCATCGTCAAGGCTTTCGATCCGGGTGGATGGGTGATCGCATGCGGAGGGTTCTCCAAAACACTCTCGCCAGATTTCCGAATTGGTTGGATCGTCGCCGGCCGTTTTAGCCACATTGTCCAGGAGCTGCGCTTCACTTCCAGTGCAGCGGAATCAGTGGTGCTCTGCGAAGCGGTCGGGCAGTTTCTTCAGAGCGGCGGCTATGAGCAGCACCTTCGCAGCCTACGGCGGCTGTACTTCACACAGGTGTCCAAAGTCCGAGGGCTGATCGGACAGTTCTTTCCAACAGGGACGCGCGCAACCCAGCCCATTGGAGGGTTCGTGCTGTGGGTGGAGCTACCGCACACGGTGGACAGCCTGGCTCTATACCACGCTGCTCTGGACCAGGGTGTTGTGATCATGCCTGGCCAGGTCTATTCGAAGGGTTCACGTTATCGTCACTGCATTCGGATCCCGTGTTGCCAAGTCATTGACGACAGCTTCATCGAAGCAGTCCGGAAAGTGGGCCGCACTGCAGCGGAACTGATCCAACGTCATAAGTTGAGGGCATAGAACGCCTCATTGCTT
Organism: Acidovorax sp. NPDC077693; assembly: GCF_044542805.1. Classification (NCBI taxonomy): domain Bacteria; kingdom Pseudomonadati; phylum Pseudomonadota; class Betaproteobacteria; order Burkholderiales; family Comamonadaceae; genus Acidovorax; species Acidovorax sp. NPDC077693. The sequence continues at coordinate 80,635 of NZ_JBITVD010000025.1, read as the reverse complement.
GCACTGTGCAATAGATCGCGGCCTGCCAGATCCTCAGCCTACGTTCGAAGCAAATCGAGCAGATCGTTCGGAAGAATCTGACCGCCCTTCGATCGCACATTCCGGAATCTCCGTAGATGACTTAACCGCTGTCGCATTAGCGGATCTGGGTTCCGACGGCGAAGTCAACCGCACGAGGATGACACTGCGCTGGATGGCTGCCGCTAATTCGTGCACCGCGGAAGGTCCCTTGGAAGCTCCAGCAGCGAGCAGTCCTTGTGCGAAGGCGGAGCCGCGGCCGCCTTAGGCGCCAGTGACCAGGGCGACCGGACCTCGGATCTTCATTCTGAGCTTCGCGGCTGCGCGATTGATGTCCTTCAAACTCATTCCAGGCAGGGTTCAACAGCCCGGCATCCGCGGAAGTCGCAACGTGCATGAAGGACTGGCGCGTTTGGTCGACTGATTGGCGCCTTCGGCGAGTGCACGCACTCGCCCTCGCCGGCACATTGAAGTGCACCGTCATCAAGGAGTACCCATGCCTGTCATCCCATCCACTCGTCCCGAAGCTTCTGCATCCGACGTCCCTGCCGCGTCTCGCCGACATGCCCTCCTGGGCGGCGCCGTGGTGCTGGCGGGCTTGTCCCGTGCTGCACCAGCCGCTGCGAAGGTTGCAGGCGCGGGATCAGCCCTCACGTTGTTCGTTGAAACCGGTGGACGCAAGCTGGCCTACCGATCCGTCGGCAAGGGCAAGCCGATCGTGTTGGCTCACCGCTTTCGCGGTGTGCTTGATCTGTGGGACCCGGCTTTCATCGACGCACTTGCTGCGCAGGGCTTTCAGGTCGTCACATTCGACCATTCCGGCATGGGCCTGTCGACCGGTGAACGCTCCTATAACCCCAGCGCGCTGGTCAAGGATGCCAAGGATCTGATCGATGGCCTGCGCCTCAAGGACGTGGTTATCGGTGGTTGGTCCTTCGGCGGCATCGTGGCGCAGATCTATGTCGCCATGTTCGGCGCCAGCGTCAGCCATGCGGTCCTGATCTCGACAACGCCACCCGGCAAACTCGTCAAAGCAGGCGAGCAACTCTTCTATGACTTGGCAGCGCAGGGACCTGCAACGCTGGAGCAGTACACGACGATGTTCTTCGAACCCAGCGATCAGGCAAGCCGGGCCGCCTCGCAGCGCTCCTTCGAGCGCATCTTTGCCCGCAAGACCGGCCGCAGCCCCGACGTGCCAGTGGAATGGGCCCTGACCCAGGTGCCCCCATCGCCGCCAAACCCCATGTTCCCCTCGGACGAGGTGCTGCAGGCGCTCAAGCACACCAATGTGCCGATCCTGCATCTCGCGGGCGACCATGACCCTTCCGTACCCGTGGAGAACTGGTACGCACTGGGGGGGCAACTGCCTACCCTGAATCTCATCACCTATCCGCGCGCTGGCCATGCTCCACATCACCAGCATCCGGAGATGGCTGCCGCGCAAATCGCCGCCTTTATTCACAACACCCGTAAAGCGTAGTCGTGTTGCACGCGCAGCAGCTTGGGATGAGGGCGCCTTCAACAGTCAGTCGTAGGGGCGCCTGCGCGGCCATCGCCTCTGCGCTCTTTTCCCCCTGGGCCCAGGCCCAGGGGGAAAAGGACCAGCCGCCGCTGACGCATCGCTCGATCGACATGGAGTGGTCGGACGCCTCCCGCGGTCGGCGGGTGCCAGTGAGGCTCTATCTGCCTTTGGGCGATTCGCCCTCGGGCACAGTGCCATTGATGCTCTTTTCTCATGGCATGGGCGGTTCGCGCGGCAACTATGGTTATCTGGGTCGACACTGGGCATCGAACGGCGTAGCCAGCCTCCATGTGCAGCATGTGGGCAGCGACTATTCCGTGTGGGGCGGCAACCCTTTGACGCTGGTGAGCCGCTTGCAGAGCGCGGCCGACGAGACGGAGGCCGTGCACCGGGTCTGCGACCTTCGGTTCGCGCTGGACCACCTGCTGAGCGCCGATCATCCGGTCACCGGCTTGCACATCAATCCCCGGCGCATCGTCGCAGCGGGACACTCATACGGGGCCAATACCACGCTACTCGCCATCGGCGCAAGGGTCCAGCGCAGTGGCCAGTGGCGGTGCTTCCGGGACGGCCGCATCAGCGCAGCTGTCATCTTGTCCGCACCGCCTTTCTATGGCGAGCCGGACCTGCCGGCGATACTTGATCAGGTGGCCATTCCGACGCTGCACGTGACAACAACGGACGACGTGATCTGGATCCCCGGCAAGCATTCGGGGGTCGAAGACAGGGTGGCGGTCTACGACGCCATGCCGGACCGCCGCAAGGCATTGGTGATGTACCAGGGCGGTTCCCACAGCGTCTTCACGGACCGCGCAGGTCCGGGCGGTCCACAACTCAACCAACAGATCAAGGCTGCAACGCGCGAGCTGTCGCTGGCCTTCATGGATCAGACATTCGGCACGGACGGCTCAGCCCTGCAGCGGTGGGATCGCTCATGGCACACGCTGATTGCACGGTCTGCCGGCGTGAGAGGTGCTGCGGGGTGAAGCCGCGGCCGGCACCCGCCGCTTAGTCGCCGCGCGCCGGCTACTGGCTCCGGGCATGCGTGGCTGCGCTGGCATTGCGGTCCTGGACAAATGCTAATACTGAGGGGCACCTACGTGCCAAGCCAGCTCAAGCCAGGTGCCGCAACGCATGTTTCCGCACTCACTGCGCAAATCCCCCTGGCTGAAACCACCGTACAAGGCCGAGGGCGGCAAGTGAGGCATCAGCGGGATAGCAGCTCAGGCTCAGCAGAGTTGCCCTTGGCCGCCGCTTGAGCCAAGCGCACGGCATGCGGTGTGCTGCCGTTCCAGGCCTGGAACGACCGGATGAAGGAGTTCGGATCCTCAAAGCCCAGCAGGAAGGCGATTTCGGCCCCCGACATCAGCGAGTTCTGCAAGTAGTGGTGCGCCAGCGCGTTGCGCAGGTTGTCCAGGGTCTGCTGGAAGCTCGTTCCCTCCTCTTGCAGTCGACGCTGCAGGGTCCGGCTGCTGACTCCGAGCTTGCGGCATACCGCCTGCATCGAGAGACCCCCGGCGGGCAAGGCCTCCAGCAGGGCACTGCGCACGCGGTCAGCGGTTGTCGCGTGCCGGTTCAAGTCCGCAAGTCGCTGGCGCAGCGCGGGCTCGAAAAACGACCACATGCCGTGGTTGGCTGTCAGGAATGGCTGTTTGGCGTCCTCCGCCGAGAACACCAGGGTAGGCACCGGAGCGTCTTCGACCGAGACACCAAAGTAGTCTGCGTAAGCCCGCGCTTCCTGGGCGGATTGCGGGGGCTGTGGCCATCCAACTTGCAGGGGGTACAGCTTGCTGCGGGTGGCGAGCCGCGCCAGTTGGACCAGAAACACCAGCTTGAAGGCCATCAACACCGACGGCGGCGGCATCGCATGATCGAGAAACTCCAGCGCCGCGGTGGTCCTGCGCCCCGTGCGCTCTATGTGCAATGCCATCGGGCCTGCCAGGCGTTTGTACTTGGCCAAGCGGGTCAGGGCGCCGTTCATGTCGTCGCTGCACAGGGCCACGAACAGTTCAGGCTCGAACCAATCGGAGGTCATCCTCTCTGCGAGCCGAAGCGGCACCGGGCCGTCTTCGGGGCGTCCATCTGCCTCGATGGCGGCCCACAGTTTGAAGTACGTCTGAGAATCGAGCCGAGTGCTGGGCCGGGCGAACAGATCTCCGGGCAGCTGTGCTCGTCGCAGCACATTGGCTCCATCCACGCCAGCGTCGTGCATGAGAAGCAGCCAGCCGGGCCAGATCGAAAATGTGCCTGCGTGCGCTGGCCGACCGTCAGGCAGGCTCTGTGGGGATGCTTTCTCTTCTTGCATGACTTCAGTTTACAAGTCTGGCTTTCGGCATGCACCGGCGGAACGCGCCAAGTTGGACGCTGGTGTTGGCGCAATCCGTATGACGATTGGCGCGTTCGGCGAGTGCCGTGGCGCCATGGCTTGGGCAAAGTCGAGCTTGTTCCGAACGCCTTTGCAGCGGGCTTGCAAGCCCCGACTTCCTAACCCAGCAGAAGCCCCCGGCTCTGCAGCCTTCGAAAGCACTGACCATGAAAAAGACTGTATTGATTACCGGCGCCTCTTCAGGGTTTGGCCTGATGGTGGCCACCCATCTGCATCAGCAGGGCTTCAACGTCATCGGCACCAGCCGCGACCCGCAGAAACACACCCGTCTGCCTTTCAAGCTGATTCGTCTGGACATCGACGATGACGCGTCAATCGAGAGCTTCACACGGGAGCTGTTCCGCCTTACACCGCACCTGGATGTCCTGGTGAACAACGCAGGCTACATGGTGACCGGCCTGGCGGAGGAGACAACCCTGGACGCCGCTCGCCAGCAGTTCGAAACCAACTTCTGGGGCACGGTCAAGGTGACGAACGCGCTGCTGCCGCACTTTCGTGCCAAACGCGAAGGCCAGATCATCACCGTCAGCTCCATCGTTGGGCTGATCGGTCCGCCGAACCTGTCTTTCTACACGGCTTCCAAACATGCGGTCCAAGGCTTCTTCAAGTCCCTGCGCTTCGAGCTGAACCCGTTCAACATCAAGGTCAGCATGGTGGAGCCAGTCTGGTTCAAGACCAACCTCGGGAACAACGCTGTCACCGCGACCGGCCAGGCCATCAGCGACTACAACACTTATCGCAAACAGGCCAACGCCGCCACACAGAAGGGACTCGACGAGGCCCAGGCGCCCGACGCGGTGGTTGAGACCATCGCAAAGCTCATCGCCAGCAAGGACCCAAAGTTCAGCAATCCGGTAGGCAAGATGACCGGCATGATCCTGTTCCTGCAGAGCTACGTCCCCAAGATGTTCGAGGGCTCGATCCTCAAAAGCGTCCAAACCGCTGCCTAGTTGCGTTATCAGCAGGAGAAGAGCGATGAAATACTACCTTTGCAAATTCATTCCGCCGCGGCCCGACTTCCTGCCGACACTGTCGGATCAGGAGCGTGACCTCATGAAGCGCCACGGCGACTACATGAACGACTTGCTGGCACAGGGCATCATCGTCGCCCATGGCCCGGTCATGGACCCTGCAGGCGGCTACGGCGTCTCGCTATACCAGATCGCCGACGACCAGGACATCAAGGGCTTCACGTCCGAAGACCCGGTCGTCAAGAATGGCATCGGCCACTACGAGCACTTTGCAATGCCCAGCTTGAAGTCGCGCAGCTGAAGCGGTTTCGAACGTCGAGCGCGCCGTGGCCGTCGCCCATTGAGCCGGGGCCAGGTGCGTACCCATCTGACCAACACTGGCGCAAGTTGCCAGTGGCAGACGCTGATGAGCGTTCACCGGGGATTCCCATGAAGAAATACAAGATCGCAGCATCCCGCGAAGTACGCGTGCATGCCATGGTTCCTGTTGAATGCAACGGAAAGAAGCTGCTTTTGACGCGAACGCCTCAAGGCCTGTCGGTGCTTGATCGCAAGTGCACGCACCTGGGCGCTAACCTTTGCAAGGGAACCATCGAGGAGGGCGCGATAGTGTGCCCTTGGCACGGCGCGCGTTTCAACGCTGCCACCGGCGAGCCCGTGAAAGACGCCAGGATGCTGTTCATTCGCATGAAGGTCAAACCGCTCTCAAGCTACCTTGTCACCGAAGAAGACGGCGACGTATTCGTCACGATGCAGTAGGGCACGCCACAGCGGCGTGTTGGTGAGCGACTCAACACGCCACCCGACGCCATGGCCATAGCGCAAGCGTGCCGCAGCTCGGGGCACCGTGGGCCTGTCTGACGGCAATGAGGCGCGCCTTCACTGGCATGCGTCCGATGCAGAGGCACCCGGCTCGCCGTGGCCAGTCCCTCCTATCTGCGGGATTTTTCATCCATGACCCTTGACCGTCTCAATGCCATGCGGGTATTTTCCCGTGTCGTCGACCAGGGCAGCTTTGCCGGCGCAGCGCGTACTTTCAACATGTCGCCGCCCGTCATCACCCGATTGGTTGCAGAACTTGAAGAGCACCTTGGCACCCGGCTGATCAATCGGACCACCCGTCGGATCGCACTCACAGATGCGGGCGAAAACTATTTGGACCGCGTCCGCCAGATTCTGGCTGATATCGAGGACGCAGAGGCGCAAGCTGGCGTGGCCACCCTGGAGCCGCGCGGCCATCTGAGGTTGCTGATGCCTCCAGCTTTCGCTGTTCATCAGTTGGCCAAAAAGCTGCCTGAGTTTCGACGCCGATTTCCCCATGTCAGCATCGAAGTAGCGGCCACGGGACCTGTGAGCACCGTCGACGATACGTTCGACGTAACCATCATTGCCAGCACACAAGCCTTGAGCGGTGATTTCATTGCCCGACCAATGGCGCTCAGTGAGGTGATCGTCAGTGCTTCGCCGGAGTACCTTGACCGCAGGGGCCGACCGGAGACGCCCAATGATTTGACCGAGCACGACATGATCATTCCGCCCAGTGTGCGTGAGCTGAACTTTCGGCGAAGTGGCGGGACAGAGGCTGTGCCAAGCAGTGACACCGTCAGGCTGGGCATGCTGCGCGGAGCCTTGGGAACCTCTCATGTCGACACCATGTTTGCAGCGGCAATGGCGGGCATGGGCGTTGCTGGGCTTCCATCATTTGTGATCGCGGACGCACTGCACGACAAGGCCCTAGAGCGCGTGCTACCCGGGTGGCACATGCTCACCACGACTCTGTATGCCGCGATGCCTACCCGCAAATACGTGCCGGCACGTACGCGTGCCTTCATGGACTATCTGGTCGAGTCTTTCGACGGCCGGGGTGGTACCGTCGACCCCTGGTTGCGCAGCGGGCTTGCCGGGTAACCGCATGCCGAGCTTCTGCGCATTGTGGGGTCCCTGCTCCGTTAGCTCGTTCCGACTGGCTTGAGGTGTTCTAACCGAACCGCCAAGATGATGACCTCTACACGCTGTTTTTTACTCATCGCCCCGGTTGCCGCCGCGAAAAACAGGACGTGTGCCAATCAATGGGGTCGAGTAGATCGGGAATGAACCTTCGCAGATGGCATGGTCCGCCCGCCTATGCAACTGCTACTGACGTGTAGTCGTCATCCCAGAGCCAGAGTAGCCAGAGGACACGGTTCGGAGAAAGCTCTCGCACGACGGACAGCTATGGGAGCCGGGGCGTGGTGTTTCGCCCGTTCTTTGCAGTGGTCCACTTTTGCACCTTGCTGATCTTGTGGCCGGACCTCCCCAAGATCGCGTAGTCGTTCAACGACTGCGGTTGAGCGGCTGCAACCAGCCTAAAGCTGTCCGATCGCGACTCGTCCACTTGCACGCACTGTCACTCCTTTGCCACACGAACAAGCAACCCGTAGGAAACGGGTAGGGGTGCCGTTGCTCCCAGTTCTTGGGCCGGCAACGATAGGGGAAATTTCTCACCAATTTCCTCCCAATGATTGACCTGAGAAAGCAAGCACTCACAAACAATATGCATTCACCTGGTGGCTAGGTCGCATTGCGGAGCAATCAACACGATTCGCGGCTCTAAGGAGTGGGGCAAAATTCCTGAAATTTGCTTAAAAAGAAGGCAAAGAAGATAGGCAAAACGTCACCAGGAAGAAATTTCCCATTGAAAATCAAATAGTTACGCGATTTCCTCGCACCCTAAAAGTACAAAACTCAATGAGAAAAATACAAAACTCGAGTGGAATCGACAATTTGCGCGGTGCTGCGCGAAGGGGGCAAAGTTTGTGAACAACTTTAAGATAAAACTACGAACAACTTTAAGATAATGAACGTAGGTAACCATGACGTTCACCATTTGAGTCATTTTACATAATATACATCGTATAAAGTCATAGAGCCGCTGCAGAGGCAGCTCCAGGCAGCCTCCGTCTAGCTCACCAGACCCCACCATCACCGCTACCATCAGGCCCATGACCCTCACAGCACCACCATCTCCCACAACACGCTCATCCACCATCCACTTCGGCCACCAGGGTCGTGTCTGCATCGTCACCGGCGGCGCGCAAGGCATCGGCGAAGCTTGCGTGCGGCGGTTTGCGGCCGATGGTGCCAAGCCGGTCATCGTGGATGTGGACGACGCGCGCGGCCAGGCGCTGGCGCAGGAATTGGGCGCGCTGTATGTGCGCTGCGACGTGGGCGACAAGGCGCAGGTCGATGCCCTGGTGGCTCAAGTGCTGGCCGCGCATGGGCGCATCGATGTGCTGGTGAACAATGCCGGCATCTTCAGGGCTGCGGACTTTCTCGATGTGACCGAGGCAGATTTCGACGCTGTGCTGCGGGTCAACCTCAAGGGCTCGTTTCTGGTGGGCCAGGCCGTGGCGCGGGCCATGGTGGCGGCTGGCGGCGGGTCCATCGTCAACATGAGTTCGGTCAACGGCGTGCTGACCATCCCGAGCATTTCCAGCTACAACGTGAGCAAGGGCGGCGTGAACCAGCTCACCCGCGTCATGGCGCTGGCTTTGGCCGACAAGAACATCCGCGTGAACGCCGTCGCGCCCGGCACCATCGCCACCGAGCTGGCCGCCAAGGCCGTGCTCACCAGCGACGAGGCCAAGCAAAAGATCATGAGCCGCACGCCGATGAAGCGGCTGGGCGAGCCGTCGGAAATCGCCGATGTGGTGGCCTGGCTGGCGAGTGACGCGGCCAGTTATGTCACGGGTGAGATCGTGACCGTGGATGGAGGGCGTATGACGCTGAACTACACCGTGCCGGTGTGACGCTAAGAGCCGCAGCGCCAGTAGCTATTAAATCAATAGCTGCTAGCGCAAGCCCAGTGCGCGGTAGGCCCTTTTTTAGTCCAATTCAGCACCGTTCGGGCCTCTGCAGCCTTGTTCAGTTCAGTCCGGCTCAACCCTGCGGCACGCGGCTGAGCAGGCCCGCCATGCTGCGCGGCCAGCCCACCCGGCCGAACCAGGCCCCGCCTGCAATGGCCCATGCGTTGACCAGCCCGTAGAGGACCAGCGCCACGCCCTGCGCGGCGAACACGGCGGTCAGCCCGCCACCCCAGCGCAGGGCCAGCCAACCGCCCGTCACGGCCACCGCCAACCGGGCGATGTTGCCGATCACGGGCCACAACAGGCGCCCTGCCCCTTGCGATGCAAAGTACAGCACCAGGCCCAGGCCGAAGAATCCATACACGGGGCCCACGGTGCGCAGGTACAGCGCGCCAGCCTCCAGCATGGCCGGGTCGCTGTTGAAAAGACGCAGCCATGTGCCCGGAAAGGCGGCCGCCCACAGTCCGATGGCTTCGGCCATGGCAAACGCGATGGCCGCGCCGATCCAGGTGGCGCGCAGGGCCCGCTCGCGCTGGCCGGCGCCGATGCAGGTGCCGACCATGGCCACCAGCGGTGCGCCCAGGCCGAACACCAGCGGCACCAGCAAATACTCCAGCCGCGACGCGGTGCCATAGCCCGCGATGGCCGCGGTGCCGAAACCGCCCACCAGCGCCGTCGTCACGCCGATCGCCAGGTTGGTGGCCACGGTAGATACCGTACCCACCAGGCCCACCCGCAAGATGTCCTTGAACAGCGCCCAGCGAAACCGGATCTGCGCCAACGACGGCCGCAGCAGGCTGCGCGGCGACCACAAATAGGCCGCCAGCACGGCGCTGCCCACGGCGTAGTACGCCATTAGCGCGATGGCGCCGCCTGCAATACCCAGGCCCGGCACCGGGCCCCAGCCAAAGATCAGCAACGGCGACAGCGGCACCAGCACCACCGCGCCCAGCACCGTGACATACGCAGGCACCGCCATGTTGCCGGTACCGCGGATCACGGCCGAGAGCGTATTGAATAGCCAGACCAGAAACGCCCCCGCGAAAACCCAGTTGGAGTAGATCAGCGCAGCCTCCAGCGCGCCGCCGGTGCCACCCATGCGGGTGTACAGCCAGCGCCCTCCTCCCACCACCGCCACCGTGAACACCAGCGCAAACACCGCCGCAATGGCCAGCGCGTGCAGCACCAGCGCATCGGCATCGTCACGCCGGCGCGCCCCCAGCGCCCGCGCAATGGCCGACGCAATGCCCCCGCCCATGGCGCCCGCCGACGTCATCTGCATCAGCATGACCACGGGGAAGACCAGCGCCATGCCCGCCAGCGCATCGGTGCCCAGTTGACCCACGAAATAGGTTTCGATCAGACCCACACCCGCCTGCGCCAGCATCACCAGCACATTGGGCATGGCCAGGCGCAGCAAGGTGGGCGCAATGGGCGCTTCCAGCAGCATGCGGGTGCGTGCGTCGAGCGGCGCGGGCGCGGCTGGCGCCGTGGCTGCGCCGGTCATGAAGCCGCCCCCGGGGTGGCTGCCGCCTGCCTGCGCGGCACCACGATGCGCACGGTGGAAAGCTGCAGTACGTCGCCCTGCTGGTTGCGGGTTTCGCTGCGCACGGTGACCATGCCGCGGTAGGGCTTGGACTTGGACGGCTGGATCTCCAGCACCTCGCTCACCACGTGCAGCACGTCAGTGGCGCGGGTGGGCCGTGGCCAGCTGATTTCTGCCCCGGCGCCGATGATGCCGCCGGCAACCGGCAGGCCCGTGGTCACCTGCAAGCGCATGGTGATGGCCGCTGTGTGCCAGCCGCTGGCGGCCAAGCCGCCGAACAGCGTGGCGCGGCCCGCGGCCTCGTCCAGGTGAAAAGGCTGCGGGTCGAATTGGGTTGCAAACGCCTTGATCTGGGCTTCGTCCATGGCGTGTTCACCGCTGGTGAAGCGGTCGCCCACGGCCAGGTCGTCCAGGTACAGCGGTTGGGGTTGGGCTGGGTCAGTCACTGCGGCGGCTGCCGCCAGAGGTGAAGTCATGGCAGGGTGCTTTCAACGGAGGAACACGTGAAGAAGAAGTGCTGGGACTGGGACCAGGGTCAGGCCGCGGCGGCGGCCGTACGGCGCGCCAGCGGGGCCTCGCGGATGGGCAGATTCACCAGCGCCGCACCTGCAGCCAGGGCGATGTCGATGTACCAGACCCAGTCGTAGCTGCCGGTAGCCTGGAACACGCTGCCGCCCAGGTACGCACCCAAAAATCCGCCGATCTGGTGCGACAGCATCACCACGCCAAACAGCATCGCCATGTTGGCGGTGCCGAACATCTTGGCGACCAGGCCCGCCGTGGGCGGCACGGTGGAGAGGAAGGTCACGCCCATCACCGCCGCAAAAATCAGGACCACCGGCGTCGTCTTGGGCGCGAACAGAAACACCAGCACCGCCAGGCCGCGCACGGCGTACAGCAGCGACAGCAGCGACTTCATGCGCCAGCGCCCCACGGCCCAGCCCATGGCCAGGCTGCCCACGATGTTGAAGAGGCCGATCACGGCCAAGGCCCAGCCGCCCACTTGCGGCGGCAACCCGCACGCCGCAATCACCCCCGGCAGGTGCGTGGCCAGGAAGGCCACATGAAAGCCGCACACCAAGAACCCGATGGCCAGGTAGCGGTAGCTCGGGGTGGCCAGCGCCTGGGCCACGGCCTGGCGGGCGGTCAATGCCTTTTGGCCCGACGCGGCAGCGGCCTGTGCCGCGAGCGCGTTGGAATTGCCCTTGAGTACCCATACCGCTGGCAATGCCAGCAGCACCAGCACACCCAGCCACTGCATGGCGCTGGCCCAGCCCAGTGCGGCGGTCAGGCTGATGGCGATGGGCGCCATGATGAACTGGCCGAAAGAGCCGCCCGCGTTCACGATGCCGGTGGCCAGGCCACGCTGGTGGGCCGGAACCAGGCGCGAGGTGGCGGCCATCAGCACCGACGGCCCCGCCATCCCTGCCCCGCCCGCGGCCAGCACGCCAATGGCGAAGATAAGGCCGGCGGTCGTGGTCATGTAGGGCGTGATGAAAGTGCCCAGCGCCACCAGTGCCACGCCCAGCAGGATCACGCGGCCGGTACCGATGCGGTCGGCCACCGCACCCGAAAAGGGCTGGGTCAGCCCCCACCACAGTTGGCCGAACGCAAACGCCAGGCTGATGCTGCCAATGCCCAGCGCGGTGGAGGTGTTGAGCGCCGACAGGAACAGGCCCATCGTCTGGCGCGTGCCCATGGTCAGTGCAAAGGCACCCGCTGCGGCCAGCAGCACCAGCCACAGGGACAAGGGCAGCGCGGGCGCAGCAGCGCGTGCGGGCCCTGCGGGGGCGGTGTTACGGGTGTCATTGGTCATCGCCGGGCTCCTGGGCGCTGGCCAGCAGGGCCAGGGAATCGTCGACCAAGGCGTGCAGCGCGTTCACCCGCCCTGCCCCCAGGGTGTCGTTGAGCGCCAGTTGCGCGGCCTTCCAGTGGCGCTGGGCCTCGGCGCGTTTATCGCGGCCGGCATCGGTGATGTGCACCAGCCGGCTGCGCGCATCGGCCCCGGCTTCGAGCGTGACCCAGCCGGCATCGACCAGCGGGCGCAGGTTGCGGGTCAGCGTCGAGGCGTCCATCTTCATGGCCGCGGCCAAGTCCCCCGGGCGAATGGGCCCCAGCTTGAGCACATGCGACAGCAGCGAATACTGCGTGGTCTTGAGGCCGCACCGTGCCATCTCGGTGTCGTAGTGCTGCGCCACCCGCCGCATCAGCTGGCGCAGTTTGAAGTTGGTGCAGCCCTGGGGGAGCGCACCGGCGACAGCTTCGGGTGGAGTGATTTCAGCTTGCATGCTATAAATTGTATCTGCAATAATTGCATATGCAAGTTATTCGTTTGGCTTTCACCCCACTCCCATCCAAGGCACCGTACCCATGACGCAGAACAACCAGCTTGAACAATGGCTCGCCCAAGAACGCGAGATCGCCGCCCGGCTGGAGGCCGGCGCGGGACCGGGCGTCTCGCGCCCCGACCAGGTGGCGGGCTTGACGGGTTTGCAGATGATGCAGGCCATGCTGCGTGGAGAGCTGCCCTACCCGCCCATCGCCCGCACGCTGGACTTCCAGTTGATGGAGGTGGACGAAGGGCTGGCCGTCTTCCAGGGCACGCCGGGGCCGGCCCACCTGAACCCCATGGGCACCGTGCACGGCGGCTGGTTTGCCACCCTGCTGGACTCGGCCCTGGGCTGCGCCGTGCACACCCGCATGCTGCCCGGCCGCGGCTACACCACCGCCGAGCTGGGCGTGAACTTGGTCAAGGCCCTGACACCCAAGGTGCAACGCGTGCGCGCCGAAGGCCGCGTGATCCACTGCGGCCGCCAACTGGCCACGGCCGAAGCCCGCCTGTTGGGCCCGGACGGCACGCTGTACGCCCACGCCACCACCACCTGCTTGGTCTTTGATCTGCCGGCACAATCGAAGGCATGAGATTCCTCCACACGATGCTGCGCGTTGGCAACCTTCAACGCTCGATTGACTTCTACACCCAGGTGCTGGGCATGCAACTGCTGCGCCAATCCGAAAACCCTGAGTACAAATACTCGCTGGCCTTTCTGGGCTTTGACGGCGGCAACCCCGGCCAGGCCGAGATCGAGCTGACCTACAACTGGGGCACCGAAAGCTATGACCTGGGCACGGCCTACGGCCACATCGCCCTGGGCGTGCCAGACGCTTATGCGGCGTGCGAGAAGATCAAGGCATCGGGCGGCAACGTGACGCGCGAAGCGGGCCCCGTGAAGGGCGGCACCACGGTCATCGCCTTCGTCACGGACCCGGACGGGTACAAGATTGAATTGATACAAAGGGCCGAGGGTTCGGCAGGCGGTGGTCTGCGTTGATTTGGCGATTGCTATTGAATTGATAGCTTGTAGCGCTTACCAGACAAGCGGTAGAGCCAGTTTTTATTCAATTCATCGGCCCATTGAGCGCCCGTAAAAAAGCCCGGCATTGCCGGGCTTTTTCATTGGGTCCGCGGTGGACTGCCGCTGGATTACTGCGCGCTCAGTGCCACTTCCACACGGCGGGCTTCGGCGTTGTTGCCGCTGGCCGTGGTTTCTTCGGGCTTCTTCAGGTCGATCTTGTCGTCGGCCACGCCCAGGCCCTTGAGTGCGTCACGCACCGCAAAGGCGCGCTGCTTGGCCAGTTCGGCGTTCAGCGCGGCGTCGCCCGTGGCGTCGTGAAAGCCCGACACGATGGCCTTCTTGCCCTCGGCCACGCCCTTGACCACGTCGGCCAGCGCTTCGTTGGCGCCGGCGGCCAGGTCGGCCTTGGCGCTGGCAAAGTAGAACTTCACCACGCCGTTGTCCACCCGCACGCTGGCCGCATCGTCAGCGACCAGGGCCGCTGGCGCGTTGCTTGCAACAGCGGGTGCGGCAGGTGCAGCAGCAGGTGCTGCTGCCACCGCCACCGGCTTGGCGGCACCGGCAGCGCCCACGCGCTTGACCACCACGGTGCCGACCACGGCGGAGATCACCAGCGCGATGAGCGCAAACAGGAAACCCAAGGCAAAACGTTCTTGGCTATCGTCGTCGGAACTGGACATGAAAACTCCCGTAGTCGTGATGTTGATTGAGGTAGAAAAAGGTCTGGCGTGCGCATGCCGCTGCACTGTCTGTGGCGGGCACAAGACCCTGGCACGCCGCACCAAAGCCTTCAATTGTAAAGTGCTCCCATGACGAATCTTCCCGCGCCCCTTCGCGACCCGGCTCCCATGCTGGAGCGTGCACTGGATGAATGGGGCGGCCACAGTGACCTGTGGGTGTTCGGCTATGGCTCGCTGATCTGGCGGCCGGACTTTGATTACACCGAGCGGCGCCCCGCCACCGTGCACGGCTGGCACCGGGCGCTCAAGATGTGGAGCCGCATCAACCGCGGCACGCCCGAGTGCCCGGGGCTGGTGTTCGGCATGCTGTCGGGCGGCAGCTGCCGGGGGATGGTGTTCCGGGTGGACAAGGCGCAGGCGCGGCAGGTGCTCATCAACCTGTGGCAGCGCGAGATGGTCACCGCCGTGTACGACCCGCGCTGGTTGCCCTGCCGCACGCCGCAGGGCACCGTGCAGGCGCTGGCGTTCACCCTGTCGCGCAAAAGTCCCAACCACACGGGCGAGCTGCCCGACGAAGAGTACTGCCGCATCTTCGAGCAGGCCTGCGGGCGCTTCGGTACCACGCGGGACTACGCCCAGGCCACCTACGATGAGCTGCGCAGGCACGGTATCCATGACCGCGCCTTGGCCAAGCTGATTGCACTGGCCCGCAAAGAGGCTTAGACGCTCTGGAGCACGGTGCGTCGGCGGCCGGTGCGGACGGCGCCGTGTCCTGCGGTGCAGCGCGGCGGGTGCACAATGCGGCGGTCTCTCACCCTCAGCCAAGGAGCCTGACCCATGAAAAATGTTCGTTCAGCCGGTGTTCTGTCCCTCATCGCCGCTGCCGCCCTGGTGGGCTGCGCCGGTTATTCCTCCGGCCCCACGGCCAGCGCCACGCTGGAGCCCACGCGCGGCAGCACCACCACCGGCACGGTGAAGTTCGTGCAAGCCGGCGATGTGGTGAAGGTGTCCGGCGAAATCCGTGGCCTCAAGGCGGGTGCCGAGCACGGCTTTCACATCCATGAAAAAGGCGACTGCTCCAGCGGCGACGGCATGAGCGCCGGCGGCCACTTCAACCCCGGCGGCAAGCCCCACGGCCACCACGGCGCGGGCGAGCACCACACGGGCGACCTGCCCAGCCTCAAGGCCGACGCCAACGGCGTGGCCACCTTCAGCTTCGAGTCGCGCACTATTCGCGTGGGCAGCACCGCCAACGACATCGTGGGCAAGGGCCTGATCGTGCACCGCGACCCCGACGACTACAAGACCCAGCCCACGGGCAACGCCGGCCCCCGTCTGGCCTGTGCCGTGATCGCCGCCAAGTAACGGTCGCACGCAGGTAGGGCGCTGAAGCCGCACCGATCCGCCCGCCTGCCTGCAAAGCTTTTGCCCGCCGTTGCGCTGGCCATAACCCGCCCCGCTGCATCGGCCGGCGGGTTTGCTTTTTTGGGGAGCCCTCAGGTCCGGCGCGCCGCCAACACGGCTTCGGCGCGCGCCAGATCCTGCACGGTGTCGATGTCCGTCACCGTGCCTGCGTCTTCCACTTCCAGCCAACGCACTCTTTTTTGCTGCGCCTGCTGGCGCACCACGCTGGCAGCGCCCTGCTCTCCCGCCAGGGCCAGCAGTCCAGACAGGCATTCGGCGGCAAAACCCACGGGGTGGCCGCGTTTGCCCTGGTGCACCGGCACCGCCACGGCGCAGTCCGCCAAGACGGCGGCGATGGAACTTAGCGTTTCGGGGAGCACCAGCGGCAAATCTCCGGGCAGTACCAGCCAACCCGGTGCCGTTGCCGTCGCGCGCACCGCCGCTGCAATCGAATCGCCCATGCCGGGGTGGCCCTCGTCCTCCACATGCCAAGGCAAACCACTGGCCCGCACGGCAGCCAGGGTGTGCTCCAGCACGGTAGTGCTGCCCAAGGGCGCGCGCAGCTTGTGTACCGCGCCGCCCGATGCGGTAAACCGTTCGCCCCGGCCGGAGGCGAGGATCAGGACCGTGGGAAGCTGGTGTCGCATCGACGCAATTGCCTGTGGGATTGAAAAAGATGTTCTCGCCAGTTTCCCGTACGGCAGAAAATGCGAAGCAACGCCGCAATGAATGGCCCATCGCTTGCGAGCGCCAGTGATCTACGCACGCTTGGTCAATTCAGGCTTCGGCCCCAATGGCCTGCTCGATTGCCTCAACTTTCCCCAAGGCACGCCACCGTAAGCGCCGCCCGCCAATGCGCCCGAGTGGCCTTTTAGACCTTTGGATAACGGCGGATACCCAACCACGCCAGCAAGGTCGCCAGCAGCACCAAAGCCCATTGCGATAAAGTAGGAATCTTGCTGGCAGTATCGGTTGGTACAAAGGGTTGAATCTCCACCGCACCCATATCGATGGTGCCGCCCACGATGCGCGTCAATCCTCGCTGGTCGGTTGAAGCCACGGTCACGAACGTGTTTGAGCCTGCATTGCGTGCCGGGCTGGTACTGGCAATCAAGCGTGTGAGCGTGGCGCCACCATTGTTGGCCAGCGATCCTAATTGGGGGTCCACGTTACCGATATTATTGCCACCCACCACCACAGCGGCCGATGTGCTTTGCAGCAGCGAGTAGTTCATATTGATGGTGGCGTTTCCCGTGTTGATATCGGGGCCCGTCGGCGCGGTGCCACCAGCGAAGATGGAATTCGTGATGTTGATGGTGTTGGCGCTGTTCCCTCCGTCGAGATTACCCCCCGATGTGCTCGCCGTATTGGATGCCAGCGTAGACGAACGTATGTCGGTCAACTGGGTACCGCCAAAAGAACCCCTCAAATAAATGCCGCCACCCTTTCCCGCATTGGCGGCGTTACCGGATATGGTGGTATTTTCCAGACGCAACGTGGAGTTGGTTTTGTAAAAAAAGAAACCGCCCCCTTGGCCTGCAGTGTTACCACTGATCGTCGAGCGATCAACGGTCAGTGTGCCGGGTGCAGACGATTTATAAAAGAACACCCCACCACCACGACCATTGCCGGTGCTATTGCCCGAAATCGTAGTATCACTGATGGTCAATGGCGCATTAATTTTATACAAAAAGATGCCGCCGCCCCGAGATCCGCCGGAATTTCCTGAAATCGTGGAACTGGTGATGCTGCTGGAGCCAGCTACGTTATACAAAAACAACCCTGCTCCACCGGAACTTGCGGTGTTATTGCTGACCCTGGTGTTGCTGATGTTGACCCCGCCTGCATTGGATCTGAAAAACAGCGCGCCACCTTTGCTGGTCGACACATTGCCCGTGATGACGGACTGGTCGATCGTCAAGCTTCCCGATTGCTCGAAACGAATAGCAGCGCCACTGCTATTTCTACCCGCCGTCAGCGTCAGACGGCTGATGGTGACGTTTACACCGGCACTTCTGACATAAAAAATGCGGGAAGTGCTATTGCCATTGATGCTCAGTGTCCCTGTCGTGGGTCCTTGCACCGTGACCGAATCGGTAAGACGCAGATGGGTACCACCCAATGTGATGGTGCCGGTCAACGCAGACAGGTCAATGGTGTCGGTGCCCGCGCCTGCAACGCAATCTCCCCCGGTGGTGTCGCTGTCGGTGTTGGCATTGTTCACCGCCTCGCGCAGCGTGCACAAGTTGTCGCCTGCCGTGACATCGTCAGCCAGAGAATCCACTTCGATGACCGCTGCCGATGCTTGCCCGCCCATGGCTGCGAGCGCCGCGCCCGCAGCCAGTACCGCGCTTTTTCCTGTCCGTTTTGCATCGGACTTACGATCCCATGCACCACCCTGTGTCAGGTATACCGCCATATCCCTCATCCTTTAGTGATGCTAACTTTGCTGTTGGCCAGATTCTACGAACAATGGGCACGAAAGTAACCGGTGCCTGACCCTTATGCGCCTGAACACAGAATTCATCCGACTCCCCCTGGCCTTCGATGCGGCCCGTTTGGCCAGCGAGATCCGCGCCCTGCCCGAAGTGGCGTGGCAGCCACACCCCGAAGGGCACGCTGGCAATGCGGCCTTGCCGCTGATGGCGGTGGAGGGCGACCCCCTGAACAACGGTGTCAAAGGAGTGATGCAACCCACGCCGCAACTGCACGATTGCCCGTACCTGCAACAAGTGATGTCGGTACTGCAAGCCCCCATCGGCCGCACCCGCCTGATGCGCATTGATGGCCGGGCCGAAGCCAGCTTGCATGTGGATGTCAATTACTACTGGCAGCAGCACATGCGCGTGCATGTGCCCATCGTGACCGATCCTGCGGTGCAATTTATCTGCGGCGGCCAAGCGCTGCACATGGCAGCCGGTCAAGCCTGGGTGTTCGATACCTGGCGCGAGCACAACGTCATCAATCCCACCCACTTGCAGCGCATCCACCTGGTGATCGACACCACGGGTTCGGCGGCACTGTCGGCACTGCTCGCGCAAGGCGGCCGCCCCACGGATCCGCAAGCGCCAGCCATGGGCCCGGTCCGCACGGTGGCCTTCGAGCCCGGCGCCCGGCCGAAAATTTGGCATGAGGTGGACAATTTTCCTGTGGTGATGTCGCCAGCAGAGCAGCAAACGCTGTTTGCAAACATCCAGGCCGTGCTGCCCAGCACAAATTCGGGCGAAGCCCTGCGTGCCGAAGTGGCCGGTTTTTTCGACCAATGGCGGCAGCTCTGGGACCGGCACCAGTCAGCCCCTTCGGGTTGGCGCGCCTATGCCGATCTGCTGGAAAGTACCGGCGACAGGATGGGCCGACTGCGCAGTAGCGTGACGCTTTCCAACGGGGTGGACGGCGCCTTCGCGGTGCAGCAGATATTGTTGGCACCCGCCCTCAACACCGATCTGGCCGAGCGGGTGGTGCCGTCGGTGCGCGGCGCACAGACGCGATTCGACCGGCCCGTTTTCATCGTTTCGTCTCCGCGCTCAGGGTCGTCGCTGCTGTTTGAGACGCTGAGCCAGGCGAAGGACGTGTTCTCCATCGGCGGTGAGAGCCATGCACTGATCGAGGGCATCGAGGCGCTGCATCCCGCCGCCCACCAATGGCACTCCAACCAACTGGGCAGTGCAGATGCCACCCCCGAGGTGATGCAGGAGCTTGCATCCCGATTTGCCACCGCTGCCCACGACCGCGAAGGGCGGCCCACGGCGGACCGGGATAGCTTTCGGTTTCTGGAAAAAACCCCGAAAAACAGCCTGCGCATTCCTTTTTTGCGCGCCATGTTTCCGGATGCCATGTTCATCTACCTGTACCGCGATGAACGCGCCACCATCAGCAGCATGCTGGATGCCTGGCGCTCCGGGCACTTTGTCACCTACGACTTGCCTGGCTGGCGCGGCACACCTTGGTCGCTGGCTTTGGTACAAGGATGGCGTGACATGGCTGGCATGTCCACGGCAGAGGTTGCCGTGCGCCAATGGGAGTCCATCACCCGCACCGTGCTGGATGACCTGCAGACGCTGCCACCCGACAGCTGGTGCGTGGCCAGCTACGACCAACTGGTGGCTCACCCGGAGCAAGAAGTGCGCAGGCTCAGCCAGTTCGTTGGCTTGCCGTGGGATCGCAACTTGACCGCACCGCTGCCGCCTTCGCGGCATACCCTCACGCCAGCCAACCCCGACAAATGGCGAGCCAACGCCACCGAAATCGAGCCTCTGATGCACCTGGTCTCGGCCACTGCCGAGCGCGCCCGGGCACTGTTTGCCCACGAGCCCCTGCGCCGCCCCCCTACGCCGGTGGCGCCCGTCGCTCCCGCTCCCATGCCTGCCGCCGGCCCCCACCCGGCCACCGTCCACCCCATGCCAACGCCCGCCCCCAGCGCCGCCCCCGCCCAGCCGCACGACCACCAGGACTTTCGCAGCGTTCACACCACATCCTTGCCGCAACTGCTCAATGAGTTGGGCGCATCGCTGCTGGTGACCACCTACCAAAGCGGCCGCCTCATCACCCTGCGTGCAGATGGCCCGAAGCTCAACACCCACCTGACCTACTTTCCCAGTCCCATGGGCATGGCCTATGACGGCAACCGCTTGGCCATCGGCACGCTGCAAGCCGTCTGGGACTACCGAAACATGCCCGACGTCGCCTCCCGTCTGCACCCCAACAAGCACGACGGCTGCTTCATACCGCGCAACATGCACGTCACTGGCGACATCAGAGTGCATGAGCTGGCTTTTGATGCGGGTGGTGAACTATGGGTGGTCAACACCCGGTTTTCGGCTCTGTGCACGCTCGACCGCGACCACAGCTTTGTGCCACGCTGGCGACCATCGTTTGTCACCGCGCTGGCGGCCGAAGACCGATGCCACCTCAATGGCCTGGGGATGCGCGACGGCACCCCCACCTTGGTCACGGCCCTGGGCAGCACCAACACCCCCGAAGGATGGCGGCACCACAAAGCCCAAGGCGGCATCGTCATGGACATCGCCAGCAACGAAATCGTCACCCAAGGCCTTGGCATGCCGCATTCCCCGCGCTGGCACAACGGCCAATGGTGGTTGCTCGAGAGCGCCAAAGGCACGCTCATCACGTTCGATCCGGCCACCGGAAAAACACAAACCGTCGCCCACATGCCCGGCTTTACCCGCGGCCTGGCCATGCATGGTTCGTTGGCCTTCGTGGGACTGTCCCAGGTGCGCGAGAGCGTGTTCGACGGCATTGCCTTGAGCCAGCGCCTCAAGCCTGAAGAGCGTAGCTGTGGCGTCTGGGTCATTGACCTGAACACCGGCAATACGGTGGGCTTCATCCGTTTCGAGGGCATCGTGCAGGAGATCTTCGACATCCAGATACTGCCCGACCTGCGCTACCCCGAGGTGCTGGAGCCCGATGCCGATGTCATTGGCGGCTCGTTCGTCCTGTCGGACGAGGCCATGAAGGATGTGGCGAGGGACTGAGATGGCGAACGCGTACGGGGCAGGCGGCTGAATCCAGCCGCGGGGGCGGCGGTGTGTCCCTCCGTCTGTCCAGCGTGCGCACCTTGGACAAAGGGTGGCGCGCCGGGCGCGCGGCCACCTGACGCCTGAAAGACTCGGCCGCCTATTCGCTCCCGGCCCGGCGCTTGGACCCCTCTCACGCCAACTGAAACGGCAACGCCCTCGGTGTCTTCCCGGTCAACCGCGCTACCGCGTTGGCGAACGCCGGCGCCAGCGGCGGCAACCCCGGCTCGCCCATGCCCGTGGGCGGCTCGGCGCTGGGCACGATGTGCACGGCCACCTGGGGCATGTCGGTGATGCGCGGCACGGCGAAGTCGCCGAAGTTGCTCTGCTCCACCACGCCATCCTTGAGCGTGATGGCCGCGCCCGGCAGGCACATCGACAGGCCCATCAGCGCCCCGCCCTGCACCTGCGCTTCCACGCTTTTCGGATTGACCACCAGGTTGCAGTGCACGCCGGCCGTCACGCTGTGCAGCTTGGGCGTACCGTCTTTGACCGACGCCTCGACCACATAGGCCACGACCGACTGGAACGACTCGTGCACCGCCACGCCCCAGGCGCGACCCGCGGCGAGCTTCTTCTTGCCGTAGCCCGACTGCGCCACGGCCAGCTGCAGCGCCGCCTTGTGGCGCGGGTGCTTGTCGCCCATCAGCGCCAGGCGGTAGGCCACCGGGTCCTGGTTGGTGGTGCGGGCCACTTCGTCGATCAGCGTTTCCATGGCGTAGGCGGTGTGGGTGGAGCCCACGCTGCGCCACCAGAGCACGGGCACGTTCACCTCGGGGTGGTGCACCGACAGCTTCATGGGCACGTTGTAGGGCTCTTTCATGCCCTCGATGGCGGTGGCGTCGATGCCGTTCTTGACCATGAAGGCCTCGAACGGTGAGCCCTTGGTGATGGACTGCCCGACGATGGTGTGGTCCCACGCCAGGATCTTGCCCTGCGCGTCGAAGCCGATCTCGGCGCGGTGCACGTGCATGGGGCGGTAGTAGCCGCCCTTGATGTCGTCCTCGCGGCTCCACAGCGTGCGCACCGGGGCCGTGATGCCCGCCGTGCGTGCGGCCTTGGCCACGCCGCAGGCTTCCACCACGTAGTCGCTGGTGGGGATGGCGCGGCGGCCGAAGCCGCCACCGGCCATCTGGGTGTGGACCTTGACGTTCTGCGGCTCAAGGCCCAGCGTCTTGGCAGCGGCCATGGCGTCCAGGCCCGGCATCTGCGTGCCCATCCAGAGTTCGGCCTTGTCGCCGTCGAGCTTGACGGTGCAGTTCAGCGGCTCCATGGGCGCGTGCGCCAGGTACGGGAAGACGTACTCGGCGCTGATCTTGTGCGGTGCGCTGGCCAGCGGCCCCGTGTCTGCCTGCATGGCGACCAGGCCGGGCTTGGCGGCCAGCTCGCGGTACTGCGCCAGTTGCTGCGCGGAGTCGGTGGGCTTGACGCCGCTGTTGTCCCATTCAGCCTTCAGGGCATCGCGCCCCTGCTTGGCGGCCCAATAGCCGTCAGCCACCACCGCCACGCCTTCGCCGCCCCGGTCGGTGGGCACGCGCAGCACGGCTTTGACGCCCTTGACGGCCTTGGCCGCCGAGTCGTCCAGCGTCTTGAGCCGGGCGCCGAACACCGGTGGGCGCGCCACCACGGCCGTGAGCATGCCGGGCAGGCGCACGTCGATGCCGTAGTTTTGCTGGCCGCTCGACTTGGCCTTGGCGTCGAGCCGGCCCGTGGGCTTGCCGATCAGGCGGAACTGCTTGGGGTCCTTGAGCACCACTTTCTCGGGCACGGGCTGCTTCATCGCGGCCTCGGCCAGCGCGCCGTAGCCCAGCTTCTTGCCGCCGGGGCCGACCACAAAGCCGTTGCTGGTGCGCAGTGCCGATGCGTCCACACCCCACTGCGCGGCAGCGGCGCCGACCAGCATGGCCCGGGTGCGCGCGCCCAGTTCGCGGTACTGGGTGTACGAGTTCTTGATGGAGCCGGAGCCGCCGGTGATATGCATGCCGAAAGCCGGGTCCACATAGGCGGGGTTGGCGTCTCCATGCACGCTGCGCACCTTGGACCAGTCCGCGTCCAGCTCTTCGGCCAGGATCATGGGCAGGCCGGTCTGCACGCCCTGGCCGAAGTCCAGGCGGTTGATGGTGACGGTGACGGTGCCATCAGCGTCAATGCGCACAAAGGCCGAGGGCTGCTCGAAGGGCTTGAGCCCGGCGGGTGCCGCTGCGGCCGCACCCTGCGCGGTGGCCGCCAGCGGGAAGGCGCCCAGCGCAAACCCGGAGGCTGCGGTAACTTTGAGGAAGGTGCGGCGTGCAAAGCCGCCGGCACCGTCGATGGCGTCGTCTGCTCCTGAATCAGTAGCGCCTTGCGCCCTGTCCATGAGCGCCAGAAGGTTCTTTGGCATGCTGCTGCGCGCTGCCTCTACCACTTGAGGGTCGAAATGCATGGTGTTCTCCTTCGGTGCTTGGGTCAGGCCAGCGTCTTGGCGGCGTCGTGGATGGCGGCGCGGATGCGCACATAGGTTCCGCAGCGGCACACGTTGCCGGCCATGGCGGAGTCGATGTCGGCGTCGCTCGGTTTCTTCTTGCCCTTGAGCAGCGCGGTGGCGCTCATGATCTGGCCGCTCTGGCAGTAGCCGCACTGGGCCACGTCGTGCTTGACCCAGGCCGCGTGCACGGCCTTGCCCACCTTGTCGCTCTCCGTGACGGCCTCGATGGTGGTGATCTTCTGCCCCGCCGCTGCCGAGATCGGCGTGATGCACGAGCGGATCGGCGCGCCGTTCAGGTGCACCGTGCAGGCACCGCACAAGGCCTGGCCGCAGCCGAACTTTGTGCCGGTCATGCCCAGCGTGTCGCGCAGGGCCCAGAGGATGGGGGTGGATTCGTCGGCGTCGACGGGCGTGTCTTTGCCATTGATGTTCAGGGTGGGCATCGTGGGACTCCAGGGGTGAAGGTCAGCGCCTGCAAAAGACGGCGCAATCAGGTGCGGCTGTATCGCCGCTTGGTTTTCTCGTTTTTTTTAAGAGAATATTTATTCGATTAAATCCGAAATTCTGAGTTTGTGCTGGCGGTCAGGCTGTCGGGGCGGTGTTGCGCATTGCATTCACGGGCGGCCAGGGCCTTCATGCCTTGAGTGCATCCCAGCACAGGCCAAACGCCATCTGGTGCACGGCGTCGTCGTCGGGCAGCGACTTCGATCGGATCAGACTGGCCGTCTCGCGCACCGAGCCGACAAAGCTGGCCGTGAGCAGCGGCACCGGCACGGCCTTGAGGATCTCTTGCTGCTGCCCTTCGGCCATCAGGGCAAAAAAACCGGCCATCAGCCGCGTGGAGAATTCGCGGTTGCCGTCGGTGAACCAGGGCGAGTTGTAGTACTGCTCCTGGAACACCACCTCGGCATACTGGTCCAGCCGGTGGCGCAGCAGGTTGCACCAGCTGCGGCGCACGCGGGCGCGGTAGGGCATGTCGGGCAGCACGCCCTCCATGAGGCGCGTGGCCGTCACGGTCTTGGCGTCCTGGTAGAGCTGGCTGATGAGTTCGTCCTTGGACGGGTGGTACACGTAGAGCGTGCTGGTGGCAATGCCCGCGGCCCGCGCGATCTCGGCCATGGTCAGGCCGCTCAGGCCCGTGCGGGCCACCAGGTCGAAGGTGGCCTGCGCAATGGCGCGCTGTTTCTCATCGTCCTTGGGTTTCATGGCGGGGCGACTATAAGCGAATAATCATTCGGCCACAACCAGCGGGTGCCGAGCCCGGCGCAAACGCCTGCCGTAGCGCAAGGCGTGATGGTACGGGCGATGCACAATCGCTGCCATGACCACGCACTCCATCGCCGACCTGCGCAAGAGCTACGAGCGCGCAGAACTCAACGAAGACGCCTCGCACGCCGCGCCGCTGCAGCAGTTCGACCAGTGGCTGCAAGAGGCCATCAAGGCCGAGATTCCCGAGCCCAACGCCATGACGCTGGCCACGGTGGGCAGCGACCTGCGCCCCAGCACCCGCATCGTGCTCATCAAGGGCTACGACGAGCGCGGCATCGTCTGGTTCACCAACTACGACAGCCGCAAGGGCCGCCAGATCGGTGGCAACCCGTTCGCCGCGCTGCAGTTCCATTGGGTGGAGCTCGAGCGCGTGGTGCGCATCGAAGGCACGGTGGAGAAGGTCAGCGACGAGGAAAGCGACGCGTACTTTCACAGCCGCCCGCTCGACTCGCGCATCGGCGCCTGGGCCAGCCCGCAGAGCCAGGTCATCCCCGGCCGCAGCGTGCTGGTGGCCAATGCGGCCAAGTACGGCGCGCAGTTCCTGCTCAAGCCGCCGCGCCCGCCGCACTGGGGCGGCTACCGCCTCCAGCCCGAGCAGTGGGAGTTCTGGCAGGGCCGCAAGAGCCGCCTGCACGACCGCCTGCGCTACCGCCTGGACCAGGGCGAGTGGGTGCGGGAGCGCCTCGCACCCTGAGCGAGGCCTGGCCGCCCCACCCGGGGCGCGCCAAGGGCGCACACAGGAGCGCACGGGAGCGTACGGGAGCCCAAGGGCGGGGGGCCCTGTTCATCTTCCGTTCATGTCCCGCTTCGTCGCGGTTCATGGGCGCATCACGTTCTGTCCACCCCTGCCCGGTTCAATGGGAACCGCTGACTTCGCAGTCGGCGTCAACAACTCACAACCATTGAACTTCCATGAAAATCAACCGCCTGGCACTGGCCGCTCTCCTCGTCACCGCCGCTTCTTTGCAAGCCCACGCCAAGACACCCGTGGTCAACCACGCGATCAATGAGGCCGAAGTGCTGACCGCGCAGCAGAACTGGTGCAAGGCGCTGCTCGACATCAGTGCCGTCCACCAGCGCGACGGCGTCGCTGCCGCCACTGCGCTCGCGGCCAAGGTGATCGACAGCGCCTACGGCTACCAGTTCGGCGTCGTGCTGTTCAAGCCCACGCTCACGGTAGCGCCGCAGACCTTCCGCACCGACCGCGCCGGCGCGCTGGCGTACTTTGTGGGCGGCAACCCCAGCTACCCCAACGACACCGGCTTTGCGCTCAAGGGCTGGAAGAAGTGCGATGTCGACAATGCTGCGGTCTACATCTCTGGCGACGTGGCCATGACCATGGGCAACGTGCGCTTCACCGGGCCCGACGGCACGGTGACCACGGTGGACAAGACCTGGAGCTTCGCCAAGGACGATGCGGGCCAGTTGCGCATCGTGGTGCACCACTCGTCGCTGCCCTACGCGGCCCGGTAAGGCGCAACGCACCGGCCCGGCCGGTTGGCCTTGCTGCCGACAGGCAGCCATTGCGCCGGCCGCGCCTTACACGGCGAAGAACTTCGTCACCCCGAGGATCACCACCGGCATGGTGATGAGCGCCAGCGCCGTGGACACCGCCACGCTGGCGGTCACCTCGTCCTCCGCCACTTGGTAGCGCTGGGCGAACAGGAACACGTTGGCCCCCACCGGCAGCGACGCCGCCACGATCATCACCGCCAGCGGCATGCCCGACAGGCCCAGTGCCCAGGCCAGCGCCACCAGCACCAGCGGGTGCACCACGCACTTGACCACCGCGATGCGCAGGGCCGCCTTGAAATGGTGGCCCACCTTGGTGAACGCCAGCGTCACCCCCACCAGCAGCAGCGAGATGGGCCCGAGCGCCTGGCCCAGCAGCAGCATGGGTTTGTCCACCACGGCCGGGATGGCGAGGCCCGTCTGCGCAAACAGCAGGCCCGCGATGATGGGCAGCGGCACCGGGTGCACGATGCCGTTGCGCACCGCCTGCAGCACGGTGCGCCACATGGCCTGCTGCGTGCCCCCGGCGCGGCCCGCATGCTCGCGCGCAGAGGCCAGTTCGAACACCACGGTGGCGGCGGTCAGCAGGATGAGTGCGTGCACCGAGATCAGGGTGAACAGCGTCACCAGCCCGGCCTCGCCAAACACCAGGCTTACCAGCGGCACGCCGATCATGATGGTGTTGCTGAAGGTGTTGGCCAGCGCGCGCGCCGCCGCCAGGCTGGAGAAGCCCAGCACCGCCATGGTGACGCCAAAGACGAGCATCGCCGCTGCGAAGTAGATGGCGATGGGCCCGAAGTCCAGGTCCTGCACATGCACCGAGCTCATGGTGCGAAACAGCAGCGCGGGGGTGAGCACCATGAACACGAGGTTGGCCAGGTCTTTCACGGCCTCGGCCCGTATCCACCCGCGCCGCCCCGTGTAGAAGCCGATGACGATGAACAGGATGACGGGAAGCAGCGAGGTGACGACGGGCGAGTTCACAATGGGCGGCACGGCGCGCTGGGGCGGCCGGCAAAGGGGTGGACGACAGCGCGGCCGGTGGTGGCCGCGGCCGGTATTGTGGCCTCTGCCGCAGGTGCATCACAGCCTTTGCTATGAATTGAATAGCTGCTCCCGCAATCCCATCAAGCGGTAGGTGCCATTTTTCTTCAGTTTTTGGCATTCACCCGGGCATGCAGCCACCCACAGGCCCGCATGCGCCGCCCGCTGAAGGGGCCGGCGCCACAGGTGCAACACGCTTTGGAGCGCCCTATAGTGCCAGCCAGCATCCGCCACAGCGTGCATCGACATGAAGTTCGCCGCCTTCTTTCGCAACCTCAACCTGGGCCACGGCGCCGCGCCGTCGCGCGCTGAACTCGAGAGCATCTTCACGCGGGCCGGCGCGGGCGGGGCGGCATCGTTCCAGACCAACGGCACGGTGGCCTTCACCGCACGCGGTGTGCGGCCCGCACGCCAGGTCCTGCGGGCGGTGCAGGCGATGCTGGTGCACGAGCGCGGGTTCGACGAGCCCGTCTTTCTGCGCGACATGCCCGGCCTGCTCTCCCTGCGCTCCCGCGACCCGTTTACCGGCCTGAGCAAGAGCCCGCCCGTGTACGACTTCTACGTGACCTTTCTGCACGACGACGCGCAGGTGGTGCCCGGCCTGCCGCAGAGCAACGCCCGCGGCGATGTGCAGGTGCTGCTGTACACCGACATCGCGTTGCTGTCGGTGAGCCACGCGCACGGCCTGACCATGGGCAGCCCGAATGTGTGGGCCGAGAAGCTCTTCGGCCTGCCCGCCACCACCCGCACCTGGGGCACGCTGTGCCGGCTGCTGGAGCGCCATGCGTGACCGCCCGTGGAACGAACTGCCCGGGGTTTGCCTGTCTCCTCGGCCGTTTGCCCTGCGCGCAGGCTGGCAAGCTGGCGGGGCTGACTGGGCGCCTGCCGCGGCCCGCCCCCTGGGCGCTTCGGCACCGGCACAGGCCAGCGCGCACAGGGCGCCCTTCCCTGCCCCCGTTGGTGACGGGCGGTGGAGCCGGGCGTACACCACGACATCCGGAGGGCTCCATGCTGTACACAGAACTTGAGATCCACGCGGCCGTGAAGCGGCTGATCCGCGAAGGCTACGCGGCGCTGACCCGGCGCCAGCAGCACATCGTGGACTCGCTCTCGGCCATCTGCTGACGCTGCTGACGCTGCGGCCAGCGCGGCCCGGCCGGTAGCGCCCAGCCGTTACTGCGGTGCCGGCGCCGCTGACAGCAGCCGCGCCACCCCTTCCAGGCCCATGACCTGGTGGTCGGCCCCGTCCCAGGGGCTGACGCCCGGCCGCACGGTCTGCACCGTCACCATGCCCAGCGCGCGCCCCGCGCCCAGCTCGGACAGCGGGTTGTCGCCCACCACCAGTACCTGCCGGGGTGCACACCCTTCCTGGGCCAGGATGTCCGCAAAGATGCGGCCCTTGCCGTGCGGCCCGTGCTCGTCGATCGCGTCGATCACCACGCGCTCGAACCAGGGCGCAATGCCCAGCGCGTCGATCTTGCTCTGCTGCAGCCGCCGAAACCCGCTGGTCACCAGGTACTTGCGCACCGGCAAACCGGGCAACAGGCCGATGTCGGCGTAGCCCGACAGCGGCGGGCGCATCTCCATGCGGCAAAACTCCCGCCAGCCCGCGTCGCGCATCGCGGCGCTGAAGCCGAAGCGCTCAGCCACCAGGTCGAAGGCCGTGTACCAGCACTCGCCAATGGCTTCTTCCAGCACCTCGGGCGACAGAGTGCCCTGGTTGGCCTGGCGGATGGCCACAAAGGCCGACTCGAACAGCGTGCCCATGGCGCGGGCGTCCAGCAGGCAGTTGTCCAGATCAAAAATCGCCACGGTGCAGGGCGCGCGGTGGGCGGGCACGAGGGGGATGGGCTCAGTCATTGCAGGGTTCGTTGTTGCAGTTCATGCGGGTCTAGCCAGCCACCACGGACACGCCGTGGTCCGCCAGCGTCAGGCTCACCGGCGCGCCCACATCCAGTGGCGCCTTGACCAGGGGCGAGACGACGAAGATCTCGCCCAGCGCGCTGGCAAAGGTGTATTCCATGATGCTGCCCAGGTAGGTGCGCTTGGTCAGCCGGGCGGCCAGGCCCGCCGTGGTGGCCGGGCCGATGATCCAGGCCTCGGGGCGCACGGCGATCTTCACCGGGCCGGAGGCCAGCGAGGGCGGCGACGGCACGCGCAGCGGGCCCAGGTCGGCATGGCCCGGGGCGCCGCCGGGGGGCTGGCTGGCTTGGTTGGCGCCCTCGAACAGCATGGCCTCGCCCATGAAGCCGGCCACGAACTCCGACGCGGGCTGCTCGTACAGCTCGCTGGGCGCGCCGCGCTGGGCGATGGCGCCCTTGTTCATCACGATGATCTGGTCGCTGACCGCCAGGGCCTCGCTCTGGTCGTGCGTCACGTACGCCACGGTGAGCGACAGCCGCTGCTGCAGCGTGCGGATCTCTTCGCGCATCGCGCGGCGCAGGCGGGCGTCCAGGTTGGACAGCGGCTCGTCGAACAGCAGCACCGCCGGCTCCAGCGCCAGCGCCCGGGCCAGCGCCACCCGCTGCTGCTGGCCGCCCGACAGCTCCGCGGGCCGGCGCTGGTCCAGCCCGTGCAGGCCCACGGTGTCCAGCATGGCGCGCGCCTTCTCGCGCACCTGGGCCTTGCCCAGGCCCGACATGCGCAGGCCATAGCACACGTTGTCGATCACGTTCATGTGCGGAAACAGCGCATAGCTCTGGAACACCAGGCTCACATTGCGCTGGGCCGGGCCCAGGGTGGTCACGTCGTGGCCGTCGATGAAAATGCGCCCGGCCGTGGGCGACTCCAGCCCGGCGATCATGCGCAGCGTGGTGGTCTTGCCGCAGCCCGACGGCCCGAGGATGGTGGTGAGCGTGCCGCGGGGCACCGCAAAGCTGATGTGGTCCACCACCAGCGGGTCGCTGTCGGCGGTGCCAAAGCGCTTGCACACGCCCTGGAACTCGATGCCGTGGGACGCCAGGGGCGGTGGGAATGAAGACAGGGTCATTGCAGTGGTTTCCTCAGGCAGGCGCGGCGCCTGGCGCTGCGGGCAGGCCGCCCGGGGCCAGCGTGGCGACCGAGTCCCCCGGTGCCGCCGACGGCCCCCAGGTCACGAGTGCATCCACGCCCACCACCCGCCCCGCGTCCTGCCGGTTGAACAGGGTCACCTCGGCGCCCATCGACTCGGCGATCTGCTTGCAGATCGACAGGCCCAGGCCCACGCCGCCCTTGCCCGCAGAAAACGGCTGGAACAGGCGCTGGCGCACCCCGTCCTCGATGCCGGGGCCCTCGTCCCACACCAGCATTTCGCGCCAGCCGGTGCTGTCGCGCAGCAGCACGCCCAGCCGGCCGTGCGCCGGTGTGTGGTGAATGGCGTTGGCCAGCAGGTTGCGCATCAGCTCGCCCAGCAAGGCAGCGTCTCCGGGCACCGAGAGGTCAGGCCCCTCCAGCGCGAAGTCCAGGCGCTTGGCGGCGATCAGCGGTGCCAGCTCCATCACCGCCTCGCGCGCCACGGCGTTCAGGTCCACGCAGGGCAGCTCGCCCATGCGCTTGAGCTGCTCCACCTTGCTCAGGCTGAGCAACTGGTTGGCCAGGCCCGAGGCCCTGTCCACCGTGTGCAGCATCTGCTGCAAGGCGTCGGCCGGCAACACGTCGCCATGGATGGCCGACTGCAGCTGCGTGCGCAGCACCGCCATGGGGGTGCGCAGCTGGTGCGTGGCGTCGGCCAGAAAGCGCCGCTGCTCCTCGATCCAGCGGCTCTGCCCCGCCTGCAGCGTGCGCAGGTGCACCACGGCAGGCGCCAGCTCCGACGGCCCTTCGTACGGCGCCACGGCCGCGCCCGCCGGCCGCTCCAGCGACGCATCCGCGCGGCGCAGCCAGGCCGACGCCACATGTGCCAGCGCCACCGACACGGCGCTCATCGCCAGCGCCAGGGCGTAGACGGCGCGCAAGACCGGGTTGTCCAGCATCTGCCCCACGGTGGGCAGGCGCTCGTTCCAGCGGCGCGCCACTTGCCGCACGACGGGCTCGCCGCCGGCGGCAACCCCTGCGGGCCGGTACAGCGTGGCGCCCACGCGGGCCAGTTGGCCGTCGATCTCTGCCAGGTAGAAGTGCACCTGCCCGGGCGCGCCAAGTTCGTGCACCGACAGCAAGGGCGGCACCGCCGCGCTGCCGGCCAGGCGCTCGCCGCCCAGCCGGGTCTCGCGCAACCACTGCGGCCGGACGGATGGCGTGGCGTAGGCTGGCGCACCGGTATCGGCGTCGTTGTCGGTGCCTTGCCCCGCCGGCCAGGCCAGCAGGGCCACGCGCAGGGTGTTGTCCTGCCAGTCGGCATTGGTGCGCATCTGCTGCACCGCATGTGCGCCAGTGAACAGCGCCACCAGGCCCCACAGCGCCGCCAGCGGCCACACCACCAGCAGCTGCCGCAGCGAGCCGCCGCGCGGCTGCCAGCGCCGCGACCCGTGCCACGCACCCCACCGACGCCGCCTGGGCGTCACCGGGGCGCCCCGCCCTTTTGCGCGGCCATGCTGTCGCCGTCGCACAGCAGGTAGCCCACGCCGCGCAGGGTCACGATCTCGGCATTGGTGCCCACCAGCTTCTTGCGCAGGCGGTGCACGACCACCTCCACCGCGTCGGCCTGCACCTGCTGCTCGCCCGTGTCGGCAAACACCTGTGTGCGCAGCTCTTCCTTGCTCACCACCCGGTCCACGCGGGACATCAGCAGCCGCAGCAGCTCGGCCTCGCGCTGCGACAAATCCAGCGGCAGTGCGTCGTTGTAGAAGACTCCGCTGCCGGGCTCGCGGTACAGCGTGCCGCAGCGCAACTGCCCGTCGCGCCCCACCCGCCGCGTCAGCGCCCGCAGGCGCGCCACCAGCTCGTCCAGGTCGAACGGCTTGGCCAGGTAGTCGTCGGCGCCCGCCTCCAGCCCCGCGATCCGGTCCGTCACCGCCGCGCGGGCCGTGAGCGCCAGCACGGGCGTGGTGCTGCCGCCGTCGCGCAAGCGGCGCAGCACCTCCAGGCCGTCCAGCCCGGGCAGCGACAAATCGAGCGTGATCACGTCGAACACCGTGCGGCGGGCGGCCGCCAGCGCCTCCTTGCCGTCCGCACAGCACAGCACCTCGAAGCCGCGCGCCGCCAGGCTGCGGCTCAGGGCGCCGGCCAGATCAAAATCGTCTTCGACCAGGAGGAGTTTCATAAGCAGGGGATCATGCCGCGTGCGCACAGGGGCTGCCATTGTGCTTTCACCAAGGGTGGGTGAAAGCAAGTCGAAAGCGGGTGGACCAGATGAGATGCACGACAAGGCCACCGGTTGGCCTGCTACGGTGCACTACCCGCCGCTGGAATCGCCCAGCCGCTCCCGCACCCGCGCAATCTCCTGAGCTACGCGTTCGGACAGGCCCTCGGTACTGAACGGGCCCGCGATCAGCACTGCATTGTTGTTGTCGGACGATGCACACAGCTGGATGCAGTTGGGCTGGCCGTCGGCACCGAAGAGCACACGCAGCACGCGGGGACTGCGCGCCGGATGCCACTCCACAGTTTTATAGAAGTAGGTGCGCGACACAGAGTTGACCGCCGGCTCCGGCACCAGCACTGCGGTTGCCACCAGCCAGTCATGCAGCTGCTGGCATGTCATGGTCTGCTGCAAGCTAGCGGCCCACCAGACCGGACTGCCCGGCCACCAGCCAGCCCCACATGCCCAGCACCGCCAGAAAGTTGATGGTGAAGACCAAACCGCGCAAGCGCACGTTGGTTGTCCCCACCTGCACCACGCTGTGCGCAACCCGCCCCGCGATGAACACCCACGCCAGCGCAAGCTGCACTCCGTCGACCGCCTGGAGTTGCCACAGCACCAGGCAAGCGGCGTAGAAAAACAGCGGCCACTCGAACTGGTTGGAGAGATTGGCGCTCACCCTGCGCTCCAGCGCGGCCCAGGGGTTGGAGCCATCGGCGCTGCGGCCAATGCCCCAGACCGACGGGGCGCGCACTGCGGTGAGCAGCATGTAGAGCACCGTGGCCAGGGCGACGTGCAGTGCCATGGGGTAGAGCAACAGGTGGGAAAGGTGGGACATGATGGGGCGCGGCGAAGGGATGACAAAAAACCAGTGTCGGCGATTGTGCGTTGGCAAGCTGCATGTTTGCGGTATGGCGCCTGCACCCCGCCGCATCAGTGGCCAGCCTGGAACGGGCGCTCGGACGCCAGTGGCTCCCTGTCGAGCAGGCAGTCGATCAACGCGGCCAGGGCCAGCGACGGGTGCCGCCGGTTCGAGTAGTAGAGAAACAGGCCGGGACGCGTGACGGACCAATCGGCGAGGACCTGTACGAGCCGCCCCTGGCGCAGGTGCTCGTCCATCTGTTCGCGTTCGAACAAATAGGCGATCCCCAGCCCTTGCAGGGCCGCAGCCACCCCCAGGTCCGAATGGTTGGTGACCAGAGGCCCGTCCACAGCCACCTCCACGAGTTTTCCAGCCTGCTCGAACTCCCACCGGTAGGCGCTGCCATCGGCCTGCAGGCGCCAGTTGATGCAGGCGTGCTGGTGAAGGTCGTCGGGCGACTGCGGCACGCCGCGTCGCGCCAGGTAGTCGCTGGACGCAACGGCAATCATGCGGACGTCCGGGGTCAGGCGCACGGCAATCATGTCCTTCTCCAGCCGCCCGCCCACGCGAATCCCGGCATCGAAGCGCCCCGCCACGATATCGCTCAAGCCGTCGTCCACCACGATGTCCAGATCCACATCCGGGTGCGCCCGGTGAAACCGCCCCAGCCGCGGCGCAATGACCTGGCGGGCCGCCATGCCCAGGGTGTTGATGCGCAGTTTTCCGCGCATCTGGCCGGCCGCCGCGCTGGCCTCGGCCACGGCATCGGCCATGTCGCGAAACAAGGGCGCCAGTCGCGCGTACAGAAGGTCTCCCGTGGGCGTGGGCGCCACGCTGCGCGTGGTGCGGTTGAGCAGCCGGGCGCCCATGCGGGCTTCGAGCAGGCGGATGGTCTGGCTCAACGCCGACGGCGACAGGCCCAGGTGTTCCGCCGCCCGGGCAAAGCTCGCCCGCTCCACCACTGCGGCAAAGGCCTTCAGTTCCGCAAACTCCGCTCCACGCATTGTGTATTCGTTTCTACATAGCTCATTCAGATTCTAGGCCATTCACTAAACTCTTCAGAGGCGTCAATCTCACGGCTTCCACCACTCAGGAGTTTGTCGCCATGACCACATTGCACCTTCCCGACCCCATCGCCGCCTATTTCGCGGCCGACAGGCAGAGCTCCGAAGCCCTGGCCCAGTGCTTCACGCCAGGGGCCGTCGTCCAGGATGAGGGCCACACCCACCAAGGCCGCGAGGCCATCGCGGCGTGGCGCACAGCAGCGTCTGCCAAGTACACGTACACGGCCAGCCCTGTGGCGCTGGAGCAGCACCACGGGCAGCACGTGGTGACGAGCCGTGTGGAGGGCAACTTCCCTGGCAGCCCGTTGGACCTGCGCTACTACTTTCGCCTCGAGCGTGGCCTGATCGCCTCGCTGGAGGTCACGGTATGAGCTTCGACCTTCAACTGCAAGGGCAACGCGCCCTGATCACCGGCGGCACCA
Source organism: Acidovorax sp. NPDC077693 (assembly GCF_044542805.1). Lineage (NCBI taxonomy): Bacteria > Pseudomonadati > Pseudomonadota > Betaproteobacteria > Burkholderiales > Comamonadaceae > Acidovorax > Acidovorax sp. NPDC077693. The sequence goes on along the minus strand of NZ_JBITVD010000025.1, from coordinate 45,521 downwards.
AAGGGGTCGGAGCCGCCGTCGTCAGCGCGCTGCGCAGTGCCGGTGCGCAGGTCATGGCCACCGCGCGCACGGTGCCTGTGCAACCGGCCGACGGCGTGCTCTATGTGGCAGCCGACATCACCACCGCGCAGGGCGTGGAAACAGTCGCCCAATCGGTGTTGCAGCACTGGGGCAGTGTCGATATTTTGGTCAACGTGGTGGGCGGCTCCAGCGCCCCGGGCGGCGGCTTTGCCGCGCTGGACGATGTGCAGTGGTTCAGCGAAATCAACCAGAACCTGATGCCGGCCGTGCGGCTGGACCGCGCCCTGCTGCCCGGCATGCTGGCCCGCGGCTCGGGCGTCATCGCCCACGTCAGCTCCATCCAGCGGCTGCTGCCGCTGCCGGAATCCACCACCGCCTACGCGGCGGCCAAGGCGGCGTTGTCCACGTACAGCAAAGCGTTGTCGAAAGAGGTCACGCCCCAGGGCGTGCGGGTGCTGAGCGTCGCTCCCGGCTGGATCGAGACCGAGGCCTCGGTGGCACTGGCCCAGCGCCTGGCCGATCAGGCCGGTACCGACTACGCGGGCGGGCAACGGATCATCATGCAGTCGCTCGGCGGCATCCCGCTCGGCCGGCCAGCTAGGCCGCAGGAAGTGGCAGACCTGATCACCTTCCTGGTCTCGCCGAGGGCCGCAGCGATCTCGGGCTCGGAGCACATCATCGATGGGGGCACGGTGCCGACGGTGTAGAGGGGCGCCGGTAGCGGGCGCATCGCAAGGGGCAACACAGCGGCCGATGTTGCGGCCCAGTCAACGCGGACTGCGGATGGCGTGGCCAGACGCGGGATCTCAAACCTTCAGCGACCGCTCCAGGTCAGTCAGCCGGTAGCGGGCCAGGGCCAGGTTGCCCTTGCTGCGGTCGAGCACCAGATACAGGAACAGCCCTTCGTTGTTGGGGATCAGGCGGATCAGGTGGTATTGCTCGGCCAGCGTGATCAGGATGTCTTCGATGCCGCGGCGGATGCCCAGGGATTCCATGGTCTTGAGCTTGGCCTGCACGACCTGCGTGTTGCCGGCGGCGGCAAGGTCCAGGTTCATGCCGCTGCCGGCCTGCGCCAGGCACATGCCGCTGCGGTAGTCCACCAGCGCCACGGCCAGTGCGCCGTCGATCGTCATGGCTGCGTCCATGGAACTCTTCAGATTCGAACTCATACCGTCTGTGCCTTTTTTCTCTTCGTTGAAATACTCATTGACCGTCTTGACCTTGCCCACCTGCTCCATCAGCACGAACCACAGCGTCTGCGGGTCGCTGTTGGGCAACTGGTATTTGTGAACCCCTGCGCGCGGGTGGGTGCGCAGGAACTTGGCGATCTCCATGTCTTCCATCACGGCGTTGGGCAGCAGGAAGAACCACACCGCCCGCGCGTCCAGCAGCGGCTGCAGCGCCAGCACCGCCGGCAGCATGGTGAAGGCGCCGGGGCCCACCAGGATGGCCACGGCGTCGGGCTGGGCTGGCAGCTGGGACAGATCCGGCACGTTGGCAGGCCGGTACCAGCTGATCTCCGGAGACCCCGCCACACCGCCCAGTGGCATCTTTTCCCAGGCGCCGTGGCCGGTGGTGCCGGTCACACCGAGCTGGGCCAGCGCGTAGCCGCCAATGCGTGAAGTCAGGTCCAGGACGGCAATTTCGGGTACGGGCATCGACGGTCGGCTCGGTAATAAAGGGGGAAAGTGGCTGATCTGGACATCGGGGTTGGTGGACGGGGACCTATCCCCTCGCTCCATGTGGCAGTGCCGGATGTCGTCGGACAGACACCCACGAAGCTTCGTCAGCGGCGCGGGTGGGTGTCCGGGTGGCCCGATCCCCCAACGCCCGGCGCGGGACGCCGTGGGGACGATCGGTTTTTGATCAGGTGCTGGGTCTCAAACCAGGGTTTTCATCGAGGATTTTATGACTTGTATCCAGTTATTGCAAACAGTTGAATTTTGTTAACAATTGGAATGAACTGGCGAGACTTCCCGTCCATTCCTGGTCAACACGGCCCGGGCGCGGGCTGCCAACCCGCATGGCGCCCGGGCCCGTCCATCAAAACGCCACCTTGACCCCCACCGTCACGTTGCGCCCCATCAGCGGCGCCGCGTTCTTGATGAACGAGGTGTGCGCATACGCCAGGCGGTCGGTCAGGTTGTTCGCCTTCACATACACCTGCCACGGTGTGCCGCCGCTGAACTGGCCGCTGTAGCTCACGCCCACATTCAACATGCCGTACCCGGGCGTGGCGGTTTCGAACTCCGCCACACGACCCTGGCGGGCCACCTGCACCCATTCGACCTGGCCTTCCCAGGCGTTCCAGTTGCCGTCCAGGCGCAGGCCGGCGCGGGTCGCAGGGATGCGCGGCAGCAGGCCGCCGCCGGCCAGGCGCGCGCGCACGGTGTCACCGAACAGGGTGATGCCGAAGTGGCGGTTCAGGCGCTGGCGCACCTGGCCTTCGATGCCGGTGAAGGTGGCGTCGGCCTGGCTGTACTGCAGCAGTTGCAGGCCATCGACCTCGTCCAGCGTGCGGCCGTAGATGTAGTTGCTGATGCGGTTGCGGAACACGCTCACGCCGAAGGTGGTGTCGCCGCTGGTCTTCTTCAGGCTGACGTCGATGTTCTGCGAGATCTCGGAGCGCAGGTCGGGGTTGCCGCGCTCGTACGTGCTGGTGGCCATGTGCAGGCCCTGGGCGTACAGCTCTTCGGCCGACGGAGCCCGGCTGGCGCGGGTGAACGAGGTGCCCAACTGGTAGCCGGGCGTGAACTTCCACACCGCACCCAGCGACGCGGACGTGCCGTTGTGGCTGCGCTCGATGCCGCTGGTCTGCGCCTCGGCCGTCTGGCGGTCGTGGCGCAGGGCGGCTTCGAAGCGCCAGTCGCCCAGGCGGTATTCCTCCAGCGCGAAGAAGCCGAGCTTGCGGGTGATGGTGGGCTCCACATACGCCTCTTCGCCCTCGGCGCTGAACTTGCGCTGCGAGGTCTGCAGGCCGATCAGACCTTTGAAGCCGGCAATGGGCTCGTGCTGCAGCTCGATGCGGGTGTCGTAGGCCTTGTTCTTGAAGGTGGTGCTGATGGCGCCGTCCTCGACCTCGTCGTGCACGTAGTCGGTGACGCCGGCGCGCAGGCGCAGCGCCGAGAAGCCGGCAAAGGGGTTGCGCAGCTCACCGCGGATGTCGAAGCGTTCGCTGCGCAGGTCCACCACCGGCACATCACCGGCCTCCGCGCCGTGGTCATGGTCGTGGCCCTCCTCACCTTCGTCGGCATGGGCACCGCAGTGCAGGTGGTCGCCGTGGGTGTGGCACCCCTCAAAGCTGTGGTTGTGCCCTGGCAGGCCGTACTTGGCAGTCTGGCGGGTGTAGGCCGCGCCCAGGTAGCCCCGGTCGCCCACCCACGACAGGCCGACGCTGCCGGTGTCGGTGCGGTTGAAGCTGCCCAGCACCTTGCGGGCGGGATCGCCGTTGGGCGCCCAGCCCTTGCCCACGCGGTAGTCGCTGGCGTCGCGCGAGACGCCTTCCACGTGCACGGCCAGGTTGCCGGTACCACCCGTGAGCGAAAAGGCCCCTGCCCCTTCGCGCGCGCCGGTGTTGGCGCGCAGCTCGGCGCTGCCTTCGTAGCCCTTCTCCGGCACGGCGGTGGGGATCTTGCCGTCGAGCACGTTGACCACGCCGCCCACGGCACCGTTGCCGTAGACCAGGGCAGACGGGCCGCGCAGCACTTCGATCTGCGTGGCCAGCAAGGGCTCGGACACCACGGCGTGGTCGGGGCTGATGGTGGAGGCGTCGTGCAGCTCGGCCCCATCCGACAGCACCTTGACGCGCGGGCCGTCCATGCCGCGGATGATGGGGCGGCTCGCGCCCGCGCCGAAGTGGCTGCTGGTGATGCCGGGCTCGCTGTTGAGCGTCTCGCCCAGCGTGGCCTCGCGGCGGCGCACGAGCTCGTCGCCTTCCAAGACGGTCGCAGGCGTGGTCATCTCCGTGGCGCCCAGTTGCAGGCCGCTGGCAGACACGGTGACGGACGGCAGGCTGGGCGCGGTATTGGCCGACACCGGCGCCGATGGGGCCGCAGCAGATGAGGCCTGCGCATGCGCGATGCCGGAGCCCGACAGCGCCAGCATGGCCGCGAAGGCCACGGGACGAAGGGCTGGGCGGCTGCGATGGGCGGCAGAACGGGGGGCGAGAAGGGTGTGTGTCATGGTGGTGCTTGCTGGCAACGGGCAGGTGCGCACCGCGATGGCAGGGCCAGGCGTGCGGCGCGCGGCTGCACACCAATAGACGTGCAGCCATGAATAAAAATGGCCTCCAGCGCTTGATGGTCAAGCGCTAGCAGCTATGAAATCAGGAGTTAACTGAAGGAAGAAGCAGTGACGGCCGCGATAAACGGCGGCCCGTGGTCGCGCCTACGGCTGCACGGCGATCCCATCCGATCAAGTGCCATGCAGTGCGGTCAGGCGACAAGGCTCAGGCGCTGGATAGGACACACGCTAGGCCAAACGCCAATGAGCCCAGGAGCGTGGTGCTTCTCAAGCCGAAGGCGGGCCGCGCGCCTGGAACAGCGCGACATGCGCAGCGGCGGTGCGCAGCGCATGGTCGGCAGGCGGTGCGTGCGCAGGCACCGCGTCGGGCAGCGCCGCGGGGGCACTGTGCAGGGCATCGCCCAGCGCAAGCTGGTCGAGCAAAAGGCAATCCACGGGCGCGTGCTGCCCCAGGAACAGCGACCAGAGCCCGTGGCTGTGGGACGCAGCGGGCAGCGGCGCGGCATTTGCCGCGCCAGGCGCTGTCGCTGCCGATGCCAAGGGCAACGAAGACGCCAAGGCCGCACTGTGCGCCAGCGCCTGCTCGGCATGCACCCGGTCCAGCGTGCCGCCGTGCGCCACCTGGTGCAGCCGCCCCAGCGTCGGCACCACCACCAGGGCCAGCAGCAGCCACGCCAGCGCCAGCCGCACCAGGGCCTGGGTCTGCAGGCGGCCCGCCCACCGGCCCACACCGCCCGGCATGTGCCAAGGCGCACCCTGCCCCGCGCTGCGATGGGCAGGCGATGGCAGGTGCCGGCGTGGGCGGGATGGAAAAGTCACGACAAGATGCAGTGCAAAAACGAAAGCGAATCAGCCAGTGAGTCGAGGCGCACGGCGCGGAACGCCCGCCACCCGCGATTATTTCACCGGCACGGCCTCCACCACGCGGTAATACAGGCCGTACTGGTCATTGTGGAGCACGGTGAACTTGCCCTCGACCACCACGGGCTCCATCGAATAGCGCACGGGGGTCTTGGCCTTCACCTCGACCATGCTCTCGGGCCCCCCCGGCAGGCAGAACGAGCAGGTCAGCGGCACCGAAGTGAGCAGAAAGTGCGTCTGCGTGGCCTTGGCATCCAGCGGCATCATGAAGCCCTGGATGCGCTGCGTGGTCTTGTCCATGCCCTTTTGCGCATCGCTGAACACGGGCAGGATGCCATCCTTGGTAGTCTTCTTGGTCAGGTCGGTCAGCACCGACCAAGGAATCACATCCGTGCGCTGAGGCAGTGGCGCGATCGGGCTGTTCGGGCTGTGATACCCCGCCCCCGAGCCCGATGGCACACCCGCCACCGGCGCCCCACCAGCACCCGCTGGCAACGGTGAACTGAGCACAGGCGCTGCGGAAGGCTTGGCTTGTGCCAGCGCGGTGCCAGAGACACCGACACCCAACGCCAGCGCCAAAGGCAGAGCGATAGAGCGCCCGGGCACAAACCGAGGCAACCAACGATGGTGCATAAAAATCCCCTTCCGTAAACGCCCCGTGCGCACAGGGCCAGCTGTTCCATGACCGCAGCCACGCCGTCGAGCAACCACGTGACTCCATCCGACCTTATTTGCGGCTGCGCTCTGCAAAACCGGCGCGCCCCAATCCCAGCGCCCCCGTGGAACCGGCTCCGCCGGGCCACCGGGGGCGTCCCCCCTCAGGGGGGAAGGCGCGCAGCGCCTCAGGGGGGAGCCTGATTTTCAGGGGGGTGCCTTAATGACTGTGGCGCATCCCGCAATACTTGCCAATCCCCAGACCCTTGCATGCGGTCTGGAGTTCCTTCTGGCAGGTGTCGTGGTCCTTGCCGGATTCCAGGCACTTGGCAGCGGCCTCGTGCGCGGCGGCCATGGCCCGGTGGCGCTCGATGTCGGCCTTGGTTTCCTTGTCGGAATGCGCGCCCTGCGCATGGGCCACGGCACCGGCCAGCAGCAGCAATGGCACCAGGGCCAGGGTGGTGAACAGTTTTTTCATGAAGAACCTTTCGAAGGATGGGGAGTGAAGATTGAAGTGAAATGAAGAACAGGAAGCTCAGGGCTGGCTCAGCAGGTCCGCCACCTCGGTGCGGTAGGCCTGCATGGCTGGCAACAGCGCCGCCAGCGCCGCCACGGCACCGGCCAGCAGCGGCACGCCCGCCTCGGCCGGTAGCCACACCAGGCCGCTCACCGGCAGCAGGCCTTGAGACTGCAGCACCCAGCCCAGCGTGTGCGCCAGGGCGTGGCCCAGCAGCAAGCCCAGGGCCGACGCCATGGCAGCCAACCACAGCGCCTCCCACAACACCAGCCCGGCCACGCGGCCCGGGGGGGCGCCCAGCATGCGCAGCATGGCCAGGTCGGCCCGGCGCTCGCGCACCGCGTTCCACAGCGCAATGAACACGCTGAGCGCGGCCACGGCCAGCAGCACGCCGCCAAACGCGCGCAGCACATCGGCTCCCACACCCAGCAGGCGCAGCAGGCGCGTCACCTCGATGGCGGGCGCGGCGGCCTGCAAGGCGGTGTCGGCATTGATCTGGCGCGGCAGCGTGACGGCGGCCAGGGGCGTGCGGTAGCGCAGCAGTGCCACGGTCACTTCGCGCTCTTCCTTCAATATCTCCAGGTCCTCGGGCTCGGTGGCCGTGGCGGTCTCGTGCACCATCCAGACGGATTCGGTGCTGGTCAGCACAAGGCGGTCGAGCACGCAGCCGCAAGGCGCCAGCACGCCGCTCACGCGGTAGGGATGGTCGCCGTGGGCGTGCCCTCCCCCGCCCAGGCCGTGGCTGCCGATGAAGGTGGCGCCCACCAGCGGCGCACCGCCGTGGTCGGGCTTGACAATGCCGCGCGCCACGCTGGCGCCCAGCACGGCGTCCATGGGCTGCTGCCACAGGGCGCCTTTTGCCAGCGTGGCGCTGTAGTGCGATACATAGTCGGGGGTGGTGCCCACGATGCGGTAGCCCTGGTAGCTGTCGCCCAGGCTCAGCGGGATGACCTGCGCCACGAGCGGGTTCTTTTGCAGCGCCTGCACCTCTTGCAGCGGGATGTTGCCCGTGGGCACGTCGATGTGGAACACGCCCGCCAGGATCAGTTGCAGCGGGCTGCCCTTGGCGCCAACCACCAGGTCGATGCCGTCCAGGTCCCGCTCGAAAGCCTTGTCGAGCTGCGTGGCCACCAGCACCACCAGCGTGATGGCGGCCAGGCCCAGCGTGAGCACCAGCAGGTTGAGCACGGCGGCCAGCGGCCGGGACCACAGGTAGCGCCAGGACAGGGATGCGAGCTTTACTATGTTTTTCATAGCTGGTTGCGCCCGTCCAGAGCGCGGTAGGCCGCTGTTTCATTCAAATCCAGCTGCTGCGCGCCGGCCAGTGCCTGCACCACGCGCTGGTCGTGCGTGGCGATGACCAGGCTGGCGCCACACGCGGCGGCGCTGTGCTGCAGCAGGGCCAGTGCATCGGCGGCGGCTTCGTCGTCCAGGCTGGCGGTGGGTTCGTCGGCCAGCAGCAGCTCGGGCGCCAGCAGCACCGCCCGCGCCAGCGCCACGCGCTGCGCCTGCCCGCCCGAGATCTGGTGCGGCTTGCGCGCGGCCAGCTCGGCCACACCCAGTTGCGCCAGCGCGCGGGCTATTGCAGAGTCGTCGCGCGGCAGCCCGGCTGCAAAGTAGACCAGGCCCAGGTTGTCCGCCACGGTGAGTGCGCTGGACAGGTGCAGCTTTTGTGGCAAGAACCCGATGCTGCGCGCGCGCCAGGCATCGAGCTCCGCGCCGCGCTGCGTGCCCAGCTGCAGGCCGCCCACGAACAGGTCACCGCCGCTCGCGCCGCGCAGGCCGGCAATGAGCGACAGCCAGGTGGACTTGCCCGTGCCCGAACGGCCGCGCAGCAGCAGCGTGCCGCCCTGGTTCAGGTCCACATCCGGAAAGCGCAGCGGCGCATCGCCCGTGGGGTAGGTGTAGGCAAGGCCTCGGGTCCGGATCATGCCGCCGCGCCCCCAGCAGGGTGCGCGCAGCCCGCGCAGCGGCCCCGCACGGCAATGTCCACCGCCAGGCTCTCGTGCCCTGCGGTGGCCAGCGCCTGCAGCACCTGCTTCAACGCGGTCTGCACCTTGGCAGAGCCCTGCGACAGGCGGAACTGGCGGTGGCAGTCGTCGCATTCAAAGCGCGGCGCGGCGCCCTCCTCGCCTTGGGGTGCGAGCGCATACCGCGTCACGCGGGCGGCATCTACCTGCTTGTGCAGCAGCCCTGCCGCGGCGAAGCGGTCAAGCATGCGGTAGACGGTGACTTTGTTGACGGGGGCGCCGGCAGTGGCGAGGGCGGCCTCGACTTCGGGTTCGGAGAAGGCTGCGTCTGGGCGGGCTGCGTACAGCGCAGCCAGTGCGCGTGTGGCACGGGTCGCACGCATGCCTGCGGGCATCGCCCAGCCTGGGCGATGATGAGGGCTCGGGCGGGAGGGCTTGGGAGCGGTGGACATGGCTGCAGGCTGGCAGGTGGAGTAACGCAATTGGGTTGCATTATGCCGCCGCAGCAACCCCTCGCTAACATGTGCCATTTGAAAGGGCCCCTTTGGGATACGAATACACGTTAAAGGTGCCGCAGGAGGCCATGGCTCGCGTGTCGGACGAGGCTGCGGCAGAAATCTCCAGGCTCCTTGAAAGCCTGGGGCCTGACGCCAGCCGCCATGTCGCCATCACCCTGATTCCTGAAGGCCTGCTGTTGTGCGACCACCTGTCTGACCGGGTGGTGGCCGCTCTGGCCTTTCACAAAGCCATTCAATGGTTGCTGCGCTTCTCGCTCAACGTGGTGGTCGAGGATGCCTGAAATGACAGCGACGGCTGCAGCGCGCATCGCTGACGCATGCCGCGCCACCGTAGGCCCGGCGTGCGCGGCATGTCCAGTGCGGGGGCTGTGCGCGGCTATGCCTTCACATACCGCGCAAACGTCTTCCTGAACTTCTCCACCTTCGGCCCCACCACAAACGCGCAGTAGCCCGCATTCGGGTTCCGCGCAAAGTAGTCCTGGTGGTAGGCCTCGGCCGTGCTGTAGTTCTGCAGCGGCTTAACCTCGGTGGTGATGGGCGCGCCGAACAGCTTGTCCTGCGACATCTGGCGGATCATGGCGTTGGCTGCCTCGCCATCCTCGGGCTTGTCGAAGTAGATGCCGCTGCGGTACTGCGTGCCCACGTCGTTGCCCTGGCGGTTGAGGGTGGTCGGGTCGTGGGTGTGGAAGAAGATTTCCAGCACTTCTTCCAGGCTGATCTCGTCAGCGTCGTACGTCAGCCGCACCACCTCGGCGTGGCCGGTGTCGCCCTGGCAGATCTGCTCGTAGGTGGGGTTGATGGTCTGGCCGTTGGTGTAGCCGCTTTCCACGTCGGTGATGCCGCGCACGCGGTCGAACACGGCCTCGGTGCACCAGAAGCAGCCGCCGCCCAGGGTGATGGTTTGAAGGTTCTGTGCCATGTGGGTCTCCATGCGATGAATGGTTTCAGGGGCATGGTACGCGGCGCCCGGTAACGCAGTGCGGGCGGGGGCATTGGGCCGGCCCGCCTGTTCGTCATTCGTAGCGCCGGCCCTGCTCCATCAGCTCGGGCGTGCCGATCAGCGCGTTGAGCCCGTCGAAGTCCAGCATGCGCTCCTTGAAAGGCGCCGTGGTCTGGTGCGCGTGCAGGCTGGCGTAGTAGCCCTGCAGGGTATGGGCCACCGCCCGTGCTGTGCCACCGGGGAAGATGGCGATGCGAAAACCGCGCTCGCCCAGCTCCTGCGCGCTTTGCACCGGGGTCTTGCCGCCTTCGACCATGTTGGCCAGCAGGGGGATGCGGTGGGCGAAACGCTGGCAGGCGGCGTCCATCTGTTCGGGCGTGCGCAGGGCTTCGATGAAGAGCGCATCCACGCCGCACTCCAGGTAGCGCTCGGCCCGGTCGAACGCGGCCTCGATGCCCTCGACCGCCAGCGCGTCCGTGCGCGCCAGGATCAGGGTGCTGGCGTCGCGGCGGGCGTCGAGCGCGGCGCGCAGCTTGCCGCACATCTCGGCGGCGGGCACCACGGTTTTGCCGTCCAGGTGGCCGCAGCGTTTGGGAAAGCCCTGGTCCTCGATCTGCACCATGGCCGCGCCCGCGCGCTCGAAGCCGCGCACCGTGCGCTGCACGTTCAGCGCGTTGCCAAAGCCGGTGTCGGCATCCACGATGACGGGCTTGCGCACCCGCTCGGTGATGCGCGCCAGGGTGTCTTCCACCTCGGTGTAGGTGGTCAGGCCCACGTCGGAGCGGCCCAGCCGTGTGTAGGCGATGGAGGCGCCCGAGAGGTACAGCGCCTCGAAGCCGGCCTGCTCGGCCACCAGGGCGCTCAGCGCGTCGTAGATGCCTGGGGCCAGAAGGATGTTCGGCTGCTGCAGCCGTTCGTGCAGGGTCATGGCAGTCATGGCGGTCATGGGTTGGAACCCGTAGGGGGACGAAGCAGATGGGCGGCGGTGTAGGCCGCCAGGTAGCCGCCGGCCACGGCGCTCAGCAGGCCGTTGCCCGAGAGGTAACCCCAGACGGCATCGCCCGAGACGCCACGCGCCGCGCCGCCTGCCGCCAGCAGGTTGGGAAACGGGCGGCCCTGGGTGTCGAGCACGCGGCACTGCGCGTCGATGTCGAGCCCGCCCTGGGTATGGAACAACGCGCCGGTGACCTTGACGGCGCAAAACGGCGCCTGCAGCGCTCGCGTGCCCGGGCGGGGGTACGGGCCCTGCCCTGCCAGCGTGGCCGCCAGCGCGGTGTCGTCGCAGCCTATCAAGGCCGCCAGCGCCTGCACGCTGTCGCAGTGCTTCACCGCGCCCGCGGCTTCGGCGTCCACGAAGTCCGGAAAGCTGCGCGCCAGGGCCAGAATGGGCGCGTCGAACACGTTCCAGGCCACGCCGCCCGGCTGGGCCAGCACATGCACCGAGGCCTCGGAGTATCCCTGTGTCTCGTCATGAAAGCGACGGCCCTGCGCGTTGACCTGCATGCCGCCTTCCATCATCAGCGCCCACGAGATCAGCGCGCCCTGCGGTATGGCCCACGAGCCGTGGCCCTGGTAGCCACCCAGGTCCGCCAGGCGCGCGCCCAGTGCTCGGCCCCAGGCGATGGCGCTGCCGTCGTTGCCGGTGTGGCCGGCGAACAGGGCGTCGCGCATTTCGGGCAACAGTTCGCGCACCATGGCGGCGTTGCCGCCGAAGCCGTTGCAGGCCAGGATGACGGCTTCGCACGACAGGTGCTCCAGCGTGCCGTCCGGCCGCTCGTAGCCCACGCCCAGCAGCAGGCCGGTGTCGTCGGCCCACAGCTCGCGCACGGCGGCGTCGGTGACCAGGGGAATGTCGGCGGCCGCCACCGCGTTGGCCAGCCGGCCCATCAGGCCCACACCGGTCTTCTCGGGCACGGCGTGCATGCGGCGCACGCTGTGGCCGGGGTACAAGAATCCATCGAGCACCTGCCACTCCAGGCCATGGCGGTCCTGCAGCGCATCGAGCGCGGGGCCGATGGCGCGGGCGTAGGACTGCACCAGTTGCGGCGCTGCCCTGCCCTTGGCCTTGGCGGTGATGTCGGCGGCAAAACGTTCGGCGCTGTCCGCAATGCCCAGGTCCTTTTGCACTTGTGTGCCCGGTGCCGGGATGAAGCCTGAGGACAGCGCTGATGAGCCCGTGGGCGTGCCGTCGCGCTCCAGCACGGCGCAGTCCACACCCAGGTCGTGCAGCATCAGCGCCGCGGTCAGGCCGCAGGCGCCACCGCCCACGATGGCGACCGGCACATGGTTGTCCCGCGCGGCCGCCGGCATGCTGTCGGCGCGGCGGATGGTCGGCAGCATGCTGCTCATGGCGTGCCTGCAGCCAATGCAGCGGTGAAGTCGTTGCAGGTCAGCACCTGCGCCACGGTAGCCATGTCCGCCAGCGCGGTGTCGTGCACCTCCTGGCGGAAGGCGGCACAACCGTCGGACAGCACCAGGGTGCGGTAGTCGCGCATGTGGGCGTCGCGCACCGTGCTGGCCACGCCGCCGTTGGTGACGATCCCGCACACCGCCACGGTGTCGATGCCCGCGCGGCGCAGCACCCAGTCGAGCTGGGTGTTGAAGAAAGCCGAATACGCCACCTTGCACACCGCCACGTCGACCCAGGGCGCAATGTCGGACACCATGGCCTGGCCCGCGCTGCCCGGCGCGAAGTCGCCGCGCCGCAGGAACGGGCGCAGGGTCTTGAGGTGGGGCGAGATCATGGGTTCGCCCTGCGCATCGGGCCACAGGGTGAACTGGCTGCCCACCACCATGCCGCCCGCGGCCTTCAGCGCCTGGGCCACGGCGGCCACGCGCGGCGGCAGGGCCTGGGCGGCAGCGCTCACCGCACCGCCCCGGGCATAGGCGCCTTCGGGCGCGAGGAAGTCGTCCTGCAGGTCGATGATGACCAGGGCCGTGCGGCGCAGGTTCAACGGTGCGTTGGCGCTATGGCTCATGCTGCACGCACCAGCAGGTTGCCCAGCGTGTCCACCGTGGCATGAAAGCCCGGCTCCAGCCACACCGTGGTGTCGGGCTGCTCCAGGATGGCGGGGCCGTCGATGCGCGCGCCCACCGGCAGGTCCAGCCGTGCATGGCGCGCCGCGTCCCACCACTGGCCGGCGTGGAACACGCGCTGCACACCCAGCGAGGGGTTCAGCGTGGTCGACTGCGGTGCCAGCACCGTGAGGTCGAACTTGGGCCGCACGCCCACGCGGGCGTAGCGCAGGTTCATCACCCGCACGGCAATGCCGTCGAGCACCCGGCCGAAGGCAGCGCGGTAGGCGGCCTCGAAAGCGGCCTGGATGCCTTCGCGGCTCAGTGCCTGCGCCGCCAGTGGCACCTGCACGGTGTGCGTCTGGCCGGCATAGAGCATGTCCAGCGCAATGATTTCCTGCACCTGCACGAACTGCACGCCCGCCGAGTCCAGGCGCTGCTGGCAGGCGGCCGACAGGGCCTGCACGCGCTCGCGCAGGTCGGCCACGTCCAGCTCGGCCAGGGGTTTGTTCAGGGTCTGCACCGCATCGTGGCGCATGTCGGCCATCACGCAGCCCAGCGCCGACGTGACGCCGGGGTAGCGCGGCACGATGCCGGTGCCCACGCCCACCTCGCGCATCATGGCGCACACGTGCAAAGCGCCGCCACCGCCGAACGGCATGTAGGCGAACTGGCGCGGGTCGTGCCCGCGCTCGATGGAGACCACCCGCACGGCGCCGGCCATCTTGGCGTTGGCCACCGTCAGGATGGCTTCGGCTGCGGCCATCACGTCCAGGCCCAGGGGCTGGGCCACGTGGGTGTCGATGGCGTCGCGGGACTTGGCCGCATCCATGGCGGCCAGCAGCCCGCCGCCCAGCGGCCGGTCGGCCGCGATGCGGCCCAGCAGCACGTTGGCATCGGTCACCGTGGGGCGGGTGTTGCCGCGCCCGTAACAGGCGGGGCCGGGCACGCTGCCCGCCGACTCGGGGCCCACCTGCAGCATGCCGCTGGCGTCCACCGACGCGATGGAGCCGCCGCCCGCGCCGATGGTCTCGATCTGGATCATGGGCGAGCGCACGACCATGCCGAACTCGATGGCGGTCTGCGCGGCCAGGGCCGCCTCGCCACCCGCCACCAGCGACACGTCGAACGAGGTGCCGCCCATGTCGCCGGTGATCGCATCGGGGAACCCCGCCGCCCGCGCAATGGCCGCGCAGGCGATCACGCCCGCCGCCGGGCCCGACAGTGCGGTGCGCACCGGCACGTCGCACGCCGTCTGGCGCGACATCACGCCGCCATTGCTCTGCACGATGAGCAGCTCGCCGCCAAAGCCTTGGGTGCGCAGGTCGCCCTCCAGCCGCTCCAGGTAGCTGCCCACCACGGGTTGCAGGGCGGCGTTGAGCGTGGCGGTGGAGCAGCGTTCGAACTCGCGGATCTCGGGCAGCACCTCGCTGGCCGCGGTCACGTGCGGGTTGGGCCACAGGCTGCGCACGGCAGCCACGGCCGCCTGCTCGTTGGCCGGGTTGGCATAGGTGTTGATGAAGAACACGCAGACCGCCTCGCAGCCTGCGTCCAGCAAGGCCTTGGCCTGGGCTTTCACCTGGTCCAGATCGACCGGGGTGTGCACCGATCCATCGGCCAGCACGCGCTCGTCCACCTCCAGGCGCAGGTCGCGCGGCACGATGGGCTCGAAGCTGCCACGCAGGCCCCAGGTCTGCGGGCGATCGCGGCGGCGCATCTCCAGCACGTCGCGAAAGCCGCGCGTGGTGATGATGCCGGTGCGAGCCACCTTGCGCTCCAGCAGCGCATTGGTGCCCACGGTGGTGCCGTGCACGATGGTGGCGATGGCCGAGGCCGAATCCGCCACCCGCGCCACCCCGTTCATGAAGCCGCGTGCTTCTTCCCCCCGGGTCGAGGGCACCTTGACGATGCGAGCACTGCCGTCGGACTCGTCCAGCACAAAAAGGTCAGTGAACGTACCACCCACGTCCACACCCACCACAAAGGAAGCCTTGCCGCTCATGCTGCGCCTTTCATTGCTGCTGCGCTGTTGTCCGCCACCACATAACCCATCGCCTCGTCGCTGTGGCGCGCTGCTGCGGCCCGCGCCGAAGGGGCGCCGTAACCGCCGCCGCCGGGTGTTTCCAGCCGCACACGCTCGCCTTTTTTCAGCTGGATGCCGATCATCTTGGAGCGCATGGGCGGCGTCTTCCACTCGCCCGCGTTCTCATAACTGAAGACATTCAAGGCGCCCTGCCCGCCTCCGGCGATGCCCTGCGGTGCGGCCTTGCCGCGCTCGCCGAAGATGAAGACTTCGGCGTCCTGCTCCAGCAGCTCGATCTCGTAGATGGCGCCCAGGCCACCGCGGTGCTGGCCGTCGCCGCCCGAGCCGGGGCGCAGCGCCCACTGTGTGAAGCGCACGGGGTAGGCAGCCTCCAGGATTTCGAGCGGCGGGATGGTCGCCGTGGAGATGGGTGCATTGCCGTGGCTCATGCCGTCGCCATCGGAATGCCCGCCGTGGCCGCCGCCGAAGAAGCTGAACATCACCCAGCGCTGGCCTTTGCGCGCGGCATCGGTGCGGTGTCCGGCGATGGACAGCGCATTGATGGTGCCGTAGGCCTGGGCCATGGCGCGCTCGGGCGCGGCCAGGGCCGTGGCGCTGAAGATCACGTCGATCATGCGCAAAATGGTCTCGGTGTAGCCACCCACCGGGCGTGGTCGTGCGGCGCTGATCACCAGGCCGTCCGGCAGCACGAAGTCCACCGCATCCAGCACGCCGGCATTGGCGGGCACGTCCGGGAACAGGTGCTTCAAGGCCACGTAGCAGGCCGCGATGGCCGTGGCCCGCGAGATGTTCACCGGCCCGGCGCACTGCGGCGAGGTGCGCGAAAAATCGAGCGTGAGGCGGTCGCCTGCGACCGTCATGTCCAGGGCGATGGTCAGCGCCTCGTCCTTCACGCCGTCGTTGTCCAGCATGTCGCTGAAGCTGTAGCGCCCATCGGGCAGCGCCGCGATGTGCGAGCGCATGAGCTTGACGGCACGCGTGCGCAGCTCGCCCATGGCCTGCAGCACCACGGCATCGCCATACTGGTCCAGCAGGTCGTTCAGGCGGCGCTCGCCCAGGTCCAGCGCGGAGAGCTGTCCGTTCAGGTCGCCCCACAGGCTGTCGGGCAGGCGGGTGTTGGCTTTCAGGATGGCCAGCACGTCCTCGTCCAGCGCACCGCCGCGCACGATGCGCACGGGCGGAATCTGCACGGCCTCCTGCCAGCACTCGGTGGCGGCGGGGTTGTAGTTGCCGGGCACATTGCCGCCCACGTCGTGCCAGTGCGCGGCCGACGCGAGAAAGCAGTACAGCCGGCCGTCGCGAAAGAACGGTCGCACCAGCTTGAAGTCATTGGCGTGCGTGCCGCCCTCGTACGGGTCGTTGAACAGCCAGGTGTCGCCCTGCGCCATGCCGCCACGCTCTGCGGCGATGCGCATGGCCGCGCGCACCGCAAAGGCCATGGCGCCCACGAACACCGGCAGGCCCGACTTGCCCTGCACCAGGGTGTCGCCGCTGACCGCGTCGTACAGGCCATGGCAGGCGTCGTGCGCCTCGGCGATGATGGGGTTGAATGCGCTGCGGTACAGCGTGGCATCCATTTCGTCGGCCACCTGCTCCAGCCGCCCGCGCAGCACGGCCAGGGTGACCGGGTCCATCGATGATGTTGCTGTCGCTACCTTGTTGTCAGCCATTGACGGCCTCCTTGCCAAATCGGGCGCGCAGCTGGTTCAGCAAACCGCCGGCGCGCACCATGTCCATGAGAAACGGGGGAATCGGATCGCACGCCAGGCGCGTGCCATCCGCAGTGATCACGGCGGGGGCCTGCCAGTCGAGCGCTATCTGCTCACCCTCGGCCATCTTGTCCGCCTCGGGGCAAGTCAGCAGCAGCAACCCCAGGTTGAAGGCGTTGCGAAAGTACAGGCCGCTGAACGACGGTGCGATGACCGCCACGACACCCAGCCGCACCAGCACGGCAGCCGCCTGCTCGCGCGACGAACCGATGCCGAAGTTGGGGCCGGCCACGATCACATCGCCCTGGCGCACGCCGCCCACGAAGTCCAGGCGTACGGATTCGAGGCAGTGGCGGGCCAGCACGTCGATACCGTGCTTCATCGCGTGGCCGGGGGCCAGCACATCCGTGTCGATGTCGGCGCCCAGCTTCCAGACCCTGTGTTGTGCGGCGCTCATGCCAGCACCTCGCGCGGGTCGGCAATGTGCCCCTGCAAGGCCGAAGCGGCCACGGTGTAGGGCGAGGCCAGGTACACCTGCGCCGTGGCCGAGCCCATGCGGCCCTTGAAGTTGCGCGCCGTGCTGGAGATGACGGTGGTGCCGTCGCCCACCGTATCGCCATAGCCGGCGCAGGCGCCGCAGGTGGTGGGGAACAGCTCGGCCCCCGCGTCCTCCAGCACCTGCAGCACGCCTTCGGCGCGGGCCGCAGCCTGGTCCTGCTGGCTGGCCGGGGCCACCATCAGGCGCACGCCGCGGGCCACGCGGTGGCCGCGCAGCACGCTGGCGGCGGCGCGCAGGTCGTCGAGTTTGGCGCCGGTACACGCGCCGATGTAGGCCACGTCGATGCGCGTGCCGGCATGCTGGTCCACGGCGGCCGTGTTGGCCGGGCTGTGGGGCGCCGCCACCTGGGGCGCCAGGGTGTCGGCATTGAAATCGTGGCGGGTGAGCAGCGCGCCGGGGTCGGTCACCCAGGCGTCCAGGCCTTGCAGGTCGGCCTCGGGCACGCCGTGGACGGCCAGCCAGTCGTGCGTGGTCGCGTCGGGGGCGATCAGGCCGGCCTGCGCGCCCAGCTCGGCGCTCATGTTGGACAGGGTCATGCGCTCCTGCATCGACAGGGCCTGTACTGCAGGCCCGGCAAACTCCACAGCCTGGTACTGGCCGCCGTTCATGCCGAAGCGCCCGACCATGTGCAGCATCATGTCCTTGGCGGTGACGCCAGCGGCCAGCCGCCCGGTCCAGTGCATCTGCAGGGTGTGGGGCACGCGCAGCCAGATCTCGCCGGTGACCACCACGCCCAGCATCTCGGTGCTGCCGATGCCGAACATGTAGGCACCAAACGCCCCACCCGTGGGCGAGTGCGAGTCGCCCCCCACGCAGAACATGCCCGGGCGGATGTGGCCGTGCTGCGGCACCACCACGTGGCAGATGCCCTGGCCGTCGTAGACGTGGGGCAGCGCCTGCTCCTTGGCCCATTCGCGGGCGATGCGGACAATGCGGCGCGATTCGTCATCGCGCTCGGGCAGGTAGTGGTCCATCACCAGCACCACGCGCGACTTGTCCCAGATGCTCGCGCCCAGCTCGTCGAGCATGGGCTTGAGCCGGCGGGGGCCGGACGAGTCGTGGAACATGGCCAGGTCGACCTGGCAGTTGACGATCTCCCCGGGCGTGACGGCGGTGCGGCCGCTGGCGCGGGCCACCAGCTTTTGCGCCAGGGTACTGGGGGCGGTGGTCATTCGGGCTTGGCTCCGGCAAAACGCACGACCTTGGCCCAGCGCGGGATCTCGGCCTGCACGAAGCGCGCGAATTCCTCAGGGCTGTTGCCCACGGGCACGGCGCCTTCGGTCTCCAGGCGTTTTTTGACATCGGGCGTGGCAATCGCCTGGCGGGCCGCGTCGCTCAACTTCTTGGCCAGCTCGGGGTTCATGTTGCCGGGGCCGAACAGGCCGAACCAGGCGCTCGACTCGTAGCCGGGCAGCACCTCGGCGATGGCCGGCACGTCCGGAAAGGCCGGCAGCCGCTTGGCGCTGGTCACGCCCAGCGCCTTGAGCTTGCCTGCGCGGATCTGCGACTGGGCGTTGCCCACGGCGGCGAACATCAGCTCCACCTGCCCGGCCAGTACGTCCTGCAGCGCGGGCGCGGTGCCGCGGTACGGGATGTTGACGATGTACGCGCCCGACTGCATCTTGAAAGCGTCGCCCGCCAGGTGCAGCGACGAGCCCACGGCGCCGATGGCGAAGTTGAGCTGGCCCGGCCTGGCCTTGGCCAGTGCGATCAGCTCGCGCACATCCTTGGCCGGCACCGCGGGGTTGGCCACCAGGATGGACGGCGAGGTCGCCACGCAGGTCAGCGGCGTGAAGTCCTTGATGGGGTCGAACGGCAGCGACGGGTACAAGCTGGCATTGATGGCGTGGCTCGTGAAGCTCATCAGCAGCGTGTTGCCGTCCGGCACGGCCTTGGCCACCGCGTCGGCCGCGATGTTGCCACCCGCGCCCGGGCGGTTTTCCACCACCACGGTGCGGCCGAGCTGGCGACCCATCTCGGTGGCCAGGTTGCGCGCCAGCGTGTCGGTGGAGCCGCCGGCAGGCGCGCCCACCAGGATGCGGATGGGGGCGTTCTGCGCCAGGGCCTGCCCGAGCGGAAGCACGGCGGGCAACGCCAGCAGCAGTTTTCGGCGTGGAATGGTCATGTGGTTGTCTCCTTCTCAAAGGCCCAGATAGGCCCGGCGCAGTTCGTCGCTGCGCAGCAGTTCGTCGGGCGCGCCGGAAAAGCGGATGCTCCCGTTTTCCATCACGTATGCACGGTCGGCGATCTCCAGCGACTGCCCCACGTTCTGTTCGACCAGCAGCACCGCCAGGCCCGTGGAGCGCAACTGGCGGATCAGGCCGAACATCTCTTCGACCAGCAGGGGCGACAGGCCCAGCGAGGGCTCGTCCAGGATCAACAGGCGCGGCTCGGCCATCAGGCCGCGGCCGATGGCCAGCATCTGCTGCTCGCCCCCGCTCATGGTGCCGGCCAGCTGTGCGGTGCGCTCCTTCAGCCGCGGGAAGGTGGCGAACACCTTGTCGATGTTCTCGGCGCGGCGCTCCCGGGCGCGCGAGAAGCTGCCGAGCGACAGGTTTTCCAGCACGCTCAGGTTCGGGAAGATCTTGCGCCCTTCGGGCACCTGGATCAGCCCGGCCTTGACGACCTCGGTGTAGTGCGCACCGCTCAGGTCGGCGCCGCCAAAGGCCACGCGCCCGGCCCAGGTCGGGTAGATGCCGCAGACCACGTTGTTGAGCGTGGACTTGCCCGCGCCGTTGCTGCCCAGCAGGGCCACGGTTTCGCCCGGGTTCACCTGCAGGTCCACCCCGCGCAGCACTTCCACACGGCCATAACCGCCGCGCAGGCCCGCAATATCCAGCAGTGGGCCCGTGCTCATGCGGCCTCCTTCGAGGAGGAGGAGGCAGCGGCGGCGCGCAGGCGGGCTGCGGTGCCGTGGCCCAGGTAGGCTTCGATCACGCGCTCGTCGGACGTGACCTTGCCGGGGTTGCCCTCGGCGATCAACTGGCCCTGCGCCAGCACCCACACGTGCTCGGCCAGGTTCATCACGGCCTGCATGACGTGCTCGATCATCAGCACCGTCACGCCGCCCTGCGCGATACCGCGCACCACGGGAATCATCTCGGCAATCTCCTGGGGGTTGAGGCCGGCCAGCACTTCGTCCAGCAGCAAGAGGCGCGGCCGGGTGGCCAGCGCGCGCGCCAGCTCCAACCGCTTGCGCCCGGCCACGGTCAGGTCGGATGCGGGTTTGTCCAGCTGCGCCGTCAAGCCCACGCGCGCCGCCACGTCGGTGGCCAGCGCCAGCGCTGCCGCGCGGCGCGGCTCGTGCAGATGGGCGCCCACGGCGATGTTCTCGCGCACGGTCTGGGCGGCAAAGGGCTGCACGATCTGGAAGGTGCGCGCCATGCCCAGCCGGGCATTGAGGTGCGGCGCCTGGCCGGTGATGTCGCGCCCGGCGAACTGCACCTTGCCCGCGTCAGGCTTCACGAAGCCGGTCATCAGCGCGAACAACGTGGTCTTGCCGGCGCCATTGGGGCCGATCAGCGCGGTGAGCGAGCCTTCGGGTACGGTGAGGCTCACGTTCTGCACGGCCTTCAGGCCGCCGAAGGACTTGCCCAGCCCCGTCAGAGTCAGCAGGTCATTGGCCATGGCGGCCTCCCGAACGTTTCCACAGATGCACCACCGACTGTCCCAGTCCCGCGATGCCGCGCGGCAGGAACATGACGATGACCACCAGCACCACCCCGTAGATCACCATGTTGATGCCGGGCAGCTGGCCGAACAGGTTGCGCGTGAGGTCGGCCAGCACGTGCAGCACCAAGGCGCCCAGCACTGGCCCCCAGATGGTGCCGATGCCGCCCACGATGGCCGCCACCAGGGCTTCCACCGAGGTCACCGAGCCGTAGGCGATGCCCGGGTCGATGTACTGGAACACCTGCACATAGAACGCCCCTGCCGCGCCCATGAAGCCGCCCGACAGCGCGATGGCGCCCATCTTCACGGTGAACGGATTGACGCCGATGGCGCGGGCCGCGTCTTCGTTGTCGCGCACGGCCTGCAGCCAGGCACCGAAGCGAGAGTTCTTGAGCCACCAGCTGGCCAGCAGCGCCAGCGTGACCAGCGCCAGGATCAGGAAGACATAGCCCTTGCGCGAGCCGAACTGCATGTTGGCCACCGATTCCTTGAGCGGCAGCATCAGGCCCACGCCCGCGCCGGTGAACGGCACCGACAGCGCCAGGATGCGGAACACCTCGGCAAAAGCCAGGGTGACCAGCGCGAAGTACGAGCCCTTGAGCCCGTAGCGGAACGACAGCCCGCCCACGAACAGCCCCACCAGCGCGCTGCCGCCCACGGCCATGGGCAGCGCCACCCAGGCGTTGATGCCGCCCTGCATCTGCGCAATGGCCTGGATGTATGCGCCCGTGCCGAAGAACAGCGCATGGCCGAACGAGAACTGCCCGCCGAAGCCGCCCAGAATGTTCCAGGCCTGCGCCAGCAAGGCGGCATACAGGGCCATCATGATGAAGTTCAGCAGCACGCCGGAGTCGGACGCGAAGGTAATGGCCGACACGGCCAGCGCGAAGAGAGCGATGGATGCGAGCTGCTTCATTGACGGGCTCCAAACAGGCCCTGCGGGCGAAACAGCAGCACGGCGATGAAGATGGCGAAGATGCCGATCTGCCCCAGCGATTCGCCCAGGTACAGGCCGCCCAGCGACTCCACCACGCCGATCAGCAGCCCGCCCACCAGCGCACCGGTGAAGCTGCCCATGCCGCCGAGCACCACGATGGTGAAGGCCACCAGCACGAAGCCGCTGCCCACCTGCGGGTTGACGTAGTAGGCCGGCAGCAGAAAGCACGCGGCCGCGCCCAGGCAGGCCAGGCCGATCCCGAAGCTCATGGCGTAGACATGGTCCACATGGATGCCCATGAGCTTGGCGCCGTGCTTCTCGCGCGCCACCGCGCGGATGGCCCGGCCCAGGTCGGTGCGCCCCACGATCCACAGCAGCAGGCCCGATACGACCAGCGCGCCAGCAAAGGACACGAGCTTGGGCAGCGCGATCATCGCCGGGCCGATGGCCACGGTGGTGAGGGTGTAGCTGGTCTCGATGGTGCGCGTGTCCGACTTGAAGAACAGCAGCGCCAGGTTCTCCATGACGATGGAGATGCCCAGCGTGACGAGCAGGATGTTCTCGTCCTTGCCGTGGCTGGCGCGGTTGATGACCACGCGCTGCAGCACGTAGCCCAGGGCGAACATGCCCGGCACCACGATGGGCAGCGCCAGGTAGGGGTCGATCCCCCAGTGCTGCTTGAGCAGGTAGACGGCGTACAGCGCCAACATCAGCGACGCGCCGTGCGCGAAGTTGATGATGTGCAGCACGCCGTAGATCAAGGTCAGGCCCAGGGCGATCAGCGCGTAGACAGCGCCGGTCGTCAGGCCGTTCAGGACCGAGGGGAAGAGGATGCTGAGATCGAACATGGGTGTGGTGTGTCCGGCTGTTCAGGCAAAGGCGCGGCCTGGCACCAGGTGCTCTGGCGCCGCGCTGGCCGTTGCAGGCATGGCCGGAGGTGGGGTTCTCAGGCCTTCAGGGGGAAGAGTGGGTCCGCTTCGCGGTAGTCGCGCGGGATGATGACCTTGATGTCCTTGTTCAGCACCTGGGTCATGAGTGGCTGGGCTCCCTGGTTCTGTCCGGCGACGAACTTGGTGGGGCCGTACGGCATGATGTGGTCGGCAAACGTGCTCTTTTCCAGCGCGTCGATCAGGGCGGCGCGGTCCATCGACTTGGCGCGCTCCAGGGCATCGGCCAGCAGCCACATGGACGTGTAGGTCATGAACAGCTCGTAGCTGAAGAACAGGCCCTTGGCCTCCACCCGCTTCTTGAGGTCCTGCGCGCGCTTGTCCTTGGGGTTGAACCAGTGGTTGCAGTCGATGATGCCGTTGGCTGCGTCCGGAAACTCCTTGACGAACTTGTAGCTCGACGCGGCGCCGCCCAGCACCGAGTAGATGGCCTTGGGCGTGACCTTTTGCTGCTGCATGGTGCGCACCAGCAGCGCGTACTCGTTGTAGTAGTTGGCGGGGATCACGATGTCGGGGTTGACCGCCTTCATGCGCAGCACGATGTTGTTGAAGTCGCGCGTGGGGTTGGCGTGCTTGACGACTTCCTTGACCTCGTAGCCGTAGCCCGGCAGCTCGCGCGACAGCAATTGGGCCGTACCGGAGCCGAACAGCGATTCCTCGTGGATGATCATCACCGTCTTGGCTGGCTTGCCGGCGGCGGTGTTGAGCACGTGCAGGTTGGCCATGGCCGTCTCGGTGCACTTCTTGTAGCCGGGACCGAAGCGGAAGGTGTTCTTGAGGCCCCGCTCCACGATCTGGTCGGCCACGCCCACGTCCACGATGTGCGGCAGGTTGTACTTGGCGGCGGCCTGCGTGGTGGCCAGGCAGATGGCCGACGCGAAGGCGCCGACCACGGCGGACACGCCCGCCTCGTTCATCTTCTCGACCTCGGCCGCGCCGGCCTGGGGCTGCGACTGCGCGTCGCCCAGCAGGGCCTCGAGCTTGGCGCCGCCCAGAGACTTGATGCCACCGGCCTTGTTGATGTCCTCGATGGCCATCATCGCGCCCTCGCGGCACTGCTGGCCCGAGTACGCCAGCGCGCCCGTCACCGGGTGCAGCACACCCACCTTGATGGCCTTGGCCTGGGCCCCGCCCACCAGGGGGAAGGCCAGGGCCGATGCGGCGGCAGCCGACTGGGATAGGAAATGGCGGCGGTTACTCATGGGCGTTCTCCTTGGGGGGTGGGTCGGGGGGCGGTCGTTGTGATCAGTGGAACTGGGCGGACAGCTCTTTGCTGACCCAGACCTTGGCGTCGATGCTGCCGACGCGCGACAGCTGCATCTCGTATTCGTAGCGGTCCGGCCGGTACAGGCCGTGCAGCCATTGCACCGGCCGTTCCTGGTCGTCCAGGATCAGGCGGCGCACCGCCAGCAGGGCCGAGCCCACGGCCACATCCAGGTGGCGGGCGACGACGGCATCGGCCAGCTTGGCGGAAATCGTCTGGTGGGCGCGGCCCACCTTCACGCCGGATTCCTCCAGCAGCACCAGGATGGGCTTGCGGGCCAGTTCGCGCCGGCCGAACTGGCGGGCGATGTCGGCAGGCACATAGGTGGTGATGTGCGACAGCGGGCCCTCACGCGTGCTGCGCACCCGCACTGCCTTCTGCACCGAATCGCCCACGGCGATCTGCAGCGCACCGGCCACGGCGCGAGAGGCCGTCACCGTCTCCACATCGAGCACCTTGACCGAGGTGCGCAAGCCCATGCTGACCAGGTTTTCGAGCAGGCCCGTCAGTTGCGCGCGGTTGCTGTGGGGGGAGCCGTCCACGCTGCCCTGCCCTGCGTCGGGCTGCGGCACAGGCCGGGTGCCGCGGCCGGGCTGGCGCGAGATCAGGCCTTCGCCCTGCAGCAGCTCCAGCGCGCGGCGCACGGTGACGCGGGCCACGGAGAACTGCTCCATCAGCGCCAGCTCGCCCGGCAGGCCCGCGGCGAAGTGGCCTTCCTGCAATTGCTCGCGCAGCACCAAGTAGATCTGGTGGTACTTGGGCAGTGGCAGCTTGGGCGACATGGGGTTCATCGTCAAGCATCGGTAATGTCCTGTCAATAAGACATTTAGGGTCGTTTGGTCCTGTTTTAAGGACATTTGCGCCAGAGAGCCACAGCCCGCAAGGCGCTCCCTTTTTTGGAGCGCGCTTTTGCACAAAGACGGGGCCTGCAGCAGCACGGCGCACCACCACGGGGCGTCGATGAACGCCCCTGCCAGGGCGCCTTCGCGGCCCAAAATCCGCACGCTCGGGGTTTACCCGCAGGTGCCGCCTGCGTGTCGGTTTTGCGGTCTGCCGGGCACCAACGAATTGACGCCAGCACACACCCTTGCTACATTACTAACCAGTCAGTCATTAACTACGCACCCCCTTTGACCTCAGCCTCCCCACCCCCTTCTGCCGGAACCAAACGCGAGCGCCGCAAGGAAGCCCGCCCCGGCGAATTGCTGGAGGCAGCGCTGGACCTTTTTGTCGAAAAAGGCTTTGCGGCCACGCGTGTGGACGAGGTCGCCGCGCGGGCCGGAGTGTCCAAGGGCACGCTGTTCCTGTACTTCCCCAGCAAAGAAGAACTCTTCAAGGCTGTGGTGCGCCAGAACATCGCGGGCCGCTTCGAAGAGTGGACGCAGGAGCTCGAAACCTTCGAGGGCAGCACCACCGAGCTGCTGCGCTACTGCTACCAGGTCTGGTGGGAGCGCATCGGCTCCACCAAGGCGTCGGGCATCACCAAGCTGATGTTCAGCGAGGCGCAGAACTTCCCGGAAATCATGCAGTTCTACCGGCAGGAGGTGATCCTGCCCGGCCAGGGGCTGGTGCGCCGCATCATCGAGCGCGGCATCGAGCGCGGCGAGTTCCGTCCCGTGTCGCTCGATTACATCGTGCACGTGGTGCTGGCACCGATGATCTTCCTCATGATGTGGAAGCACTCGGTGTCGGTGTGCATTCCCGAAGGCATGGACCTGGACCCCGAGAAATTCATCGAGGCGCAGATCGACAACGTGCTCCATGGGCTGCTGGTGCGGGCCGATGGCCCCGCCACTGCCGCCCCCTCCCCTTCCTCACGCGGCACCTGACCATGAAACGCTGGATTCCCTGGATGGCAGCAGCCGTCGTCGTCGTGTTGGTCGGCGGGGGCGCCTGGCGCGGCATGGCGGCCCGCCAGGCCCAGCAAAAAGCGCTGGCCGAAGCGTCGGCCCAGAAGGCGCAGGCACCGCTGCAGTTGGCGGCCGACGAGATCATCCTGGTGCGGCGCCAGAACCTGACGCTCGGGGTGCCGGTGTCCGGCTCGCTGCGTGCGGTCGAATCGGCCATGGTCAAGGCGCGCGTGGGCGGCGAGCTGCAAGGCCTGACGCTGCGCGAGGGCGACAGCGTCAAGGCCGGGCAGGAAGTGGCCCGCATCGACCCCACCGAGGCCCGGGCCCGCCTGCGCCAGGCGCAGCAGCAGGCCGACGCGGCCAAGTCGCAGGTGGACATCAACCAGCGCCAGTACACCAACAACCGCGCGCTGGTGGACCAGGGCTTCATCTCGCCCACCGCGCTGGTCACATCGCAGGCCAGCCTCGAATCCGCGCAGTCGAGCTACCAGGCCGCCGTGTCGGCCGCCGACGTGGCGCGCAAGTCGCTGGACGACACCGTGCTCAACAGTCCCATCACCGGCCTGGTGGCCCAGCGCCTGGCCCAGCCGGGCGAGCGCGTGGCCGTGGACGCCCGCATCATCGAAGTGGTGGACCTGTCGCGGCTGGAACTGGAAGCACTGCTCACCCCGGCCGATTCGCTGGCCGTGCGCGTGGGCCAGAAGGCGCTGCTGACCGTCGACGGCACAGCGACCCCGGTGCCTGCCACCGTGGCGCGCATCAACCCCAGCGCGCAGGCCGGCAGCCGCACCGTGCCGGTCTACCTGCGGGTGGACCAGGCCAAGGGCGACACGCCGCTGCGCCAGGGCCTGTTCGTGCAGGGCACGCTCGACACCGGCCGTGCCGAGGTGCTGACCGTGCCGCTGGACGCCGTGCGCACCGACAAGCCCGCGCCCTACCTGCAGACGGTCAAGGACGGCCGCATCGCGTACGCCGAGGTCAAGACCGGCGCGCGCTCGGTGGTCAACGGCCAGACCTGGGTCGCCGTCCAGGGCGTGGCAGAAGGCACGCCGGTGATCGACGGGCGCATCGGGCAACTGCGTGAAGGCACGGCGGTGACCACTGCCGCAGCGGCCCCGGCGGGCGCGTCAGCATCGGCGCCCCGCGCTGCTCCCTGACCGGCCCGCACCCCATGTGGTTCACCCAAGTCAGCCTCAAGAACCCTGTGTTCGCCACCATGGTGATGCTCGCCATCGTGGTGCTGGGTTTGTTCTCGTACCAGCGCCTGAAGGTCGACCAGTTCCCCAACATCGACTTTCCGGTGGTCGTGGTCACCGTGGACTACCCCGGTGCATCGCCCGAAATCGTGGAGAGCGAGGTCACCAAGAAGATCGAGGAAGGCGTCAACTCGATCGCCGGCATCAACGCCCTGACCTCGCGCAGCTACGAAGGCACTGCGGTGGTCATCATCGAGTTCCAGCTGCACATCGACGGCCGCAAGGCCGCCGAGGACGTGCGCGAGAAGGTGGCCACCGTGCGCCCCCTGCTGCGCACCGAGGTCAAGGAGCCGCGCGTGCTGCGCTTCGACCCCGCCAGCCGCGCCGTGTGGTCGCTGGCCGTGCTGCCGGATGACAAGGCGGGCGGCACGCAGCGCAGCGCGGTGGAGCTGACCACCTGGTCCGAGCAGGTGCTGAAAAAGCGCCTGGAGAACGTGCGCGGCGTGGGTGCCGTGAACCTGGTGGGTGCCACCAAGCGCGAGATCAACATCTACCTGAACCCGCAGGCGCTCGAAGCCTTCGGCGTGACGCCCGACCAGGTGGCCCAGGCCGTGCGCAACGAGAACCAGGACCTGCCCGTCGGCTCCATCCGGTCGCTGGCGCAAGACCGCGTGGTGCAGATCGACGCGCGCATGGAGCGGCCGGAGGACTTCGGCAAGATCATCGTGGCGCGCAAGAATGCGGCCCCCGTCCGCCTGGACCAGGTCGCCCGGGTCAACGATGGCGCCCAGGAAGTGGAGAGTCTCGCCCTGTACAACGGCCAGCGCACGCTGCTGCTGTCGGTGCAGAAGTCGCAGGGCGAGAACACCATCGAGGTGGTGGACGGCCTCACCGCGGCCGTGGCAGAGCTCAAGAACCAGTTGCCCCCCGGCGTGCGCCTGGAGACCATCGGCGACAGCGCCCGACCCATCCGCGTGGCGGTGAACAACGTGCGCCAGACGCTGATCGAGGGCGCCATCCTCACGGTGCTGATCGTCTTTCTGTTCCTGAACTCCTGGCGCTCCACCGTGATCACCGGGCTCACGCTGCCGATCGCGCTGATCGGCACGTTCCTGTTCATGAACATGTTCGGCTTCACCATCAACATGATCACGCTGATGGCGCTCTCCCTGTGCGTGGGCCTGTTGATCGACGACGCCATCGTGGTGCGCGAGAACATCGTGCGGCACGTGCAGATGGGCAAGTCGGCCTACAACGCGGCCATGGACGGCACGCAGGAGATTGGCCTGGCGGTGCTGGCCACCACGCTGTCCATCGTGGCGGTGTTCATGCCCATCGGGTTCATGGGCGGCATCATTGGCAAGTTTTTTCACGAGTTCGGCATCACCATCGTCGCGGCGGTGATGATCTCGATGTTCGTGAGCTTCACGCTCGACCCGATGCTGTCGAGCATCTGGCACGACCCCAGCATCCACGGGCATGGCCACAAGACCGGGCCCGTCACCTTCTACGACAAGACCATCGGCCGTGTCACCGGCTGGTTCGACCGTGCCACCGAGGCGCTGGCCGAGGGTTACCAGCGCATCCTGCGCTGGTCGCTGGTGCACAAGGTGGCGACGATGGCCATAGCGCTGGCCGTCTTCGTGCTGAGCATCTTCATGGTGCCGCTGCTGGGCACCGAGTTCGTGCCCAAGGCCGATTTCTCCGAAACCTCGCTCAACTTCTACACGCCCGTCGGCTCGTCGCTGGAAGCCACCGAGGCCAAGGCACGGCAGGTGGAAGGCATCCTGCGCGAGATGCCCGAGGTGCGCTACACGCTGTCCACCATCAACACCGGCAGCGCGCAGGGCAAGATCTACGCCAACATCTACGTGCGCCTGGTGGACCGCAAGGACCGCAGCCGCAGCGTGGACCAGATGTCCGACGTGCTGCGCGAGCGCCTGAAGACCGTGCCTGGCATCACCATCACCCACGTGGGCCTGCTGGACGCCGTGGGCGGCCAAAAGCAGGTGGAGTTCTCGCTGCAGGGCCCGGACCTGCAGGAGCTGGAGCGCCTGACCAAGGTGGTGACCGAGAAGATCCGCGGCATCCCCGGCCTGGTGGACCTGGACACCAGCGCCAAGCCCAACAAGCCGGTCATCGCGCTCGACGTGCGGCGCGATGCGGCGTCGGACCTGGGCCTGTCGGTGTCGCAGATGGCCGCATCGCTGCGCACCCTGGTAGCCGGCACCACCGTGGGCAACTGGCGCGCGCCGGACGACCAGACCTACGACGTGAACGTGCGCCTGGCCCCCGAGGCCCGCACCGCCCCGCAAGACCTGGAGCGCCTGCCGTTCGCCCTGGCCAACGCCGACGGCACCACGCGCATCGTGCGCCTGAACCAGGTGGCCAGCGTGACCGAGTCCACCGGCGCCAACCAGATCAACCGGCGCGACCTGACCCGCGAGGTGGCGGTGAACGCCAACGTGTCGCAGCGCTCGGCCGGCGAGGTGTCGAACGACATCAAGAAGGCGCTGGAGGGCGTGAGCTTTCCGCCGGGCTACCGCTACCAGTTCGGCGGCTCCACCAAGAACATGGCCGAATCGTTCGGCTACGCCATCTCGGCACTGGCCATGGCGATCATCTTCATCTACATGATCCTGGCGAGCCAGTTCAAGAGCTTTTTGCAGCCGCTGGCGCTCATGACCTCGCTGCCGCTCACGCTGATCGGCGTGGTGCTGGCGCTCCTGATGTTCCGCTCCACGCTGTCGATGTTCTCCATCATCGGCGTGGTGATGCTGATGGGCCTGGTGACCAAGAACGCCATTCTGCTGGTGGACTTTGCGATCCGTGCCCGCGAGGAACACGTGAACGACGAGGGCCGCACCGTGCCCGGCCTGCCCCGCGCGGACGCCCTGCTGCTGGCCGCGCGCGTGCGGCTGCGCCCCATCCTCATGACCACGCTGGCCATGATCTTCGGCATGGTGCCGCTGGCGTTTGCGCTGTCCGAAGGCTCCGAGCAGCGTGCGCCCATGGGCCAGGCGGTGATCGGCGGCGTCATCACCTCGTCGCTGCTCACGCTGGTGGTGGTGCCGGTGGTTTATTGCTACATGGACGACCTGGCAGGCTGGGCCCGCCGCAAATTCGGCAGCGCCCGCGCAACGCCCCCTAAAATCGAGGGTTTGTCCTGATCGTTCCGATCGGCCCTGCACCCGCCCCACGGAGAAATCCCATGAACATGCCCCTGAACACCTCTGCCAACATCAGCGACCCCGTCGCCCAGGCCCGCTACAACATGATCGAGCAGCAGATCCGTCCGTGGAACGTGCTCGACTTCGACGTGCTGGAACTGCTGGCCGTGGTGCGCCGTGAACAGTTCGTGCCGCCGGCCTACAGCAGCATGGCGTTCATGGACATCGAAGTGCCCCTGCTGGGCAACGACGCCGAAGAGGCCGTGCGCCTGGGCCACAGCATGCTGCAGCCCCGTGTGGAAGCGCGCATCCTGCAGGACCTGCAGATCAAGCCGACCGACCGCGTGCTGGAGATTGGCACAGGTTCGGGCTACATGGCCGCCCTTCTGGCCCACCGCGCCGAGCGCGTGGTGTCGCTGGAAATCAACGCAGAGCTGGCCGAGATGGCCCGCGAGAACCTGCGCGATGCCGGTATCCAGAACGCCGACGTGCGCCAGGCCGACGGCGCCCGCGACCCCATCCCTGATGGCCCGTTCGATGTGATCGTGCTCAGCGGCTCCGTGGCCGAAGTGCCTGCCGCCCTGCTCTCGCAGCTGCGCGACGGCGGCCGCCTGGGCGCCATCGTGGGCAGCGAGCCCGTGATGCGCTTCACCCTGACGCGCCGCACCGGCGACCGTTTCGAGACCACGTCGCCCTGGGACACCATCGCGCCGCGCCTGGTCGGCTTCCCCGAGCCATCCGGCTTCACGTTCTGATTTTCAGCGTCTGATTTTTCCTTTCGGAGTTCTGCATGATCGACCACGTCCGCCCCGCCCAGCTGTCTGCCTGGTTCGCCTCGGCCCCCGAAGGCAGCCAGCCCGTGGTGCTGGACGTGCGCGAGCCCTGGGAGCTGCAAACCGCGAGCGTGCGCGCCGACGGTTTCGAGCTGGTCGCCATCCCCATGGGTGAGCTGACCGGACGCCTGGACGAACTCGACCCCGCGCGCCCCATTGCCTGCCTGTGCCACCACGGCGCCCGCAGCCTGCGCGTGGCGTCCTTTCTGGAGCACCACGGGTTCGAGCGCCTGGCCAACATCACGGGCGGCATCGACGTGTGGTCGCATGAGAACGACCCGGCCGTGCCCCGGTACTGAAGCCCGCTGCCGCCGCCCCGACGTTCCCAGCCTGTTCTTTCTGTCTCCCACCCTCCGATCCGCAGACTTCTCCGAAGGACTTTCATGACGACCCCGCTCCGGCCACATCCTTTGTCACCCCTGTCCCTGGCACTGGGGACCTTGCTGGCCACGGCCCTGTGTGCACCCGTGCACGCCCAGAGCCTGCTGGAAGTGGTGGAATCGGCCCGCACCTACGACACGGCCTGGCAGTCGGCCCGTGCGCAACTGGATGCAGCGGCGCGCCGTGCCGACCAAGCCCGTGCCGGCCTGCTGCCCACCGCCGGGTTGACAGCCGGCCTGAGCCGGGCCAATGTGGAACTGAGCCGACCTCCGGTCGAGAACACCGGCACGCAGCAGACCGTGGGCGTGCAGGCGTCGCAGCCCTTGTTCCGCCCCGCCAACCGCATCAACCTGGAGCAGAGCCAGCGCGGCATCGACGTGGCGCAGGCGCAGCTCGACGCCGCCACGCAGGACCTGCTGGTGCGCGTGAGCCAGGCGTACTTCGACGTGCTGGCTGCACAGGACACGCTGACCTTCGTGCAGGCGCAAAAAGCCGCCGTGTCCGAGCAGCTGGCATCGGCCAAGCGCAATTTCGAGGTGGGCACCACCACCGTCACCGATTCGCGCGAAGCCCAGGCCCGCTACGACCTGGTGATCGCGCAGGAGATCGCGGCCGAGAACGACCTGCGTGTGAAGCGCCTGGCGCTCGACCAGCTCGTCGGCATCACCGGTACGACCCCTAAGCCGCTCGCCCTGCCCGTGCCGCTGCCCACCGTGCAACCCGACAATGTGGCCCTGTGGGTGGACACCGCCCGCGACCAGCAGCCCGGCGTGCGCCAGGCAGTCATCGCGCTCGACATTGCGCGGCTGGAGACCAAGAAGGCCGAGACCGGCCACCTGCCCACGGTGGACCTGCAGGCGGGCTACAACGTCACGCGCAACCCCAACGGTACCGTCACATCCCCGGGCGTGAACAGCCGCACCAACAACGCCAGCGTGGGCGTGGCGTTGAATCTGCCCCTGTTTGCCGGCTTCTCGGTGCAAAACCGCATCCGTGAAACCCTGGCGCTGGAAGACAAGGCCGCCGCCGACCTCGAAACCACCCGCCGCAACGTGGCCCAGGCCACCCGCGCAGCGTTCTTCGGCGTGCAGTCCGGCCAGGGCCAGGTGCAAGCGCTCGAAGCGGCCGAAGCCTCCAGCCAGAGCGCGCTGGACGCCAACAAGCTCGGCTACCAGGTGGGTGTGCGCATCAACATCGACGTGCTGAACGCCCAAAGCCAGCTGTTCCAGACCAAGCGCGACCTGGCCCAGGCCCGCTACAACGTGCTGCTGGGCACACTGAAGCTGCGCCAGGCGGCCGGCACGCTGACGCAGCAGGATGTCGAGGCGATCAACGCGTTACTGGTCCGATAAGTCAAGCCGCCACGCGCTGCCCCGCCGAAGATCGTCTTCACGGGCAGGCACTGGCAGCAGCCGGCAGCGACAGCCACAGCGGTGGCGCGCACGGTCGTGTCAGCCGCCAGAGGCCATGGACCTGGCGGGCAACACGATGCCCAGCACGGCCTGCGCCGTGGCCAACGCCCCGCCCCGGTGGTCGTCGGCAAAGCGGCTGGCGCGGTAGCTGGCGCTCTTTTGCAGTTCGGGGTCGAGCGCCAGCGCAACTGCTTGTGCCACGCCGCCAGCCATGTCCGGCACCCGGCGGGCAGCACCTGCTGCGCAGGCCTGCTCCGCCGCTTGCGCAAAATTGAAGGTGTGCGGGCCCAGCACCACCGGGCAGCCGCAGGCGGCGGCTTCGATGAGGTTTTGCCCGCCCAGCGGCGCGTAGCTGCCGCCCAGCATCGCCACGTGGGCCAGGCCGTAGTACAGCGTCATTTCACCCAGCGAGTCTCCCAGCCACACGTCGGCGGCCGGGGGCGACCCTGCCCAGGTGCTGCGGCGGGACACGGTCAGGCCAGCGTGCAGCAACAACTGGTGCACCTCGTCAAAGCGCTGCGGGTGGCGCGGCACGATGAGCCACTGCACGCTGCGGGCGGTGGCATCACCATCGCCCGATGCTTCATTATTGATAGCGCCTTGCGCTTGCCCAGCCAGCGGTAGCGCCGTTTTTTGCTTGAAATTCTCCAGCCACATGGCTTCCTCGCCCTCGCGGCTGCTGGCCAGCATGACCACCGGGCGTGCAGCCTGGTCGCGCCAGGTGCGGCCTTGCGCCAGCAGGCGGGCGTCTGGCACCACGTCGAACTTCAGGTTGCCGAACACGCCGCGCACCTTGGCGCCGATGGCGCGCAGCCGACTGGCGTCGTCCTCGGTCTGGGCCCACACGGCCGACAGTCCGGCATAGGCGGGGCGCGCCAGCGGGGCCAGGCGCTGGGCATTGCGCAGCGACTTGGCGTTCAGCCGGGCATTGGCCAGTACCAGCGGCACGTTGCGCCGGCGGCAGCCCGCCACCAGGTTGGGCCAGACCTCGGTTTCCATGAGGATGCCGATGGCCGGGCGGAACTTGCGCAGAAAGCGCGCCACCGCGCCGGGCGTGTCCCAGGGCTGCCACACCTGCACGTCGCCGGGCAGCAGCAGCTTTTCGCCCTCGGCGCGGCCGGTGGCAGTGCCATGGGTGAGCAGCAGGCGCATGCCCGGCAGCTCCTGGCGCAGCGCGGCCAGCAGGATGGCGGCGGCGCGGGTTTCGCCCAGCGACACGGCGTGGATCCACACGAACCGGCCCAGCGGGTCGGAGCTGCTGTGGGGCATGAGGCTGTCGATGGGCGCCGGGTAGCGGCCAAACCGCTCGCCAATCGCGTGGCCGTAGCCGGGCTCGGCCTGGGCGCGGCGGCGCAGCTTGCGGCGCAGCAGGGGCTGTGCGCCCCAGGTGACCACCGAATAGAGGGCGCGGGCCGGGTTCATGCCGCGGCGAGGTGCAGGTCGACCGACACCACACCGCCGCTCCAGCCGCTGTCGCCGCGCGCCGCCCACACGATGCAGGGCACGTCGCCATCGGCCGCCACCACGCAGCGGCCACCCGCCTCCCAGAAGGCACTGCCGCCGGCGCTGACGTAGCCGCCAGACGGCCCGCTGTAGTTGGCCAGCAGCACGGCCATGCCGTGGTCGCGCGCATAGCCCTGCAGCAACTCGGATTCAGGGCCGTAGCCCTGGTGGCTGACCAGCGCTCCGGCGGCGTACAGCGTGGCACCGGCCGCGTGCGCGGCACGGGCATGCTCGGGGTGCGTGATGTCGGCGCACACCGCCATGCCCGTGGGCTCGCCCGCCAGCAGGTGCACCTGCGCGTCGTCGGTGCCCGGGCTGGCAAAGGACTCTTCGCTGGCATGCAGGTGGCGCTTGCGGTACAGCGCGGCGCTGCCGTCGCCATGGAGCACCCAGGCGCCGATGGCGGGCAGTGCGCCGTCCTGCACCGGCGCGGCGGGGCCGCCCACCACCAGGGCCATGCCATGGTCGCGCGCAGCCTGGCGCAGGGGCGCCAGCGCCGCGTGGTCGGCATGCAGCACGTTGGCGGCCAGCACGGACGGCTCGTAGCCGGTGAGCGAGAGCTCCGGGAACACCAGCACCTGCACCCCCTGGCTCGCCGCCACCCGCACATAGGCCAGGTGGGTCTGCACGTTGCGCGCCACATCTCCCGGGACGGAGGGCGACTGTGCGGCGGCAACGCGCAAGGGGGTCGAAAACTGTGGGTTCACGCAGGCAACTCGCTCAAAATCAACGGTGAAAGAAGGTGGCAACGACAGTCAAAGACAGGGCCAGGGCGCC
Source organism: Acidovorax sp. NPDC077693 (assembly GCF_044542805.1). Taxonomy (NCBI): domain Bacteria; kingdom Pseudomonadati; phylum Pseudomonadota; class Betaproteobacteria; order Burkholderiales; family Comamonadaceae; genus Acidovorax; species Acidovorax sp. NPDC077693. Next base: position 10,529 of record NZ_JBITVD010000025.1, on the reverse strand, counting down.
CATCAATGGCTGGCAGCGCCCACATGGGCGTCGGGCTTGACCTTGTGCAGCAGCGCCAGCATGGCCGCCTCGATGCGCGCCAGCGCCTCGGGGGTGTGGCCTTCGAAGCGCAGCACCAGCACCGGCGTGGTGTTGCTGGCGCGGATCAGGCCGAAGCCGTCCGGCCAGTCGACCCGCAGGCCGTCGATCGTGCTCACGGTGGCGGGCGCCGAGAAGGTGCCGGCGGCCAGGCCCTGCAGCTCGGCCGTCAGGCGGTGCGGCTCGCCCTCGGCGCACGAGACATTGAGCTCGGGGGTGGAGAAGCTGGTGGGCAAGGCGTTGAGCACGGCGCTCGGGTCTTGCGACCGGCTCAGAATCTCCAGCAGGCGGCAGCCCGCGTAGGTGCCGTCGTCGAAGCCGTACCAGCGCTCCTTGAAGAAGATGTGGCCGCTCATCTCGCCGCCCAGCGGAGAATTCGTCTCCTTCATGCGGGCCTTGATGAGCGAGTGGCCGGTCTTGAACATCACCGGCACGCCGCCGGCCGCCGCAATGGCGGGCGCCAGGCGCTGGGTGCACTTCACGTCGAAGATGATCTCGCCGCCGGGTACGCGCGAGAGCACGTCCTGGGCGAACAGCATCATCTGGCGGTCGGGGAAGATGTTGGTGCCGTCCTTGGTCACGATGCCCAGTCGGTCGCCGTCGCCGTCGAAGGCCAGGCCCAGTTCGGCGTCGCTGGTCTTCAGGGCCTCGATCAGGTCGCGCAGGTTCTCGGGCTTGCTGGGGTCTGGGTGGTGGTTGGGGAAGTTGCCGTCCACCTCGGAGAACAGCTCGACCACCTCGCAGCCCAGCGCACGGAAGATGCCGGGGGCCGATGCACCGGCGATGCCGTTGCCGCAGTCCACCACCACCTTGAGCGGGCGGGCGAGTCGGATGTCGCCCACGATGCGCTCGGTGTACGCCGGCAGCACGTCCACATGCCGCACCGAGCCGCCGGCCTGCAGCTGCCAGCTTTCCTGCTCCATGGTGCGGCGCAGGCCCTGGATCTCTTCGCCATAGATGGCGCGGCCGTTGAGCACCATCTTGAAGCCGTTGTAGTCCTTGGGGTTGTGGCTGCCCGTGACCTGGATGCCGCTGTGGCACAGCGTGCTGGCCGCAAAATACAGCATGGGCGTGGTCACCAGGCCCACATCGATCACCTCGATGCCCGCTTCCACCAGCCCCTGAATCAGCGCCGCCGACATGGCCGGGCCCGACAGGCGCCCGTCGCGGCCCACGGCCACCGTGGCCTGGCCTTCGGCGCGGGCGGCGGTGCCAAAGGCCCGTCCCAGGCCCAGGGCCACGTCTTCATTCAGAGTGGACGGCACGATGCCGCGGATGTCATAGGCTTTGAAAATGGCGGGCGTGGGTTGCACGTAGGGGCCTTTCGCGAAGGGATGAGAGGGAGTCCGACACATTGTAGGCGGGGCATTCCGTGCCCCAGGGCAATCACCCCGCGGCCCGAAAACCGCCCAGGGAGGCACATGTCCGAAAACGGCCAGTGCGCACGCGCCCACTGCCTATGATCGGGCCCATGACCTCCCCTGCCCCGCCCTCTGCCGCCGCTGCCGATACCGCCCCGGATGACGGCCGCTACCTGGCAGTGATGGCGCGGGATGCGCGTTTCGACGGGCATTTCTTCACCGGCGTGACCTCCACCGGCATCTACTGCCGCCCGGTGTGCGCGGTGCGCACGCCGCGGCGCGAGAACTGCCGCTTTTTCGCCCTGGCCGCCCAGGCGGAACACGCGGGCTTTCGCCCGTGCCTGCGCTGCCGGCCCGAGCTGGCGCCCCAGGCCCTGGTGTGGTCGGTGCAGGATGCGAGCAGCATCCTGGTGCAGCAGGCGGTGCGGCTGCTGGATGCTCCGGACCTCTGGCCTGCCCAACCCGCAACCACCACCCAGGCCGAAAGAGGCGCCACGGTGGCCCGCCTGGCCGAGCGGCTGGGCGTGAGCGACCGGCACCTGCGCCGCATCTTTGAGGCGGCCCTGGGCGTGTCGCCCCTGCAGTACCTGCAGACACGCCGCCTGCTGACCGCCAAGCAGCTGCTCACCGACACCTGCATGCCCGTGACCCAGGTGGCGCTGGCCAGCGGCTTTGCCAGCGTGCGCCGCTTCAATGCGGCCTTTGTGGGGCACTACGGGCTCAACCCCACCCAGCTGCGGCGCAGCGGCGCACCGGCCAGCAAGGGAGGCACAACCGGGTCACACGACACCGGCAGCACACTGCGCCTGGCCTGGCGCCCGCCGTTCGATGTGGGCGCGCTGCTGGCGTTCTTCGAGCGGCGGCAGTTCCACGGCGTCGAATGGGTGCTGCCGCACGAGGCCACGCTGCGGCGCACCGTGCGGCTGCCGGCCGCATGCACCGGCATGGCGCAGGAGACCACCGGCTGGTTCAGCGCACGCTTCGACGCGGCCCGCCACCAGGTGCTGCTGCAGACCAGCGACAGCCTGTACCCGGTGCTGCCGCTCGTCATCCGCCGCGTGCGCGCCATGCTGGACCTGGACGCCGACCCGGCCGCCATCAACGCCGTGCTGCACCCGTACTTCCCGGACGGAGACGGCCTGCGCGTGCCCGGCGCGTTCGACGGCTTCGAGCTGGCGGTGCGCGCGGTGCTGGGCCAGCAGATCACCGTGGCCTCGGCGCGCACGCTGGGGCAGCGCCTGGTGGAGCGGCTGGGCGAGCCCATCGACACCCCCTGGCCTGCGCTGAACCGGCTGTTCCCCACCGCAGCCACGCTCGCCATGGCCGATGGCGACACCCTGGGCCAACTGGGCATCGTGCGCCAGCGGCAGGCCGCCATCGTGGCGCTGGCCCGCGCGGTGGACGGCAGGGGCCTGGCGCTGCAGGCGGGCGCCGACGTGGCCGCTACCACCGCCGCGCTGTGCGCCCTGCCCGGCATCGGCGACTGGACCGCGCAGTACATCGCCATGCGCGTGCTGCGCTGGCCCGATGCCTTTCCGGCGGGCGACGTCGCCCTGCACAAGGCGCTGCAGGTGCAGGGCGAGAAGAATCCGGCCCGCGCGGCGACGGAGGCCTCACAGGCGTGGCGCCCCTGGCGCAGCTATGCGGTGCTGCGGGCCTGGGCTGCGGGTACCACCGCCGTGGCGCAACCCGCTCCCACCAGCCCACTTCATGAAAAGCTATCAAAAACATAGCTGCTAGCGCTTTCCTATCAAGCGGTAGAGGGCATTTTTATTCATCAATCGACAGGATTCACCCATGTTCTTCCACCCCCACACCGTGCAGGCGGGCGCCAGCACAGTCCTGGGCCCCGTGCGCCTGGCCGCGTCGCCCGCGGGCCTGTGCGGTGTCTGGTTCGAGGGCCAGCGGCACGAGCCCGTCCACCTGCTGCACGGCGATCGCGCCTGGGCCGAGGCGGCCGGCCACACCCTGCTGCAAGAGGCCGCAGGCCAGCTGCAGCAGTACCTGCGGGGCGAGCGGCATGGTTTCGATGTGCCGCTGGACCTGTCGGGCGGCACGGCGTTTCAGCAGGACGTATGGCGCGCGCTGCTGGCCATCGGCCGCGGTGGCACCACCAGCTACGGGCGCATCGGCCAGCAACTGGGCCGGCCGCTGGCGGTGCGCGCCGTGGGCGCGGCCGTGGGGCGCAATCCGGTCAGCGTGATCGTGCCGTGCCACCGCGTGCTCGGTGCAGACGGCAGCCTGACCGGTTACGCTGGAGGGCTGGACCGCAAAACGGCCCTGCTGGCGCTGGAACATGCGCCGCACCGGCACGGCCACCCGCAGCCACCGCACCTGCGGCAGCAGCCTTGGCTGCCGGACGACCACGACATTCAAACCCTGAAAGAGCACGCATGAACAGCCCGGGAACCCAACCCGTCACCGCCTGGATCGGCGAATTCACTCTGCTGGCGGCGCTGTGGGGGTCATCCTTCCTCTTCATGCGTTTGGGCGCCTCGGAGTTCGGCCCGCTGCCCACCGCCGGGCTGCGCGTGGCGCTGGCCACGGTGTTCCTGTGGCCCATCATGCTGCGCCAGGGCCACTGGCCCGCCTTCCGCCAGCACTGGCGGCCCATCATGTTCGCGGGCGTCATCAACTCGGCGATCCCGTTCGCGCTGTTCTCCTGGGCGGTGCTGCACATCGCCACCGGGCTGTCGTCCATCCTGAACGCCACGGTGCCGCTGTTCGGCGCGTTGATCGCCTGGGCCTGGCTGGGTGACCGCATCAACCGGCTGCGATGGGCGGGCCTGGCGCTCGGCTTCGTGGGCGTTGCGCTGCTGGCCTGGCGCGCGCCGGCGGGCACGGGCTTCAAGACCGACAGCGCTGAATGGGCCATTGCCGCCTGCCTGCTGGCGTCGTGCTTCTATGGGGTGTCGGCCAGCTTCGCGCGGCGCCACCTCACCGGCATTCCGCCGCTGGCCACGGCCACCGGCAGCCAGCTGGGCGCGGCGCTGGGCCTGGCGCTGCCCACGCTCTGGCTGTGGCCGGCGCAAATGCCGGGCCTGCGCGCCTGGGGCGCCATCGTGGCCATGGCGGTGCTGTGCACCGGCATTGCGTACATCCTGTACTTCCGACTCATCGCGAGTGCAGGCCCCAGCCGGGCGCTGGCGGTGACCTTCATCGCGCCGGTGTTCGCCGTGCTGTACGGCTCCGTCTTCCTGGGCGAGCGCATCACGCCGTGGATGGTGGGCTGCGCGCTGGTGATCGTTTGCGGCACGCTGCTGTCAACGGGGCTTATCAGGACGCTGCGCCCCGGGCGCGCCCAGCCGGAACAGCCATAAACTCGGGGAATGGTTTTTCCCCTGGGCTGCTGCGACCGGATGCTTGTGCTTGACGACAGCACAGGATGCGGTGCCGGCGCAGTTTGCCCCCGGCCCAAGGCGCTGACAGCCGCCACGGCCATCAGCCCCTGGCAGGTCTGCCACCGCTTCGCACACCGCCATGGGTAACAACACCCTGATGGCGGGCACCGTGCTGATGCTGCTCCTGCTGGTGCTGGAGTGGCTGCCGCCGCACGAAGCGCTGCGCCCGTCCCGGCGCACGCGCTGGCTGCTGGGCGCCGCAGGCGGCGTGGTGTCGGCGACAGCTTTCACCGCCCTGCACTGGAACGCGCCCGAGCTGGGCATCGTGGCCTACCCCACCGTCGTCGCGTTCATGGGCCTGTATTTCGGCGGACTGCCGGCGGCCGTCACCGCCCTGGCTGCGCTGCTGGCCGTGGTGTTCATGGCCCCGTCCGCCACGCCCCCCGCCGTGATGGTGCTGGGGGCCACCTGGCTGCTGGCCTGGCTGTGGCGGCGCGCATCGCGGCGCCTGCCTTTGCGGTCTGCAGCGTGGATCGCCCTCGCGGGCCTGACGGTGACCCTGCCGCTGACCGTGTCGGCCTGCCTGTGGCTGGCCAACCAGGTGCCCGGTACCCTGGGACCCTGGCCCACCACGCTGCCCTGGCACCACGGCGCAGGCTTTTTGATGCTGGGCGTGGGCCGCCTGCTGCTGGCCGGCAAGGCCCGCGCAGAGATGGCGCGCACCAGCACCCAGGAGGCGCTGGTGCAGCGCGAGCAGCAACTGCAACTGGCCATGGACGCACTGGGCGGTGGCCGGTGGGAATGGGATGTGGTCGAGCGCCAGTTCCGCTGCCACGGCAAGTTCTACGAGGCCTTCGGCGTGAGCTGCGAAGAAGCCGATGCGAAAGGCCTGTGGGAGCGCTGGTACGGGCGCCGCCACCCGCTGGACGCCGAGCGCAATGCCGCCCGGCTCGAGCGCGCCATGGACGGGCTGGACGAAACCTACGAGGCCGAGTTCCGCGTGCGGGACACCGATGGCCGCTGGCGCTGGCTGATGTCGCGCGGCACCGTGGCCCGGCGCGACGCCCAGGGCCGACCCACCGCCCTCATCGGCATGGACGTGGACATCACCGCCCACCGCGAGGTGGAAGATGCGCTGCGCTCGTCCGAGGCCAAGTACACGACCTTCTACCAGACGTTGCCCGACCCGGCGGGCATCTCGCGCATCTCGGACGGGCGCTACATCGACGTGAACCCGGCCTTTTGCGAGGTGCTGGGCCGCCCGCGCGAGGATGTGATCGGCCGCACGTCCACCGAGCTCGACATCTGGGCGTCGGAGCAGGAACGCGCCCGGCTGGTCGAGACCTTCCGGCGCGATGGCCGGGTGGACCGCCTGCCGCTGGTGGCGCAGGGCCGGGGTGTGCGCATCCCGGGCCTCATGTCGGCACGCTCCGTGCTTGTGGATGGCGAGAACTGCTTTGTTTTCATCTTCCACGACATGACCGAAGCCCATCGCACCAGCGACGAGCTGCGGGCCCTCAACAGCCTGCTGCAGCAGGCCGGCCGCATGGCGCGCCTGGGCGCCTGGGAGGACGAACGCGGGCGCGGCCTGGTGTACTGGTCGGACGTGTGCTTCGACATCCACGGCCTGCCCCCGGGCTCGCCGCTGCCCCACGACTACATCGACCGCCTGGTGGCACCGGACTACCGCGAGCCGCTGCGCGAGCGCATCCGCCAGAGCATCCGCGAGCGCACCGAGTGGAGCATGGAGATGGAGGTGCTGCACGCCGACGGGCGCCAGGTGTGGGTGCGCGCACGGGGCGAGCCCGTGGTCGAGAACGGCCGCGTCACCCGCGTGCGTGGCGTGATGCAGGACATCGACGAGGCCAAACGCTCGGACCAGCGCCTGCGCCATTCCGAGGAACGGTTCTCGCGCATCTTTCACCTCATGCCCTTCCCCATGGGCCTGTCGCACCGCAACGACGGGCGGTATGTGGACATCAACCCCGCGTGGGTGGAACTGCTGGGCATACCGCGCGAGCAGGCGATCGGCCGCACCGCCATCGAACTGGGCATCTTCACCGAGGAAGACCGCGCGCGCCTGCTGGAGGCCGAGGGCGGCACGGGGCACCTGGGCAGCTATGAAATCACGCTGAACGTGCGCGGCGGCCCGCCCCGCACGGTGCTGCAGTCCATGCGCGCCACCCAGTTCGACGGGGAGCCCTGCTGGCTGTTCTCGGTGCACGACATCACCGACCGCAAGAGGAGCGAAGAGCAGGTGCGCGAACGCGAAGAACTGCTCTCGCTCACCATCTCGGCCGCGTCGCTGGGCCTGTGGGATTGGAACCTGCAGACCGGCGCCGTGAGCGGCGACACCCGCTGGCGCACCATGCGCGGGCTGCCACCGCTCGAATCCCCTGAAGCGGCGCCCGCGACCATCCAGTGGACGAGCGGCATCGCCCCCGACGACATCGACCGCATCACGGCCGAGATGGCGCGCCACATCTCCCATCCCGGCACCCCGTTCGACGCCACCTGGCGGGTGAACCAGGCCGGAGACGCCGTGCGCTGGGTGCGCAGCCTGGGCAAGATCGTCGGCGCCGACGCGCATGGCCGCGCCCAACGCATGCTGGGCGTGGCCATCGATGTGACCCCCCAGCGCGAGCAGGAGGTCCTGCTGCAGCGACTGGCACTCTTCGACGCGCTCACCGGCCTGCCCAACCGCGTGCTGCTGGCGCGCAAGCTGCAGGACTCCATGGCGCAGGCGCGCAAGCGCGGCACTCCGTTGGGCGTGGCCTACCTGGACCTGGACGGCTTCAAGCCCGTGAACGACCGCCTGGGCCATGGCGCCGGCGACCGCCTGCTGGTGGTGGTGGCCGGCCGGCTGACCCGCGCCCTGCGCCCGCTCGACACCGTGGCCCGCCTGGGCGGCGACGAGTTCGTGATCCTGCTGCCCGAGCTGGAATCCGTGCACGACTGCGAGCGCATGCTGCACCGGGTGATGGAGAGCATCTCGGCCCCCTACACGCTGGACACCGAGCGCGTGGTCGTCACGGCCAGCATCGGCTACACCGTGTTCCCGCAGGACGATGCCGACGCAGACACCCTGCTGCGCCATGCCGACCAGGCCATGTACGCCGCCAAGCAGGCCGGGCGCAACCGATTCCACCAATTCGACGCGGCCCAGGAGCGCGCGCTGCAGTTGCTGCGCGAACAGGGGCGCCACCTGCAAGGCGCGCTGGCGGACGCCCAGTTCACGCTGTACCTGCAGCCCAAGGTCGACATGAAAAGCGGCACCGTAGTGGGTGCCGAAGCGCTCACCCGGTGGCAGCACCCCCAACGCGGCGTGGTCTCGCCCGGCGAGTTCCTGCCCATGCTGGAAGGCACCGAGCTTGAGATCGGCTTTGGGGAATGGGTCATCGAAGCCGCCTTCCAGGTGCTCGAACAGATGCAGGCCCGCAAGAACCCGCCAGGCCTGCCCATCAGCGTGAACATCGCCGCACAGCACCTGCAGCACCCGCGGTTTGCGGACTGGATGGCCGAATGCCTGGAGCGCCACCCCAGCGTGCCCGGCCGCCTGGTCGAGATCGAAATCACCGAAAGCGCCGCGCTGTACGACCTGGCCGCCGTGGCGCACACCCTGCACGCAGTGCGCGCCCTGGGGATGGCAGTGTCGCTCGACGACTTCGGCACCGGCTACTCGTCCCTCACCTACCTGCGCCGCCTGCCCATGGACACGCTCAAGATCGACCAGAGCTTCGTGCACGGCATGATGGGCGACCCCGGCGACCTGGCCATCGTGCAAGGCGTGATCGGCCTGGCCCGCTCCTTCGGCTACCGCGTGATCGCCGAAGGCGTGGAAACCGTCGAGCAGGGACAGATGCTGCTGCAGCTGGGCTGCACGCAGGCCCAGGGGTATTGCATTGCCCGGCCGATGCCGCTCGGAGACTTTCTCAGCTGGTCATCGGAGTGGCAGCCGCCGCCGGGGTGGCAGCGGCAGGCCCACGGCGCATTGCGGTAGAAAGCCCGCTAGCGCGCGCCTGGCAGGCGCAGCAAGCTATCAAATAAGAAGCAAATCGTCTTTTCGCAGTGTCGAGGCACGCCGCGCCTCGCCGCGTGGCAACCGGGCGTCGCGCCTGCGGTGCCTCTGCCTCAGCTTCGGGCCGCTGTGTCCAGCCAGGCTTGCAGGCGCTGCACACCGGCGTCCAGGCGTGCCGTGTCCTTGGACGCAAAACACCAGCGCAGCCAACCCTGGGCTTCGGGCGCGAAGGCATTGCCCGGCGCCAGACCCAGGCCGGCCTCGCTGACCAGCCGCTGCGCCACGGCCAGCGAATCATCAAACCCATGCAGGCGGAAAAACGCGTACATCCCGCCCAGCGGGCTCGCAACTTCCACCTGGGGCACCGCCGCCAGCCGGGGCAGCAGCGTGTCGCGGCAGCGGCGCATGTGGGCCACCAGGGGCGGCGTGATCTCGCCCGCGTGCTCCAGTGCCGCCAGACCCGCGCGCTGGGTGAACACGCTGGAGCAGGAGGTGTTGAACTCGATCAGCTTGCCCACGGCATCCACCAGCGCAGGTGGCAGCACCAGCCAGCCCAGGCGCCAGCCGGTCATGAGGAAGCTTTTGGAAAAGCTCTGCACCACGATGAGCCGGTCTTCGGCGTCAGAAATGTCCAGAAAGCTCGGCGCGCAGCCGTTGGGTGTCGCACCGTAGTACAGGCGCTCGTAGACCTCGTCGGCCAGGATCCAGGTGCCGGTGCGGCGGCAGTGCTCCAGGATGGCCTGCTGCTCCACCCGCGTGAGGGTCCAGCCCGTGGGGTTGTTGGGCGCGTTGACGATGAGGAGGCGCGTGGCGGGGGTGATGGCGTCGAGCAGCGCCTGCAGATCCAGCGTCCACGCACCGCCTTCGGCCCGCAGCGGCACACAGTGCACACGCGCACCCAGCACGGCGGGCTGGGCCGTGAGGTTGGGCCACACGGGCGTGACGGCCACCACATCATCGCCCGCATCGAGCAATGCCTGCATCGCGATCATCAGCGCGCTGACTCCGCCCGAGGTCACTGCGATACGGTCTGCGCTGATGGGGCCATGCAGGGCGCTGGCGTAGCTGGCGATGGCCTGGCGCAGATCGGGCAGGCCGAGGTTGTGGGAGTAGAAGGTTTCGCCGCGTTGCAGGGATTCGATGGCGGCCTGGCGGATGGGCTCGGGGGTGATTTCGTCGCTCTCGCCGAACCAGAAGGCCAGGACATCGGCGCGGCTCATGCCGGCATTGGCGACTTCGCGGATTTTGGAGGCTTCTAGGTTTTCTACGGCTAGGCGCATGGGAGGGGTCCTTGGGCGGTCTGGGGGAAGGAGGATGGTTGAGCATAGCTGCAGGTGCGATGGCAATGGCACTCGGGCGCCTGCCGAGCCCAACCGTTCAGGTTGAGTTTGCCGAAACCTGGGCGCATCAGCCCATCGCCGTTCGGGTTGAGCCTGTCGAAACCAGGGCGCTGCTCGCAGGCTCGCTGATGGGCAGCATGCCTTTGTTGAGGGCGGAGGCCGGGAGTCGCCCGGCGTGCGAGTAAGTTTGTTTCGCGTCGCCGAAAGAAAGTCACCAAAGAAAGGGCGACCCTACAGCCTGCGTCCCCACTCGCCCTGCGGCGAGTGGGGCAACCTGCGGTGCTCGGTCGTGGGGCGCGCTGCGGAACTCGCTGCGCGCTGCCGCGCTACGCTCAAACATCCGCAGCGAGTCAGTTCACGATGCGTGTGTCCTTCGGCACACGCTCACCCC
>NZ_JBITVD010000024.1:0-98195 GCF_044542805.1 Acidovorax sp. NPDC077693 | reverse complement strand
GCGCATGAAGGGTACGAACGAAGAACTGGGCAAGAAGATGCTGGCAGAGTCCGGCCTGCACATCATCGCCGCAGACACAATTGCCGAAGCTTCTAACAAGATCTTTGCTGCCGTCAAGTAAGCCCGGAGAACACACATGTCGATCTACATCAACAAAGACACCAAGGTCATCACCCAGGGCATCACGGGCAAGACGGGCCAGTTCCACACCGAGAAGTGCCAGGAATACGCGAACGGCAAGAACGCCTTCGTGGCAGGCGTGAACCCGAAGAAGGCCGGTGAGTCGATCTTCAACATCCCGATCTACGCCTCCGTCAAGGAAGCCGCATCGCAGACCGGCGCGACCGTGTCGGTGATCTACGTGCCGCCCGCAGGCGCTGCCGCCGCCATCTGGGAGGCCGTCGAGGCCGACCTGGACATGGCCATCTGCATCACCGAAGGCATCCCCGTGCGCGACATGCTGGAAGTGCGCAACAAGATGAAGGCCAAGGAAGCCGCCGGCGGCAAGAAGACGCTGCTGCTGGGCCCCAACTGCCCCGGCCTGATCACGCCCGACGAAATCAAGATCGGCATCATGCCCGGCCACATCCACCGCAAGGGCCGCATCGGCGTCGTGAGCCGTTCCGGCACGCTGACGTACGAAGCCGTGGCCATGCTGACCGAAGTGGGCCTGGGCCAGTCGAGCGCCGTGGGCATTGGTGGCGACCCCATCAACGGCCTCAAGCACATCGACGTGATGAAGGCTTTCAACGACGATCCGGACACCGACGCCGTGATCATGATCGGCGAAATCGGCGGACCTGACGAAGCCGAAGCCGCCCAGTGGTGCAAGGCCAACATGAAGAAGCCTATCGTGGGCTTCATCGCTGGCGTGACCGCCCCTCCCGGCAAGCGCATGGGCCACGCCGGCGCGCTGATCTCCGGTGGCGCCGACACGGCCGATGCCAAGCTGGCCATCATGGAAGAGTCGGGCTTCATCATCACCCGCAACCCTTCGGAATTGGGCAAGCTGCTCAAGGCCCAGCTCAAGTAAGCTGCCTGCCACACTGCGGCACGGGCATTCGTAAGCACAATTACGGACGCCCGCGACCGCCAGGCCAGATAAACTGGCCGCTCCAATAAAAAGAGAAGCGCTCGGAACCCTGGTTCCCGGCGCTTCTTGCATTCATAACAGTGGAGTTCAGTATGGAGTTTGTGCAAAGTGCCGATTTCTGGATCGGCCTGATGAAGATCGTCTGGATCAACATCATTCTTTCGGGCGACAACGCCGTGGTCATCGCCCTGGCGGCCCGCTCGCTTCCCCCCCATCAGCAGAGAAAAGCCGTCTTCTGGGGCTCCGGCGCCGCCGTGGTACTGCGGATCTTGCTCACCGTCGTGGCGGCCAAGCTGCTGGAGCTGTCGTTCCTGCAGATCATCGGCGGCTGCCTGCTGCTGTGGATCGGCTTTCAGCTGCTGAGCGATGACGAGGAAGACGAAGGCGAGTCCAAGACCTACGGCAGCCTCATGGCCGCCGTGCGCACGATCCTGATTGCCGACCTGGTGATGAGTCTCGACAACGTGATCGCCGTGGCGGCAGCCGCCCACGGCAACGTGGTGCTGCTGGTGCTGGGCCTGGCCATCAGCATTCCGCTGGTGATCTTCGGCAGCACGCTGATGATCAAGCTGATGGAGCGCTTTCCCGTCATCGTGTTGCTGGGTGCTGCATTGATCGGCTGGGTGGGCGGCGAAACCATCGCCAACGATGCGGCGCTGCACGGCTACGTGGCAGCGCACCCGTCACTCCACTACGTGGCAGCGGCCCTGGGCGCGGCCCTCGTGGTGGGCGCCGGCAAGTTCTGGGCTTACCGCTCGCGCCGAGCCAGCGCCGCCGCCTGAACGCCGCAGGCCCTCCGCATGTGACAAAAATGGCAGCAGCCATGCTGCCAGGGGCCTGCAGCGCGACAAGAACGACAGGGCCCATGCCGGGCCACTGGGCATCCTGCGGCTGCCGGGCCGCTCTGGGCAGGGGTTGGCGCTGGGCGCAGATATTGCTTCGAACCCACTTCAAACTCAGAGCGGAACGATAGCAAGTGGGACGAACAACCTCGGGACGGCAGCGTGGCCAATGGCGTACCGACGGTGTCCTGGCCGCTGTGATGGCTGCTGGGGTGACGGCGTTGCTGGTGGCCAGCGGCGCCGTTCAGCGGGCGGAAAACTTCGTCTATGACGCTGCTGCCAGCATCACGGCACCTGCTCCGCTGCCCGACATCGCCATCGTCGGCATCGACGACGCGAGCCTCCAGGCGCTGGGCAACCGACCCTGGGGACGCGACCTGGACGCCAGGCTGGTCGACCAACTGGCGGCGGCGGGCGCCAAGACCATCGTCCTGACGGGCCCGTTGTTCGAGCCGCAATCCGATCGCGGCCTCGCCCAGATCCGCAAGATCCGCGAAACGCTGGCGCGCTCCGGGGACACATCGGCCACATCGACCGAACTGGCCCAGCTGGCCGCCGCAGCGGAAAACGACCTGGACACCGACGCGCGCCTGGCGGCCAGCCTCCAGCGTGCGGGCAACGTCCTGCTGGCCTCCCGGTATGCGCCGAGCGGCGCGTCGCTGCCACTGCCCTCCTACGCACACCGCGGCGCGCTGCCAGACCCTGGCGCGTTCGCCATCGCGCCCCCCTCCATCCAGTACCCCACCGCCGGCCTGGGCGCCGCCGCAGCGGGCGTGGGCCACTGGGTCGCCGACACCGACGCGGATGGGGTCGTGCGGCAGATACCTTTGCTGGTGCGCCACGACAACATCGGCCTGCCGTCACTCGCGTTGCTCGCAGTGCGCCACAGCCTGCACCTCGGCCCCGGCGAGTTGCGCGTGGAAGAGGCGTCCCGGGGCCTGCGCCTGGGCGGCCTGCATGTCGCCACCGACGCCTCCGCGGTGCTGCGCCCGCGGTTTCATGCGCCGGCAGAGAACGCCGCGCCGGCGTTTGCCGTGACGCCATCTGCCAGCGTGCTGCAGGGCAAGGTGCCGCCGCAGACCTTCCGCGGCAAGCTGGTGCTGGTGGGCGCCCTGAGCGACTCCCTGGCCGCACCGCAGGCCCTGCCAGGCGGGCAGGCCGCATACCCGGTGGAGGTGCTGGCGCACACCGTGTCCTCCATCCGGCTGGGCCAAGGCGTGCTGCGTCCTTCGTGGGCTCCCGCAGCGTCCTGGGGTGCCGCGCTACTGGCACTGGTGTTCGCAGCGCTGGTGCTTCCCAAACTCTCCCGTGCCGCGGGCTGGGTGGCCACCGCGACCGTGGTCGTCGTGCTGGCGGGCCTGGAGTGGGCCCTGCTGCGCCACGCGGGCCTGTGGATACCGCTGGTCGCAGGCGTGGTCGCCCTGATCGCCGGGTGGCTTGCCGTCACGGCCCTGTCGCTGCGCAGCACGGCCAGCCAGGCCCCGTCGGCGGATGCCGCGGAAACCGATCGCATGATGGCCTTGGCACTGCAGGGCCAGGGGCAGCTGGACATGGCGTTCGAACGCCTGCGCAAGGTGCCCGCCAGCGACGCGGTGCTGGACAACCTCTACCACCTGGCCCAGGACTTCGAACGCAAGCGCAACCTGGCCAAGGCCAAGGCGGTCTACAAGCACATCCTCCAGCACAACCGCGACTACAAGGATGCCCGCAGCCGCTACAAGCGGATCCGCGCCCAGCTGCAGGCCGCCGATGCGCCGCCCAGCACACCGTCGTCACTCCCATCGCCGTTGTCGCAGCTGCCGCATTTGCCGGGGGATGCGGGCGTTGCGATTCCGATGCTGGGCCGCTATCACATCGACAAGGAACTCGGCAAAGGCGCCATGGGCATCGTGTACCAGGGCCGCGATCCGAAGATCGGCCGCGTGGTGGCGATCAAGACGCTGGCCTTGAGCGATGAGTTCGAAGGCGATGCGCTGGTGGACGCGCGAACCCGCTTCTTTCGGGAGGCCGAGACCGCGGGGCGCCTGCAGCACCCGCACATCGTGACGATCTTCGATGCCGGCGAGGAGCACGACCTGGCCTACATCGCCATGGAGTTCCTTCAAGGCGCGGACCTGGCGCCAGCGTGCCGCGCCGACCAGCTGTTGCCGGTGGCCACCGTGCTGTCCATCGCATCGCGGGTCGCCCAGGCCCTGGACTATGCCCATGCCCACCAGGTGGTGCACCGCGACATCAAGCCAGCCAACATCATGTTCGACCGCGCGACGGATACCGTGAAGGTCACGGATTTCGGCATCGCCCGCATCACGGACTCCAGCAAGACGCGCACGGGCCTCGTGCTGGGCACGCCCAGCTTCATGTCGCCCGAGCAGCTGGCGGGCAAGAAGGTGGACGGCAGATCTGATCTTTATTCGCTGGGCGTCACGCTGTTTCAGCTGTTGACGGGTTCGCTGCCGCTGCGTGGCGAGTCGATGACGGAGCTCATGCACAAGATCGCGAACGTGGATGCGCCGGACATTCGCCAGCTGCGGCTCGAGCTCTCGCCGGCCGTGGCCCAGGTGGTGGCCACAGCCCTTCAAAAGCGCCCGGAGGCGCGGTACCAAACGGGCCGGCAGTTTGCAGACGCTCTGCGGCAGGCGGGCGCCCAGGCCGGACAGACGGGTGCACCGGAGGCCGGGGCAGTCGTCTATGATGCGGACCGCGATGCAACAGGGCATGAGATGGTGGATTTTCAGGAAACCGTGACGGAGACACCCGCGGGGCGGGCCGCGGCGTCCCCGCCGATTTCAAGCGCCCGATGACGCTCGCCCCAACATCCATGACCTACGAATTTTTCGCGCGGACTGACAAGGGTCGCGTGCGTACGAACAATGAAGACGCGGTAGCCGTCGACCGCGATGCACAGGTCGCCATCCTGGCCGATGGCATGGGGGGCTATAACGCCGGCGAAGTCGCCAGCGGCATGGCGACCACTTTCATCCGCACGGAAATGGCCCGATGGCTCGGCCAGGCGGGCACCACGCCGCAGACCACCGATGTCCGCCGGGCGCTGGAGATCTGCGTGGAAAACGCCAACCACGCCATCCTGGGGGCGTCGCTGTCGAACCCCCAGTATGCGGGCATGGGCACCACGCTGGTGGTGGGTGTGTTTCACGGCAGCCGGCTGATCCTGGGCCACATCGGCGATTCCCGCTGCTACCGCCTGCGCGATGGTGCATTGCAGCAGATTACACGGGACCATTCCTGGCTGCAGGAGCAGGTCGATGCCGGCTTGCTCACGGCCCAGCAGGCCGCCTTGTCCACCAACCGCAACCTCGTCACCCGCGCACTGGGCGTGGAGCCGAACGTGATGATGGAAGTCAACGAGTTCCAGGTGGCGCCCAACGACCTGTTCCTCATGTGCTCGGATGGCCTGACCGACATGGTGGCCGACGCGGACCTGGCCGAGCTGGTGCGTGCACCGATACCGCTGGAAGAAAAAGCCACACTGCTCGTCGACACCGCCAACGCGAACGGCGGGCGTGATAACGTGAGCGTACTGCTGGTGCAGGCTGCGGCAGGGGGCAAAAAACGCAGCCTTGTGTCCCGATTGCTCGGAGCCTCGTGACTGGCTCCCAATACAACAATTACTCATCACATCAGGAGTGGATCATGCCCAAAATGATCGTTTCAATCGACGGCGTCGTCATCAAGGAAGTCCAGCTGACCAAAGAGCGCACCACGCTCGGCCGTCGCCCGTACAACGACATCGTGATCGACAACCTTGCGGTCAGTGGCGAGCACGCGGTCATTCACATGCTGGAGCAGGATGTCGAGATCGAGGACCTGGGCAGCACCAACGGCACCTATGTGAACGCCAAGGCCGTGAAGCGCCAGGAGCTGCGCAACGGCGACACCATCGAGGTGGGCAAGTACAAGATCCGCTTCCTGCACGAGGCCGAGGGCCAGAACTTCGAGAAGACGATGATCTTCAAGCCGGGGATGGTGCCGCCCTTGGGCACAGCCTCCCGGCCAGCGCCCCTGGGCGCGGCACCCGTGGCGCCGATTTCGGCAGTCATCCGCGTGATGTCCGGCGCTGCGGCCGGGCGTGAAGTCTCCCTGCAAAAGGTCGTCACCACCATCGGCAAGCCCGGCGTGGCGGTTGCCTCCATCACCAAACGCCACCAGGGGTTCGTGCTGGCCCATGTGGAAGGGCCGGACATGCCGCTGCTCAACGGCACATCCATCGGCAGTGCGCCCGTGCCCCTGAAGAACGGTGACCGGCTGGAGCTGGCCGGGACGGAAATGCAGTTCGAGCAGACCTGACGCGCAGGCTGAATGAACGGGCCGAGCAGCACAGCCTGAGCCATCGGCCCGGACTTCCGATCCCCGCACCACCCACGCCGGACGGAAGTCATGTGGAAGCACATCGCACAGCTGGCTCGCCGACGCTGGCGGCGCACGGCGGTGACGCTGATCCCTCTTGTCTTTGCGCTGCTGCACCTGTCAGGCATTCTCCCCCTGCAGATGCTGGAGCGGCTGGACAACATCTTTTATGACATCCGATTGCGCGCCACGATGCCGCGCACGCTGGACGAGCGCATCGTCATCGTCGACATCGACGAAAAAAGCCTGGAGCGGGTAGGCCACTGGCCCTGGGGCCGGGACAAGATGGCCACCCTGGCCCAAGAGCTGTTCGAGCGGCAACAGGTGGCGGTGGTGGGCTTCGATGTTCTTTTTGCGGAGACCGATGGAAGCTCCGGACTCCGCAACCTGCAGCAACTGGCCCAGGGTGCGCTGAGCGACCAACCCGCATTCAAGGCGCAGCTGGAGCGCCTGGCGCCATCCCTGGACTTCGACACGCTCTTCGCTGAATCATTGAAGGGGCGCCCGGCCGTGCTGGGCTACTACCTCACCAGTGACAAGGAGGGCCGGACCAAGGGCGTCCTGCCGCCTCCCGCACTTCCGGCAGAGCGCTTGCGTGGCCTGCCCCTCAAGGCCTATTCATGGGGAGGGTACGGCAGCAACATCGGCGTTCTCGCTGGTGCAGTGCCCATCGCCGGCTTCTTCAACTCCGTGACCGATGAGGACGGGGTGGTGCGGGCACTGCCTTTGCTCGCAGAGTACCAGGGCAAGTACTATGAGTCGCTTGCCCTTGCGATGTTTCGCACCGCGTTGGGCCTGCCCGAAATCCACCCCGGCTTTGCAAACCCTGCGCCGGACGGCACCTATGACACGCTGCACAGCGTTGCACTGGTGCAGGACGGGCGTGCGCTGGCGCTTCCGGTGGATGACCGGCTGGCCACCCTCATTCCCTTTCGCGGCCCCGGCGATGTTGGCGGTGGATCCTTCCGCTATCTTTCCGCATCAGACGTTCTGGAAGGCAGGCTCGCTGCGAACGAACTCAAGGACCGGCTGATCCTGGTCGGCTCCACAGCACCCGGCTTGCTGGATTTGAGGGTCACGCCCGTGGGTCGCGCCTACCCGGGCGTCGAAACGCATGCCAATGTCCTGTCCGCGTTTCTGGACGGCAAGAACATTGTGCGACCGGACTACGCCGCCGGATTTGACGCCTTGCAATTGCTGTGCGCGGGCCTGTTGCTGGCATTCGCTTTGCCTGCGCTGTCAGCGGCATGGGCGGTCTTGATGAGCGTGGGACTGGTGAGCGGCTTGACGGCCCTCAACCTGTGGCTCTACCTCAGCCACGGGCTGGCACTGCCCCTGGCCAGCGCGGTCGTGATGGTTGTTTTGGCGTTCACGCTGAACATGGTCTACGGCTACTTTGTGGAAAGCCGCTCCAAACGGGAACTGGCCGCGCTGTTCGGCACTTACGTCCCGCCAGAACTGGTGGACGAGATGGTCAAGCAGCCCGACAACTACAGCATGCAGGCCAGCAACCAGGAGCTCACGGTCATGTTCTGCGACATGCGAGGCTTCACAGCCATGTCAGAACAGATGGAGCCGTTGCAATTGCAGGCGTTGCTCAACGACGTGTTCAGCAGGCTGACCCACATTATCCGCAGTCATCGGGGAACCATCGACAAGTACATGGGGGACTGCGTAATGGCGTTTTGGGGCGCGCCGGTGCCGACTCCTGACCATGCCCGATTGGCCGTTCAGGCTGCGTTGGACATGGCAGATGCGGTGGAAGAGGTAAATGTGCTCCACCGCGAGCGCGGACTGCCTCAGATTGGGATCGGTATTGGCCTCAATACTGGCATCATGTGCGTGGGTGACATGGGTTCGGATATTAGGCGCAGCTACACGGTGATCGGAGATGCCGTCAATCTTGGCTCGCGACTGGAAGGCTTGTCGAAGCACTACGGCGTACGCACCGTGGTAAGTGAAACCACGTGTGCGCAAGCGCCGCAATTTGCGTGGTTGGAACTTGATAGGGTTCGTGTCAAAGGCAAGGCACAGGCTGTATCAATTTACTCGCCAACGGGTGCATTGGAGTGGCAATCCGAGGCCGCTTTAGAAAGTCTATTGATCTGGCGTGAGGCTCTTGATGCCTATCGCGCTCAGAACTGGGCACAATGCGGCGAGCTGCTGGCACGGTTTAAGCACACTCAAGGTGCATCCCCTATCCTTGACCTTTACATGGAACGGGTAAAGGATTCGCACGGCCGAGCATTTGATCCCGCGTGGGACTACGCCACGAATTTCGAAACTAAATAGTAAGGTCGGCATGAAGGTTCGCGTGCTGGGTTGCTCCGGGGCCATTGCCAAGGGCTGCAGGACTACTTCATTCCTCATCAACGAGAGCGTTCTTGTGGATGCAGGTACCGGGGTGGGTGACCTGACCCTGGACGAAATGCGCAAGATCGACCATGTGCTCCTCACCCATTCGCATCTGGACCACATCGCGGCATTGCCATTGATGCTGGACGCCGTGTCGTCGCTACGCACTGCGCCTGTCACGGTTTATGCGCCCTCCGAAACCATCGACGCACTGCAAACTCACATCTTTAACAACGTCATCTGGCCGGATTTCAGCCGTATCCCGAGCGCGTCAAACCCCTTTTTGACCTACCAGCAAATTGCCGAAGGCGAAGTTTTGCAGGTGGCAGATCTTGCGGTGGAGGCGCTGCCCGCAGTGCACTCCGTGCCTGCAGTGGGTTATGCCATCAAGGGCAACACGGGATGGTGGGTCTTCAGTGGGGATACGGAGCGCAACCCCGCTTTCTGGGCACGCGTCAACCAGCTTCCAGTCGCGCTACTCGTTATTGAGACTGCTTTCAGCAACCGGGAGCAGGAGCTGGCAAAGCGGAGCTTGCATCTTTCACCAGCCACGCTGGCGGCGGAGTTGGCGTGTATTGCGCAGGACCGTACATATCCAATTTTCATAACGCATACGAAGCCCTCGGAGACTGCTCTGATCATGAGCGAAATTGGAACCGCAGGGATCATGATGCATAGATTGCTAGTTGCCCACGACATCCAGTGGTTGCAGGCCGGCCAGTCGTTTGAACTTTAGCGTCACCCCCGAAAGAACAAAATTGTCAAATTCGTACCAAAAGCAGACATTTCTTACAAAATTGACTTTTTGACGCGTGTTTCATTGATCTGCCTAGCTGCAATTTTACTATTGGCCACCTGGCACAAAAACTGCAACTCTTTGCTCAGCCTGGAGAACTTTCGACAGGTGTATCGATGCAACCTACTCCCAGGAGAAATTTATGAAGCGTTCTATTCAAAAGGGTTTTACCTTGATCGAATTGATGATCGTGGTCGCGATCATTGGTATTTTGGCTGCTGTGGCACTTCCTGCCTATCAGGATTACACAATCCGCGCGAAGGTTTCGGAAATTATCCTAGCAGGCTCATCGTGCCGTACCAGCATTACCGAAACTATTCAGAGTATTTCTAGCTCTGTACTTCCAGCGGCAGATACATGGGGTTGCGAGCAAAATACTGCAAATACGGCTGCCAGCAAAGTCACAAAATACGTCCAGTCTGTCAGAACCGATAATACCGGCATGGTGACCATTACATCGTCAGATGATACCAGCCTTAAAGATGCCAAGAGCAAGACTGTCCAAATGACTCCGTATCTGAATGAGACCACCAAGATCGCCAATGGCAACATTAATGTTGTGGTATACAAATGGGTTTGCGGCCCTGGCGGTGCCGATCCTATGCCTGCTAAGTTTTTGCCTGGGTCTTGCCGCGGTTAATTAATTAAGCGCGCTCCAAGATTCTGCTTGCAAAGCAGAATTTCCAGAAAAGCGGCGTGCCATTGGCACGCCGCTTTTTTTGCATATGCAACTTTCGAGCCAAGGAATTACGTGAAAGAAAAAGTGTTTATTTGGGCTGGCGCAATGCTGTGCTTGGCCTACTTGCTGCCCAATCACTCTTCACCTTGGTTTAGCTTTCATCAAGAATTCGTGGCAGCATTGGCATTTGCTCCCATAATAGCGTGGAGTAGCACACGATCAGGGCCGATCCCAGCGCCAACCTACGCAGTTGGAGCATTGGCAATGGTCCCTCTCATACAGTTCATGGCAGGGCAGATTTACTTCGCCACAGATGCTTGGATGGCGAGCCTTTACTTAATGGGCTTTGCATTAACTGCCCGTGCTGGCGCGCTATCAACGGAAAATGTCAAACACGGCAATAAAAAAACAAACGGCCCTATCGAAATATTGTGGTCAGCTTTGCTGGTGTCAGCACTTCTATCCGCTGGCATCGCCGTTCATCAATGGTTGATGCCTAATTATCAGGGAATATACATTGCGGAGATCCCACCAACCGCCCGCCCCTTTGCGAATCTAGCACAACCCAACCAGTTGGCCACGCTATTACTATTAGGCATTGCCGGCCTAGCATTTCTGTGGGAGGCCCGCCGAGTGCGCGCTTCTTTGGCGATTGTTGCTGCATTCATGTTGCTGTGGGCACTAGTCATGACCGGATCACGATCAGCTCTGCTCGCCCTTGTTTGGTTGGTGCCGGCTTATGCTTTTTTGCGTAAACGATGCAAACTTCGAACAACGCCAGCAGCCTTTATCACGGGAGTGGCATTTTTCTTTTTGGCAATGTGGTTGTGGCCAATTTTAGACAATTTACTTCTTTTAAACGCAAGTACAAGTACCGCACTAGAACGAATGGGCAATACAGGCATTCGCAGTGTTATCTGGCTTTCCATGCTAGACGCAATAGCACGAGAGCCTTTATTTGGCTATGGCTGGGGGCAAGTAAGTCTAGCGCAGCTCGCTGTAACTCTTGACCATCCAGCAACGCACTTGCTATTGGAAAGCGCGCATAACCTGCTCTTTGATTTAGCGCTTTGGAACGGGTTACCTGTTGCGCTGGCAATCATTTCTAGTTTGGCATATTGGTTTTACCATCAAGTGCGGTACTGCAATGATCCATTGAGATGGACTACTCTTGCGGGAGTAGCAGTGGTTTTCAATCATGCCATGGTTGAATTTCCTTTGAACTACATTTATTTCTTGCTTCCCGTTGGATTCCTCATGGGCTCATTATCTGCACAGGCGATACTAAGACCCATCTCGATCAGTCCATTGCCACCCATGAAAAAACTCCACGGGATGATCATCGCTTGTACGCTTTATGTGGGTGGATTGACCACATTGGCTGTCATTGATTACTTCCCCATTGAGACGGATTGGGAGCTAATGCGATTTCAACAAGCAAAAATTGGAAATCTTGAAAAATTCGACCCTCCATCTGTAGTCTTACTTACTAGTCTTCAGAATTTTTTGCGGTTTTCTCGCAGCGAAGCTCGCCCTGGCATGTCCGAAAAAGATTTGGAAACGATGCGCCGCAATTCCGAGAGATTCGCCTATGCAGCGCCCATGTTCAAGTATGCATTGGCTCAGGCACTCAATCATCAGCCGGAAAATGCCCTTACAACCTTGAGAAAAATGTGCTCTATACAGCCGGATAGCGTATGTCGGAGTGCAAAAAAAGAATGGGAACGACTAGCACTTAGCACACATCCCGAATTATCGAAAATAATATTCACGACCCCGAGTCTAGCAAATTGATAAGCGACAAGCGACAAGGTACTTTGAACAGTGAAGAGACAAGACGATTGTTCATACTGGATAGTTGGAGTCCGCAACGAAACGCCCTGACGTCCCACCTTGCTTTTCTAAGACACAAACGTCGTGGATGGACATCCTCCTGTCGACGGCTTTACACATGTCATAGATGGTGAGTAAAGAAATTTGCACAGCTGTAAGTGCCTCCATTTCCACACCGGTGGGCCCCACTGTTTCAACAGTGGCCGTGCAAACTATGCCTATGGAGTTCGATGGGTGAGTTTCGACAGCTGTAAATTCAATAGCAACACGCGTCAGCGCAAGCGGATGGCACAGCGGAATCAGATCACTGGTTTTTTTGGCTGCTTGGATGCCCGCAATGCGAGCAATACCCAGCACGTCACCTTTTCTCGCCGTCCCGGCTTCAATCAAAGCTAGTGTTTGCGGCAACATCGCGATACGGCCATGGGCTACCGCGGAACGGTGGGTGACCGGTTTGGCGGTCACATTTACCATGTGAGCCAGCCCTTGATCATCGAAGTGGGTTAGTTTGGACATACAGTAAAAAGCTGAGTGCTAAGGTTGAACAATCATCAAACAAAAAGGATCATAAGACCATGCAAAACTGGAAAAGGCGTCTGCGCGCCAGTGGGATTCATGCAGGCATCAGCCTTTTCGTTGCGATTCTTGCTGGCGTTCTAGTGTTTGTCCTGTGGTATCCGTATCCTTACGGGGACATCTCGGGCGGCCGCAACCTTTTTTTATTGGTCGCAAGTGTAGATGCCGTCATGGGCCCTCTGCTAACGTTGATTATTTTCAACCAAGCCAAGCCACGGCGAGAACTGGTGACGGACCTTGCAATTGTCGGTGTGCTGCAGATGGCAGCGTTGAGCTACGGCTTGTGGACCGTATTCACAGCACGCCCAGTTCACCTTGTTTTCGAATACTCCCGCATGAGCGTGGTTCATGCCGCCGATGTCGATCCAAAACTGCTGACCATGGCACCTGCATCGATGCAGAACCTGCCCATTACTGGCCCTACCCCTATCGCCCTTCGTCCGTTCAAGAACGCAGCGGAGCAGTTTGACGCCACTATGGCTGCTCTGGGAGGAGCCCCCCTGGCCGCACGTGGTGATCTGTGGCAGCCATACGCTCAAAGCCGGGCAGAAATACTCAAGGAATCCAGGCCAGCATCCGAGCTGAATGCGCGATTTGCCACTCACGCGGCGCTCATTGATGCGGCCGTTGGCAAGACCGGTAGGTCTATGGATCAAGTACGCTACCTTCCTTTGGTGGGTCGCGAAAACGCCTGGACTGTCCTGTTAGACGCGACTACCGCAGATCCAGTTGGATTTTTACCCCTCGATTCCTTCTGAAACAAGAACTATGCATTCAATGAGCCGGGCCACCCTTCACAAAGCGCTGATTGCTGTTTTTGGAGCAAATCTACTCGCCGGTTTGGTTTCGGTAAATGCACAGTCGTCCCTCCCCACCCTCGGCGACTCCAGCGACCTCACCACCAGCGCCGAGCGCCGGCTGGGTGACCGCATCATCCGCGAGCTTTACCGCGACCCCGACTACATCGACGACCCCGTCGTGGGCGACTATGTCCAGGGCATCTGGCAGCCGCTGGTGGCAGCTGCCAAAGCCCGTGGCGAGCTCTCGCCGGAGCTGGACGAGCGCTTTGCGTGGGAGATTCTGCTCGGGCGTGACCGGACGGTGAATGCGTTTGCGCTGCCCGGCGGCTATCTGGGGGTCCACCTGGGCCTCATCGGGGTGGTCACCACGCGCGACGAGCTGGCTTCGGTGCTGGCCCATGAGCTCAGCCATGTCACGCAGCGCCATATCTCCCGCCTGATCACTCAGCAAAGCAAGCAGACGCCCCTGCTCCTGGGGGCGATGATCCTGGGCGCGCTGGCGGCCAGCAAGAACCCGGGCGCGACGCAGGCCCTGGTGGTCGGCGGGCAGGCGCTGGCCATGCAGAACCAGCTGAATTTCTCGCGCGACATGGAGCGCGAGGCGGACCGGATCGGCTACGGACTGATGGCGCCGGCCGGGTTTGCGCCCCAGGGTTTCGTGAGCATGTTCGAGAAGCTCCAGCAGGCCAACCGCTTGAACGACAACGGTTCCTGGCCCTATCTGCGCAGCCATCCGCTGACCAGCGAGCGCATGGCAGACATGCACTCGCGCATGCCGCCCGGCGCGGCGGCTGCGCCCACAGCGGCGCCGGCGGGCACGATGGAGCACGCGATGGTGGCAGCGCGTGCGCGGGTGCTGTCCAACCCCGGGGTCGACACGCTGCGCCAGTGGGTGGCCGAGCCTCAGGGCACGGGATTTGCCTCGCTGCCGGCCAACCGCCGCGCTGCCGTGCTGTATGCGGCAGCCCTCGGCAGCAACCAACTGCGGGATGCGCAGGGTGCGCGCTCGGCGGCCAGGAAGCTGGGCGAACTGGCCCGCAACGACCCCGCTGCCCATCGACTGGCCCGCTTGCTGAGCGCTGAAATCGAACTGGCCGCGGGCGACGCCGCCGCGGCATTGAATGCGCTGCCTGCAGAGCAAGGCGCGCCACGCCGCCCGGACCTGGCCCTGCGCACCCAGGCCCTGCTGCGGCTCGGGCGCGCTGCCGAGGGCACGGGGGCGCTGCAGACCTGGGTGGCGACGCACCCCCGGGATGCGACGGTGTGGCAGTTGCTGGCGTCCAGCTGGCAGGCCCAGGGCCAGCCGCTGCGCGCCGTGCGTGCCGAAGCCGAGGCCCACGCCGCCCGCTATGACTATGCGGCGGCGGTGGACCGGTTCAAGGCCGGGCAGGATCTGGCACGGCGCGGCGGGCCGCAGGTGGACCACATCGAAGCGTCCATCGTCGACACGCGGCTGCGCGCGGTGGAGCTACTTCTTCGAGAACAGGCCGCCGAGCGCTGACTCGATCAGAACACCCAGGACGGTGTAGATCAGCGACCCGATGAGGGCGGCTGCAAAGCCCTGCACGTGGAAGCCGTCCAGCACGGCCGCGGCGGCCCAGAACATCAGCGCGTTGATGACGAACAGGAAGAGCCCCAGCGTGACGATGGTGACCGGCAGGGTCAGCACCACCAGCACGGGCCGCAGGACCACGTTGAACAGCCCGATGACGAAAGCCGCGATCAGGGCCGACGTGAAGCTTTTCACCTCGACCCCGCTGTAGATGTAGGCCACGAACAGCAGCGACGCTGCGCTCAGCAGCCATTTGAGAAGAAGTTTCATGGCCAAAGAATAGCACCGGCCAGCCACAACGAAAAAGGGCCCGTGAGGGCCCTTTCAGCATGCCAACCCGCGCCATGAAGCGGGCTGTCCAGCACTTTTTTTACTCCAGTGCCAGCACCCACAGGGCGCCAAAGCCGGTGAGCAGGCTGCCCAGCAGCGTGCCCGGCCGCGGCGACGACCAGCGGCGGCCTGCGGCGGCCTGCGCTTCGGGGGTGTCGGACTTGGGCCGGCGGGCGTCCACCACCTGGGCCGCGGACGGCTGGGCTGCCTGCAGCTGCTCGGTCAGCTCCACCAGCGGGCCCTTGGCCACCACGGTGGTCACGCTGCTCGCGGGCGCCCGCAGCGCGGGCAGGATCTGCGAGAACAATTTGTCGGCCCACTTGGCGCGCCAGTTCTCGCGCGCGCTGTGGCTCACCCATTTGCTGATGCGGTGGGTCATGCGGGGAGCGCAGGCGACCAGCACCCACTGGGTATGCTTCGTGGCATCCCGGGCAAACAACGGCGCCAGTACCTGTTCGGCGTATGCCGCGTCGTCCACATACACGATGACTCTGTCCATACCATCTCCTGTTGAGAGCCAAAGGCCCGGAGGGCGACATGCCCCCAGGCCCCGGGTCGATTCCAAAGAGCGCCCGATAGCGCCTGGCGATCAGCCTTGCTGCTCGGCAGGAGCGGCGGCTGCGCGGCGCGACAGGACGAACTTGCCGGCTGCCAGGACGAGCAGTGCACCTGCCACGCTCGCACCATAGCGGATCAGGTCCGTCTGCGGCAGCTTGACCATCCACTGCCACTTGTCGGGGTTGGCGAACACGGGGTCGGTGACCAGCATGCCGCCGGCGATCCAGCCCAGCAGCATGCCGCCGGCCGTGATGATCAGGGGGAAGCGCTCCATGAGCTTGATGACCAGCTGGCTGCCCCAGACGATGATCGGGATGGAGATGAGCAGGCCCAGCACCACGAGCAGGAACGAGTGTTCGCCCGCATTCTGGGCGGCGCCGGCGATGGCGATGACGTTGTCGACGCTCATGACCAGGTCGGCCACGATGATGGTCTTGATGGCGGCCAGCAGCTTGTCGCTGCCCTGCACGTCGCCGTGGCCGTCTTCATCGGGGGCCAGCAGCTTGATGCCGATCCAGACCAGCAGCAGCGCGCCCACGAACTTGAGGAACGGCAGCGCCAGCAGTGTCATCGCGAAGGCGATCAGGATCACGCGCAGGATGATGGCACCGGCGGTGCCCCAGATGATGCCCTTGGTGCGCTGGGCGGGCGGCAGCTTGCGGCAGGCCAGCGCAATGACCACCGCGTTGTCGCCCCCGAGCAGGATGTCGATGATGATGATCTGCCCCAGGGCGATCCAGAATTCGGGCGAAGCCAAAAAGTCCATAAATTCCTCTGTATCAATGCGCGCGAAAGGAGGATCCCGGTGCCACTGTAGCGCCGAGTCCGTCCAAGGGATAGAGGGCCTGCGATGAGAGGATCAAGGGCGCGCCCGAGAAGGGCATGGATATGCGAAGGACGGCCTTGATCAGCCCTGTGCAGGGCCCATCAAAGGTCTTGCTCAGCCCGGAGCATGGTGAGTGCGCCTGGCCCGGACCGCCGGAAGCGCGGTGCGCGCTTCGTACTGACGACGGTTCCGATGCCTCGCCACCCCCAGGACCAGGTGTCTGGCCGTGCCGGGTGGCAAGTCGGGAGCTACTCCCCTTCGAAGCTGCGATTGGAACATCGCCAGCGCTTGCGCGCAAGGGCGGCTCGTTGTGGTTAATGCGTACAGCGGTACCCCGGAATCTCTGCCAGTGCGCCCGCGGCAGGCAAATAACACCGCTGGCAGGAGGCCCGGGGGCGGGCAGCTATGATCCAGCCCCTTCTGATCTTTCTCCATGGCCGTTCTCCACATCACCGACATCGAAGCTGCGATCAACCATTGGCGGAGGTGCCGCCCGTCGCCCGATGGCGTGAGCCTGGCGCCGGAGATCCGCGCCCTGGGCGAGCTGTACGCGCTCATGGTGTTCCGGCGCGAGGACGAGGTCGACGAAGCGGCCGTGACCACCGAGGCCCATGCCGCATGGCAGGCCTGGTACGACACCACGCCCGATACGCCGTGCATTGCCATCTGCTCCACCAGCCAGGGCGATGACCTGTGCAAAGGTTGCGGGCGCACGTTTGACGAAGTGCAGTTCTGGCCCGCATTCACGCCGGCGCAAAAGCGCGTAGTGTGGCGGCGCATCACGCTGGAGCACTCGGCCTGGCGCTTCAACCGGTACGCGGAGCGTGCGGCCGAAGGCGCGTCAACCCGGTCCGCTGCTGCTGCCGAGGCCGCCTCCTGAAGAAGGCTGGCGGTCGGCTGCTGTCACCCTGGCTGTCAGTCCTGCACGACCCGCTGAACGTGCAACACGCAGGGGAACAGGAGCGGCAGGGGCAACGGAAGAGGCCGCAGGGCTGTACGCCACGGGAGCAAACCGCTATGGTGGGCCCATGCTGCGCCTGACCCAAGCCCCGAACATCGCGATTGCCACGCTCTGGGCAGACCTGCTGTGCGAGGCGGGCATGGCGGCGTCGGTACAGCGCCAGTACCTGGGGGCGGCAGCGGGCCACCTGCCGCCCGACCAGTGCCTGCCCGAGATCTGGCTGGAGTACGACGAACACGCCACCCCTGCCCGCAGTCTGCTCCAGGCACTGGAGGACCTGCCCCAGCGCCGCTGGGACTGCCGCTGCGGCGAGATGGTGGAGGGCGGTTTCGAGCAGTGCTGGCAATGCGGCGCGCTCATGCCGCGCGAATGACCGGCACCGCCAGAGCGAAGCAATTCAGCGCAGCTGAATGCGATGCGATGCAATCACTATCAAATTAATAGCTGCTAGCGCCCACCTATCATGCGGTAGCTGCCTTTTTCCCTATTGCTGAACGCTGAATCCTGGAATCCGGCATCACTTCCAGCGCACGGGCTCCACGTGCACGCTGCCCTGGTTGCTGCTCAGGGTGATCGCGCCCTCCTGCACCGTGGCCTGCAGCTGCATGCTGCGCTCGGCCAACTGGGCCAGCGCCTGGGATGCCTCGCTGGGGATGCGCCAGACCTGCAGCTTGTCCAGGCGGGAGAGCTTGGTCTCGATGCCCCGCCACCACACCTCGGCCGCATGGTGAAAGCAGTAGACGATCACCGCGTCCGACTTGCTGCAGGCCTTGGTCAGCGGCTTGTCCTCCGGCTGGCCCACTTCGATCCACACGCGCTTGCGGCCGGTGAAGTCGGTCAGCGACGCATCGGGATCGTCCGGGTCGGACAGCCCCGCGCCAAAGGTCAGCGTGCCGTCGCCCTTGCACAGGTCGTTGAGCTGGTGGGCCTGGATGGCCAGGGCCACCAGACGGATCATCATGCGCTCGTCGGTTTCGCTGGGGTGGCGGGCCAGGGTGAGCGCGTGGTCGGCGTAGTAGCCGTGGTCGATGTCGGCAAGTTGAAGATTCGCTTTGAATATTGTTGATTTGATGGCCATTCTCAGCGGGTTCCTTCAATAAATACTTTCACATCAGCCCCGTTGCTCCGACGCTTCTCAATGAAGTATCGTGCGGGGAAACTCCCCAAACGCGCAGCATTTTGCAGTGCTTGTTCTGCTTCAGGGTGATTCAGGGCATGAAGCGCGCGAAATCGCTCAAACCAGATTCGGGGTGCTTCGTCGGGGCTGAGGCGTTCAGCAGAATCCAGATCATGAATTGCATCGCCGGCACGACCTGCCCTGGTCAAGGTTGAAGCGCGTGCAATGTAGAAGCTGGAGTTTTTTGGACTCAGCTCAATCGCCTTGCCGATGTCCGACAGCGCTCCTTCGACATCACCGGTTTGAAACCGCTCGTTGCCGCGGTTGAAAAAGATGCGACTCGCTCCTGCAACTGCATTCGTTGGTAGCTTTGCCGCAGCGTCTTCCCAAAGTGCAGCACGCGAAGAAAAACTTTCAAGCCTATCTTGAGATTGCACAAATAGCAGAGGTATTGCAACCACTGCCACTGCAAATATCCAGCGCCGCGCGAGGTGCCGGGCCAGTGCGGCAATTGTGGCTGCATATCCGATGGCCCAGATGTAGCTACGGTAAAGCACATAAGGTTCTTGGAAACGCACAAGGCTGAACTCAACCATGAACAGCAACGCGCTGAATGCGAGACCAAACGTAAACAAGCGGTACTTCCCAGTCAAAAGGGAGAGCGCAATAGCCCCAGAAGGAATCGCCGCAAACACCGCAAGTTGCAGCCAAGCGCGCAGGGGAGTCCAAGGCTCGAGAAAATCGACCCTCAAGTCCACCGACATTCGAGTGGTGGAGGGCACCAGCCACTGCACCCAATATTGGAAATAAAGTTGCGCCTGCGTATATGCAGAAAATAGCCAACGATCCCATCTTCCTTTGAATACGGGAATTCCGTAGATTTCCCCTTGCAAGTCGCTCAGTTTAGGCTCATAGGGCTGACCAACAAATCCTATCCCAACGCTGAGCACCAGTGCCACTGCAGGTAAATTTGCACATACAAATGCGGCACAGATATACACTGTTCGCCGATCTATCCGGTCCAAGAGCAGAACAAGAGACAACGCTGCAAATGGAACAGTCACAGAATGTTCTTTGCAAAGCATTGCCAGGGATGACATCAATGCCGACCGCATAGCCATCACTAAACTGCCCTCTTGCAGTGCAGTAAGCAAGTAGCGCAAACTGACCAATGAGAACAGCGTGGCCATGACCGTGGTGCGCTGAATCAGATAACCGGCGGCGTACACAGCCACCGGGTGCACAATGAATACAACGGCCAGTCCTGCTGCAACCGCGCAGGCTTGGTGACGGGCGGCGACGATAGGCACCGCTCGATTCATATCCAGAATAAGCATCTGCTTGATCAGCCGATAGAGCTGCCAAGCGACCAGAATATGCAACACCAAGCTGATCAGCCGATGCGCCTCCATGCTTCCATATTGCGTTTGCACCCAACCGAGGGTGAAATACGGCAACGAGCGTGTAACTAGCTCCCAAGGCTCTATGGCCGCAGTTGTGAGTCTCGACGAAAAGAACAGGTTACCGTCGTCAAAGACGAACGGATTCTGAAGATACGGGCCGTACAAAGCTGACCCGACGCCCGAAATAGCAAGAATGACAAGAAGCGTAAAAACTGATTCTTTAGACCAACGCCCCCCCACAAAAGGCATAGTCATAAAGTCGTGCGCTCGCTGGAACTGCTCTGCCGCATACAACCCGTCACTACACTCTGCGGGCCAGCTCCGCCGCCTTGCCTGTGTAGCTGCCCGGCGTCATGGCCAGCAGGCGTTCCTTCTCCGCCTCGGGAATCTCCAGCGAACGGATCAGGCCGTGCAGGGCCTCGGCCGTCACCGTCTTGCCGCGCGTGACTTCCTTGAGCTTTTCATACGCGCCCTGCACGCCAAAGCGGCGCATCACCGTCTGGATGGGCTCGGCCAGCACTTCCCAGGCCGCGTCGAGGTCGTCGGCCAGGTTTTCTTCGTTCAACTCGAGCTTGTTCAGGCCCGCCAGCAGCGAGGCGTACGCCAGCGCCGCATAGCCCAGCGCCACGCCCATGTTGCGCAGCACCGTGCTGTCGGTCAGGTCGCGCTGCCAGCGGCTGATCGGCAGCTTTTCCGACAGGTGGCGCAGCAGCGCGTTGGCCAGGCCCAGGTTGCCTTCGGCGTTCTCGAAGTCGATGGGGTTGACCTTGTGCGGCATGGTGCTCGAGCCGATCTCGCCGGCCTTCAGGCGCTGCTTGAAGTAGCCCAGGCTCACATAGCCCCAGATGTCGCGCGACAGGTCGATCAGGATGGTGTTGGCGCGCGCCACGGCGTCGAACAGCTCGGCCATGTAGTCGTGCGGCTCGATCTGGATGGAGTACGGCTGGAAGGTCAGGCCCAGGCCCAGCGGCTCGGGGGTCTCGATGACCTTCTTGCTGAAGGCCTCCCAGTCGAAATCGGGCCAGGCGGACAGGTGGGCGTTATAGTTGCCCACGGCGCCGTTCATCTTGCCCATGATCTTGACGCTGGCGATGCGCTCGCTGGCGGCCTGCAGGCGCATGACCACGTTGGCCATCTCCTTGCCCACCGTGGTGGGGCTGGCCGTCTGGCCGTGGGTGCGGCTGAGCATGGGCACGTCGGCGTAGGCGTGCGACATCTCGCGCAGCTTGAGCACAATGCGGTCCAGGCCCGGCAGCACGACCTGGTCGCGGCCCGAGCGCAGCTGCAGCGCGTGGCTGGTGTTGTTGATGTCTTCGCTGGTGCAGGCGAAGTGCACGAACTCGGAGGCTTTCTCCAGTTCTGGGCGCGCTTCGAACTTGCTCTTGATCCAGTACTCCACGGCCTTCACGTCGTGGTTGGTGGTTTTCTCGATCTCCTTGATCGCCGCGGCGTCGGCTTCGGAGAAGTTCTTGATCAGGCCCAGCAGGTAGGCGCGAGCGCCGGTGGTCAGGGGCTTGAACTCGGCAAAGCCCGCGTCGGACAGGGCGATGAACCAGGCCACCTCCACCTGCACACGGCGGTGCATGTAGCCGTGCTCGCTCATGATCGGGCGCAGGGCGGCAAGTTTGCTGGCGTAACGGCCGTCAAGCGGCGACAGGGCGGTGATGGTGGACAGGCTCATGGCGCGCCATTGTAGGTGTTGGGCCAGTGTCACGGCTTTGCCACACCTGCCGCCCGCCCGGCGATGGTGCCAAGTCGCAGCCGATAGAATCAAACTCGATTGTTCAGACTACCGCGCACTGGAAGCCACACCATGAAATTGATCGGAGCCACTGCCAGCCCTTATGTCCGCAAGGTGCGCGTCGTGATGGCGGAAAAAAAGCTCGACTACCAGTTCGTGCAAGAGAACGTCTGGGCGGACGACACCACCATTGCCACCTCCAACCCGCTGGGCAAGGTGCCCTGCCTGGTCATGGAAGGCGGAGAAGCCGTCTTCGACTCCCGCGTGATCGTGGAGTACCTCGACACCCTCTCGCCCGTGGGCAAGCTCATCCCCAGCCAGGGCCGCGAGCGCGCCGAGGTCAAGACCTGGGAAGCCCTGGCCGATGGCCTGGTGGACGCCGCCATCCTGGCGCGCCTAGAAGCCACCTGGGCCCACCGCAAGGACAGCGAGCGCAGCCAGGCCTGGATCGACCGCCAGCTGCGCAAGGTGAACGACAGCTTGAAGTCCATGAGCCAGGGCCTGGGCGACAAGCCGTTTTGCAGCGGCATCCACCTGAGCCTGTCGGACATCGCCGTCGGCTGCGCCCTGGGCTGGCTCGAGTTCCGCTTCCCCGAGATCGCCTGGCGCGGCGGGTACCCCAACCTCGCCAAGCTGCTCGACAAGCTCATGCTGCGCCCGAGCTTCGCGGACACCCGGCCGTCCTGAGCCTGCCTGCGTTGGGGGCCGCCGCCGGGCACCGGCGCAGCGGCCGCGCCACTCCGAGGGTATCCATGGCGTGCCGTATGCTACGAAGCTTATGAACGAAATGGTTCAAAACCCGAACAAGCCCGCCAAGACCGTCAAGGCCGCCGCCACCACCCGTGCCGGCCGGCAGCGCGCGGCGCGCGACGCCGCCGCCACGCCCGGCGCCGACCGTGTGCGCGTGAACGACCCCGACCGCACCATGGCTAACATCCTGCAGGTGGCCACGGCGGAGTTCGCGGACAAGGGGCTGGCCGGCGCCCGCATCGACGAGATCGCGGCGCTCACCAGCACCAGCAAGCGCATGATCTACTACTACTTCGGTAGCAAGGAAGGCTTGTACGTGGCGGTGCTGGAAGACGCCTACCGCCGCATCCGGCGCATCGAGGCGGAGCTGCACCTCGAAGACCTGGCACCTGAGGAAGCCCTGCGCACGCTGGTGGGTTTCACGGTCGACTACCAGCTGGCCAACCCCGACTTCATCCGCCTGGTGATGAACGAGAACATGCACCGGGGCGAGTTCATCAGCCGCTCCACCACCATCCAGGAGCTCAACATCCCGGTGATCCACGCGGTGCGGGACGTCTACCAGCGCGGCGTGGCCAGCGGCGTGTTCCGCCCGGGCGTGGACCCGCTGGACCTGCACATGTCCATCTCGGCGCTGTGCTTCTTCAACGTGGCCAACCGCCACACCTTCGGCGCGATCTTCAAGCGCTCGCTGGACTCCGCCGACGCCACGGCGGCGCGCCGCGATTCGATCATCGAGATGATCGTGCGCTTCGTGAAGTAAGCCCCCCTGAGGCGCTGCGCGCCATCCCCGCGGGGGGACGCTCCCGGCGCGGCGTGGCGGCGGTTGCGCAGGCCGTGCGGCCCGCTCAGGCTGCCCCCGCCCTCGGTTCCCGTTCCCGTTCCCGTTCCCGTTCCCGTTCCCGTTCCCGTTCCCGTTCCCGTTCCCGTTCCCGTTCCCGTTCCCGTTCCCGTTCCCGTTCCTCATTCTTTATCGCACTCCCCGGTCCAGGGTTTGCACCTAGATCAAATACTAACCAGTTCGTACAAAATAATTTCCAGCGCATCAACGACAAGAATGGAGACACCATGTTTGCACTGGCCGACCGCGTTCTGCGGGGCTACACCCGCGCCCTCGACGCCCTCTCCGGCCTGTGCCTGGCCATCATGGTGGTGCTCGTCTTCGGCAACGTGGTGCTGCGCTACACCTTCAACTCGGGCATCACCGTGTCCGAGGAGCTGTCGCGCTGGCTCTTCGTCTGGCTGACCTTCATGGGCGCCGTGGTGGCGCTGCGCGAACACGGCCACCTGGGCGTGGACGCGATGGTGGCCCGGCTGCCGCGCCTGGGCAAGAAGATCTGCCTCGTGCTGGCCCAGGTGGCCATGATCTACGTATCGTGGCTGCTGCTCACGGGCAGCTGGGCGCAGACGGTCATCAACTGGGAGACCGAGGCCCCGGTCACCGGCGCGTCGGTGGGCATCTTCTACGCCAGCGGCGTGCTCATGGGCGCCTCGGCGATTGCCATCCTGCTGCGCGACCTGCTGCGCACGCTGTTCCTGCCGCTGACCGACCGCGAACTGGTCATGGTGCAGGAAAGCGAAGAAGCCGCCGCGCTCGAGCAGATCCAGCGCGACGTACAGCAAGCCGATGCCGCTGCCATGGCGCAGAGCCTGGACGGCCGCAGCGCGCCGGGCTCGGGCAAGCCCTGAATACGTGTTCACGCCCTGAGAACAAACCGCCCGGAGCACTCTTTCCATGACCGTCGCAATCTTCCTCGGCTCTCTGCTGGTGGCCATGGCCATCGGCATCCCCATTGCGTATGCGCTGCTGCTCAGCGGCGTGGCGCTGATGTGGCACCTGGACCTGTTCGATGCCCAGATCCTGGCGCAGAACGTGATCAACGGTGCCGACAGCTTTCCGCTGCTGGCCGTGCCGTTCTTCATGCTGGCCGGCGAGATCATGAACGTGGGCGGCCTGTCGCGCCGCATCGTCAAGCTCGCGCTGGCCCTGGTCGGCCACATCCCGGGCGGCCTGGGCTACGTGGTCATCATGGCCGCCGTGATTTTGTCGGCCGTGTCGGGCTCGGCCGTGGCCGACGCGGCGGCGCTGACCTCGCTGCTGCTGCCGATGATGGTGGTCGCAGGCCACAGCAAGGAGCGCTCTGCGGGCCTCATCGCCTCGGCCGGCGTCATCGGCCCCATCATCCCGCCGTCCATCGGCTTCGTGATCTTCGGCGTGGCCGCCAACGTGTCCATCAGCAAGCTGTTCCTCGCGGGCATCTTCCCGGGCCTGTTGCTGGCACTGTCGCTGGCCTTCACCTGGTGGTGGGTGGGCCGACGCGAACACGTCACCCCGCCGCCGCGCGCCACGCGGGCTGAACTGAAGGTCGCCCTGCGCGAGGCTGGCTGGGCGCTGGGCCTGCCGATCATCATCCTGGTGGGCCTGCGCATGGGCGTGTTCACCCCCACCGAGGCCGCCGTGGTGGCCGCGATGTACGCGCTCGTCGTCTCGATGGTGGTGTACCGCGAACTCTCCTGGCGCCAGCTCATCGTCATCTTCAAGACGGCGGCCCGCACCAGCGCCGTGATCATGTTCCTGGTGGCTGCGGCCATGGTGTCGGCCTGGCTCATCACCGTGGCAGACCTGCCTGCCAAGGTCATCGGCATGCTGGAGCCCTTCATGGGCAACCCCACGCTGCTGCTGATCGCCATCATGGTGCTCGTGATGGTGGTCGGCACGGCCATGGACATGACGCCCACCATCCTCATCATGACGCCCGTGCTCATGCCGGTGGTCAAGGCCGCAGGCATCGACCCCGTGTACTTCGGCGTGCTGTTCATCATCAACAACTCCATCGGCCTCATCACGCCGCCCGTGGGCACCGTGCTCAACGTGGTGGCCGGCGTGGGCCGCATCTCGATGGGCCAGGTCACGCGCGGCGTCATGCCGTTCATGCTGGCGCAGTTCATCGTGATGTTCCTCATGGTGCTGTTCCCCTCGCTCGTCACCGTGCCCATGCGCTGGCTGGGCGGCTGATACGCCCGCCAATCCGAGCATTCCACGCACACCGAGCAACCCTTTTCCGTCGTCGTTTCTGCACCGCCCAAAAACCCAAGGAGACATCCATGAAACTCTTGAAGACCCTGCTGGCCACCGCCCTCGTCGCCGCATCGCTGCTGCCCGCCGCACACGCGCAGGAGCGCACCATCAAGTTCGCGTTCCAGAACCAGAAGGACCACCCGCAGGCGCAGGGCGCACAGAAGTTCGCCGACCTCGTCGCGGCCAAGACCAACAACCGCATCGCGGTGAAGCTGTTCCCCGGCGGCACGCTGGGCGGCGACCTGCAGACCGTCTCGGCCCTGCAGGGCGGCACGGTGGAGATGACGGTGCTCAACGCCGGCATCCTCTCGGCCCAGGCCAAGGAGTTCGGCATCTATGACTTCCCCTTCCTGTTCGCCTCGCCGCAAGAAGCCGATGCCGTGACCGATGGCCCCTTCGGCAAGAAGCTGCTGGACAAACTGCAGGCCAAGAACCTGGTGGGCCTGGGCTACTGGGAGCTGGGCTTTCGCAACGTGACCAACAGCAAGCGGCCCATCACCAAGGCCGAGGACATCGCGGGCCTGAAGATCCGCGTGATCCAGTCGCCGATCTACATCGACATGTTCAACGCGCTGGGCGCCAACGCCGTGCCCATGCCCTTCCCCGAGCTCTACACCGCCATGGAGCAAAAGGCCGTGGACGGCCAGGAGAACCCGGTCTCCACCATCCTGTCGTCCAAGTTCGCCGAGGTGCAGAAGTACCTGACCATCACGCGCCACATGTACAACCCGCAGGCCGTCATCGTGAGCAAGAAGTTCTGGGACAGCCTGAGCCCCGCGGACCAGAAGGCCGTGACCGAAGCCATGGCCGAGGCCACCACGTTCCAGCGCGGCGTCTCGCGCGTGCAGGCCAACGTGGCGCTGGAAGACCTCAAGAAGGCCGGCATGCAGGTCACCGAGTTCCCCGCTGCAGAGCTCGACAAGCTGCGCGCCAAGGTCAAGCCCGTGGTCGAGAAGCACAGCGAAAAGGTGGGCGCCGAGACCGTGAAAGAGGTCTATTCGACGCTGGCCAAGCTGCGCGGTACCAAGTAACACGCTACCTCCACCCCGTGCGCTGCGCGCTGGCGCAGCGCACCCAAGCCTATCCCCCATGAGCACCCTGCTCTCCGATCCCCCGACCGCTCCCGCAAAGACTGCCATGCCGCCCCTGAGCCCCCGCAAGGTACTGATCGGACTGATCGGCGCCGGCATCCAGAAGTCGCTGTCGCCCGCGCTGCATGAAGAAGAAGCGCGGCACCACGGCATGCGCCTGCACTACCAGCTCATCGACCTGGACCGCTCGGCCTCGTCGGCCGCGGAACTGCCCACGCTGCTGTCCGCCGCGCGCATCATGGGCTACGCGGGCTGCAACGTCACCTACCCCTGCAAGCAGGCGGTGATCCCGTACCTGGACAGACTCTCCGAAGAAGCCCAGGCCATGGGCGCGGTCAATACGGTCGTGATCCGCGATGGCCAATTGGTGGGGCACAACACCGACGGCTCGGGCTGGGCGTGGGGTTTTACCCGCGCACTGCCCCAGGCCGACCTGTCGCACGTGTTGCTGCTGGGCGCGGGCGGCGCAGGCGCTGCCATCGCCCACGCCGTGCTGCGCCTGGGCGCGCAGCGCCTGAGCATCGTCGATGCCCAGCCCGAACGCGCAGCGCAGCTGGCCGCCGACGTGAACGCCCTGTATGGCGCACGGGCACAGGCTGCAGACCTGCCCACCGCCATGGCCAGCGCCAGCGGCCTCATCCACGCCACGCCCACGGGCATGGACAAGCTGCCCGGCCTGCCGCTGGACGTGGGCCTGCTGCGCCCCGCGATGTGGGTGTCCGAGGTGGTGTACTTCCCGCTCGACACCGCGCTGGTGCAGGCCGCACGCGCGCTGGGCTGCCGCGTGTCGGACGGCGGCGGCATGGCCGTGGGCCAGGCCGTGGGCGCGTTCGAACTGTTCACCGGCGAAGCCCCCGACGCCGCGCGCATGGACGCGCATTTCCGCCGCCTCGTCAGCGCCCGCTGACACCCACGCGCGCGCGGCACAACACAAGGAGTTGAACCCATGAGCACCCCGATGATGGCCGCCCGCGAAGCGCTGGGCGACATGCCCAACCCCCTGGGCCTGCAGGGCGTCGAGTTCATCGAATACGCCACCAGCCGCCCGCAGGCGCTGGGCCAGGCCCTCGAACGCATGGGCTTTCAGCCCGTGGCACGCCACCGTTCGCGCGAGGTGCTGCTGTACCGCCAGGGGGATATGAACATCATCGTGAACGCGCACCAGGACGAGGAGCGCACCGGCGTGCACGCACCCGCAGCGCTGACCGAGCACCCGGTGCTCACCGCCGTGGCGTTCCGCGTGGGCAATGCCGCCGCGGCCTACCGCCGCGTGCTCGCGCTGGGCGCGTGGGCCGTGCACACCGAGGTCGAGGTGATGGAGCTCAACATCCCTGCCATCCATGGCGTGGGC
The DNA here is from genome assembly GCF_044542805.1 of Acidovorax sp. NPDC077693. NCBI lineage: Bacteria > Pseudomonadati > Pseudomonadota > Betaproteobacteria > Burkholderiales > Comamonadaceae > Acidovorax > Acidovorax sp. NPDC077693. Next base: position 70,097 of record NZ_JBITVD010000024.1, on the reverse strand, counting down.
GCCAGCCGCATCTACTTCGTGGACCGCTGGAAGGATTTTTCGATCTACGACGTGGACTTCGTGTCCATCCCCACGGTGCAGCCCTCACCGTCTGGCCTGTCGCCTGCGATGCAGGGCCTGCACCTGTTCGGCGTGGTGCAGTACATCGGCCTGGGCCGCGCGCAGGACTGGGCGCATTTCTACGGCGAGCTGTTCGGCTTTGCAGAGCTGTCGCCCGACACATCGTTTGGCGTGCTCACGCACGGCCGCATCCTGGCCAGCCCCTGCGGCACGCTGCACTGGCAGTTGATCGAGCCGCTGGTGGATGCGCTGGACGCCGACCCCGAGGAGCTGCTGCAGCGCGTGGCCTTCGGCACGCCCGACGTGCTGGCCACGGTGAACGCGCTGCGCGCACGCGGTGTGGACTTCGTGGAGTCGCCCACCGGCGTGCACACCGAGACCCGTGGCGCGCTCACGCGGGCCGAGGCTGGAGCGCCCAGCTTCGAGCTGGTGCTGGACCAGCGCTGACCCCGCACCGGAGCCGAGCCGCCATGCGCACATCCACCATGCAACGCAACGTCGCCGATTTCGGCATGGACACCATCAGCCTGGCCGGCCCGCTGGAGGCCAAGCTCGCCGCCATCCAAGCCGCAGGCTTTGGCCAGATCATGCTGGCCGCCCGCGACATCGTGGGCCACCCCCAGGGCATCGAGGCCGCCGTGAACGCGGTGCGCAGCAGCGGGCTACGCGTCACCGGCTTTCAGGTGCTGCGCGACTTCGAGGGCCTGTCGGGCCACCTGCACAGCTACAAGGTGGACATCGCCAAGCAGATGATCCTGATGGCGCGCGACCTGGGCGCGCCGGTGCTGCTGGCCTGCAGCTCCACCTCGTCGCACGCCACGGCGGATACCGACGCGATTGCGCGCGACCTGCGCAAGCTCGCCCTGCTGGCACTGCCGCACGGCATCCGCATCGCTTTCGAGGGCCTGTCGTGGGGCCGGCACATCAACGAGGTGCACCAGGCCTGGGCCGCGGTCGAGCAGGCCGACTGTCCCAACCTGGGTCTGGCCATCGACTCGTACCACCAGTTCGCCACCAGCACGCCGCTGTCGGCATTGAGCGACGTGGACCCGGAGAAGATCTACCTGGTGCAGCTGTCGGACTTCATGTGGCAGGAGACGCGCACGGTGCAGGAGCGCATCGACACCGCGCGGCACTTCCGGGTGTTCCCCGGCGAGGGCGTGCACAGCCAGGCGCTGGCCGAGCTGGTGCGCACGCTCGACGGCATGGGCTACCAGGGCGACTACAGCTTCGAGGTCTTCAACGACGACTACCAGCAGTTGCCGCTGCCCTTCGTGGCGCAGCGTGCGTGGGACAGCGCAGTGTGGCTGGCCGAAGGCGTGCTGCAGCGCGCGGTGCCGCTGCCCGGCCACTCGCGGCTGCGGGCGCGGGGCTGACCGCTATCAGCCCCGGCCGTGCAAGGGGGTCTGCATAGGGCCGTTCAACCCCGGCCGTTCGGGCTGAGCCTGTCGAAGCCCTGCGCTGCGTGCGGGCGGGCACTGCGCGAACGGTGAACGATGGGTGTTGTTGCAAGCGGAAGCCATCAGCTGTTCACGCGCCGCTTGAGCCAGCGCATCAGCCCACCCACCACGGGCAGCTTCTCGTACAGCTCTTCGGCCGCATCCCAGTAGTCGCGGTGCAGCGTGACCAGCCCCCGGCTGTCGAACACCAGGTGCGACGCGCCCCGCACCGTCTGCTGCACGCCCTGGTGGAAATTGCGGAACGCGAACACGAAGTCCCAGGTGAGAAAGCACTGGTCGCCCTGCACCACCTGGCCGGTGACGACGAAGCGCGGCGCCTGCAGCGACGTGAACATGTGCTCGAAGATGCCCTGGATGGCGGGCACGCCCTGCACATCGTTGAACGGGTCCTTGAACCGCGCAGCCGGTGCGTACAGGCGGCCGATGTGCGCGACATCGGCGGGGGACAGCTGCTCGAAGAACGCCACGACGCGGGCCACGGCCTCGGGCGTTGCCGCGGGCGCGCCGCCGGTGGTGACGGGCGGTGGAGGGGGCGAGAAACTGGTGGTCATAGTCCCGTGAAGCGGCGCACCGCCGGAAAGTAGCAACCATACGGCAGCAGCCGCAGCGCCTTCATCACGCGCGTAAAGCGCTTGGGGAAGTGGATGTCGAACTGGCCCTCTCCCCACCCCTGCAGGATGGCCGCGGCCGCCGCGTCGGGCGTGATGAGTGCGGGCATGCGAAAGTCGTTGCCCGCGGTGAGCGGCGTGGACACGAACCCGGGGTTGATCACGCTCACGCCGATCCCCAGGTCGTGCAGGTCCAGGTACAGCGCCTCCGCCAGGTTGATCAGCGCGGCCTTGGTGGGCCCGTAGGCCAGGCTCTTGGGCAGGCCCCGAAAGCCCGCCACGCTGCTGATGACGCTCAGGTGCCCGGGCTGGCCGCGTGCGGCGGCGGCCAGCATGGCCGGCAGCACGGCGCCCAGCACGTGGAGCACGCCGGTGTAGTTGGTCTGCTGGTGGCGCAGCATGTCGGCCAGGTCGAACTCGGTGGCGCGCATCTCGCGGTAGGTGCCTGCGCAGTAGCACACCAGGTCCACTGCGCCGCCGGCCAGCACCTGCGCGGCCACCTCCTGCACCTGCTCGGGCGCGGCCACGTCCAGGGGCCACGCCTCGCTGCCGGGGTGCTCGCGCACGAACTCCTGCAGCGCCTGGCCATCGCGGGCCGAGACCACCACGCGCGCACCCCGCGCATGCAGGGCCGACGCCGTGGCCCGGCCGATGCCGGTGGAGGCGCCGATGAGCCAGGCGCGGCAGCCGTGCCAGTCGCGCTGGGGCGGGTTCAGGCTCATGGCGCGCGCTTGGTGAAGGACAAGGTGATCTCACCCAGGCGCACGCCGAACTTGCTCATGGTGGCGCGGTTGAGCATGACGCGGTCGTCCATGAGGTACATCCAGTCGTCCAGGTCCACGTGGTAGACCTTGCCGTCCACGGGCAGGGCCAGCGTGTAGTTCCAACGGAAGGCGTTGCCGCGCGTCTGGCCTTTTGCCTCGCCGATCACGTCGTCCGCCGTGCCGGTGTAGCGCCCGTCGGCAAGCCGCGTGAGGCGCCAGACGCGCCGCTGCGTGGTGCCGTCCGAATAGGTGAAGGCCTCGTCCAGCACGCCCTGGTCGCCCGTCCAGCTGCAGACCATGACCACGGTGAAGCGGCGGACGATCTGCCCGCTGCGGTCCTGGAAGATGCCGTGGGCGTCGATGGTGCCGTTGAAGTAGCGGGCCAGGTCGAGCACCGGCTTTTCGCTGGCGTAGCCCTCGAGGTTCTGGCTGGCGCAGCCCGCCAGCAGCACGGGGCTGGCGGCGGCCGCGGCGGCGGCGAGGAGGTGGCGTCGGTTCAGTGTCATGGGGTACCTCGCAGGGGAAGGGCTGCGCCCGCCGGGAGGCGGCGCAGGATCAGGGCATACAGGGCCACGGCGGCCATCAGCTTGAGCGCGCAGGGCAGGACTGCGTAGGCCAGGCTCAGGGTCTGCAGGCCGGCCTCGCTGCGGGTACCGGGCGCGTAGCCCAGCGCGCCGAGCAGCGGCAGCGCCAGGCCCGCGGCCAGGGCCAGATTGAGCTTGGTGGCCAGGTTCCACCAGCCGAAGTACGCGCCCTCGTGGCGGCCGCTGTCGCCTTCGGCCGCGATCACGCCGGCCAGCAGCGCACTGGGCAGGGCCAGGTCGGTGCCCAGCGCCACGCCCGAGAGCGCGCACACCAGCGCAAACGGCCACACATCGCCCGCGCCCAGCAGCGCCGTGCCGCTGAACGCCGCGATGGCCAGCAGCATGCCCGCCAGCCAGGTGCGTGCCAGCCCGAAGCGCGCCACGGCGCGCAGCCACAGCGGTATCGACACCGCGGCGCACACGAAATAGATGCCCAGGAACAGGGGCTCCTGCGCGGGCGGGGCCTGCAGCAGGTCCTGGATGAAGAACAGCACCAGCGTGGCCGGGATGGCGCTGGCAATGCCGTTGAGCACGAACACGGCCAGCAGGCGCCGAAACGCCGGGCGCTGCCACGGGCGCCACAGCGCGGGCTGTGGTGCTGCGTGCGCCGGCTGCCACGCCGCAGCGGCGTGGGTGGCCGGCCGGGGCGCCCGGCTCCAGGCCCACCAGCCCAGGCCCAGCGTCAGCGCGAACACGCCCAGCATGGCCGGCAGCCCCGCCAGCGCGGGCAGCAGCGAGGCCAGCACCACGCCCACCAGGGCCGCGCCTTCGCGCCAGGCCACGATGCGGCTGCGCTGCAGCTCGTCGCCACCCAGGCGCGCGCCCCAGGACTGGTGCGCGATGCCCAGCTGGCTGTAGGCCAGGTAGGTCACCACCAGTGCCGCAAACGCCCAGGCGGTGAGCGCACGCACCCCCTGCACCGGCGGAAAGAAAAGCCCCGTGAGCCCCAGCGCCATCACGACCGCCGACACGGCGCCCACCGCCAGCACGGCGCGCGCGGAGCGGCCGAACAGGTGGTCGGAGAGCCGCCCCAGCAGCGGGTCGGACACGGCATCGAGCAGCCGCGCCGCCAGCAGCAGCCCGCCCAGCGTGGCCAGCGGCATGCCGAACTCGCGCGCATAGTGGTTGGGCAGCAGCACGTACAGCGGCAGCGCGACGAACGCGAGCGGCAGGCCCAGCAGGCCATACGCCAGGCCCTGCCCGGCGCGCAGCGGCGACTGCAGGGCCTGCGGGGTCACGGGGGCGACCCTGCGTTGCGGGGCGAGGCGATGAGTGCCTGGCGCAGCGCCGGCTCCGACGTCTTGGGCGACAGCCAGATGCCGAAGAACAGGCGCGCGAACTCGGCGTCGGGCACCTCGCCCACCACACGCCCGCCCATGCGGAACACCGCGCCCGCACCGGGCTGGTAGACGCCCAGCAGGCGGTCGCCGGGCTTGACGTCCGGCAGAGCGGCCTGCAGCGCCTGCTGCCAGCGCGCGGCCTGCTCGGGGGTGAAGCTGCCCACACGGCGCATCTCGTCGAGCGAGCGCTTGGCGATGGCATCGGCCGAGAAGCCGCGGTGGTAGGTCAGCTCCAGCGCCAGCGGGTGGGCGGCGTAGTCGCTGGCGTCGAACCCGGGCGCGGCCCACAGGCGCGCACGGTACACATCGAACCCCAGGAAGCTCAACGTGCCCTGGCCCACCAGGCGGGCGCCAGAGAGCGGGCCGGCCGCCTCGGCTTCCAGCGCGAACAGGGGTTGCGCATAAAAAATGGCCGTACCGCTTGCCAGGCAAGCGGCAATAACTATGTTTTTAATAGCATTCATCGGTGTGCCTCCGGGGCTGGCCGGTCAGTCCTTGACCAGCGTGTACTGCACCAGGTCGATGTTGCCCATCGCAAAGGCGGCTTCGCAGTAGGCCAGGTAGAACTCCCAGATGTGCATGAAGCGCTGGTCGAACCCGAGCTGCAGGATCTGCGTGCGCTGGGCCAGGAAGCGTTCGCGCCAGCGCTTGAGCGTCTCGGCGTAGTCCTGCCCGAACGCGAATTCGTCCACCACGCGCAGGCCGGCGGCCTCCGCCTCGCGGCGGAACTCGCGCGGGCAGGGCAGGCAGCCGCCCGGGAAGATGTACTGCTGGATGAAGTCGGTGGAGCTGATGTAGCGCGCAAACAGGCTGTCGTCGATGACGATGCTCTGCACGCAGGCCCGTCCGCCGGGCTTGAGCAGGCGCTGCACGGCCTGGAAGTACGTGGGCCAGTACTCGCGGCCCACGGCCTCGATCATCTCGATGGAGCACACCGCGTCGTAGGGGCCGTCGGTGATGTCGCGGTAATCCTGCAGGCGCAGGTCCGCCCGCTGCGCGCGGTCGCATTGCGCCATGCGGTCCTGGGCGAAGGCCAGTTGCTCCGTGGACAGCGTGACCCCGGTGACCGACGCGTCGAACTCGGTCACCGCCATCTCGGCCAGCGCCCCCCAGCCGCAGCCGATCTCCAGCACGCGGTCGCCGGGCTGCACGCCGGCCATGCGCAGCGCGCGGCGCACCTTGGCGTGCTGGGCGGCACGCATGTCGCCGCCGGCCTGCCCTTCGAACCAGGCGGACGAGTAGTTCATGGTGTCGTCCAGCCACAGCTGGTAGAACGCGTTGCCCAGGTCGTAGTGGGCGTGGATGTTCTTCTGGCTGTTGGCGCGGGTGTTGCGGTTGAGCAGGTGCTTGATGCGGTACAGCAGCCGCCCGGCCCAGGTGCCGTAGATCACGCCTTCGACCTGCTGGCGGTTGGCGATGAAGACCTTGAGCAGGTCGGTGAGGTGCGGCGTGGTCCAGTCGCCGGCGATGTAGCTCTCGGCAAAGCCGATGTCGCCGGACTTGAGCGCGGCGCTGCACACGTTCCAGTTCTTGAGCGTGATGGCGGCGGTGGGCCCGCCCCCGTGGCCGAAGTGCTGCAGCGTGCCGTCGGGCAGCTGCACCGTCAGGCTGCCGTGCTGCAGCCGCTGCAAGAGCTTCAGGGCCGTGCGGGCGGCGGCGGGCGTGCCCTGGGGCAGGTCGATGGCCGGGCGGCGGGCGGTGGTGCTGGAGGTGTTCATGGCGGTCATCTCGTGCGGTTTGCGGTGGGTGCGTTCCAAGGGCCGGCGATTCGATGGTTCGGTGGTCAACGTTTCAGCAGTTCAGCGGGTCACGGTGGAGGCCGGCGCTGCGGGCTTGCTGTGAAAGCGCACGCGCTTGAGCCACAGCTGCAGCGCCTGCCAGTGGATGCGGGCGATCACGGCCAGCGTCATGGCCGGGTAGCCCCACAGGGCCCGGCGCAGCGTCTTGTCGGTGATGGGGTGCAGGGTGCCGCTCACGCTGGTCTGCAGCAGCGGGCCGGCCGCGTCGTCGTAGTCGATGCGCACCACGGTGCGGCCCGCGGCAACGGAATCGGTGTCGGCGGGCGCTCCGGCCCCCGCGGCCAGGGTGCGCATGAAGCGGAACCGGTAGCCGCCGCTCACCTCGCAGAACGGCGACACGTGGAACACCTTGCGCGCTGCAAGCTCCACGCCGTAGCGCGGCGCATCGAGCAGGTAGCAGTGGCGCTCGCCGAAGGTGTTGTTGACCTCGACCACGATGGCGCGCAGGCTGCCGTCGGCGCGGTGGCAGTACCAGAAGCTCACGGGCTTGAAGGTGTAGCCCAGCACGCGCGGGTAGCAGTGCAGCCAGACCTCGCCGTCCGCGTCTGCGATGCCCTCGGCGCGCAGCAACTCCTGCACCCAGGCGAGCGCACCGCCCTGCGCGGCACTGCGGCCGTCGCCGTGGTCGGCATCGTGAAAGCTGATGAGGCCCCGGCGGTTGACCGCGAGCGGGCCGGGTGCGCCCGCAGCCGCGCCGGCCCCGCCCGCCAGGCTGCGCAGCGGCAGCATCAGGAAGAACGTGGGGTAGGCGAACGCGTGCCGCTGTGGGCGCAGCCGGGTGTGGCGCACCTGGCCGAAGCCGATCAGGGGTGCGGCAGCGCCCGGCGTGGTCATCAGGCGGCCTTCGCCCACGCGGTGGGCAGGGTGGCGCGCAGCTGCTCGGCCACCGCCAGGCCCGACTGCAGGCCGTCTTCGTGGAAGCCGTAGCCCGTCCAGGCGCCGCAGAACCAGGTGTGGGCCTGGCCCTGCAGCTGGGCCACGCCGCGCTGGGCCTGGATGGCCGCGAGGTCGAACACCGGGTGGGCGTAGTCGTAGCTGCCGATCACATGCTCCGGCGCGATCTCGCGCAGCGGGTTGAGCGACACGACCACGGGCTGCGCGAACGGCACGGGCTGCAGCTGGTTGATGAGGTAGTGCAGGCACACGCGGGCCGACTCGCGGTGGCCCTCGGCGGCGCGCTCGTAGTTCCAGGCGGCCCAGGCGCTGCGCAGGCGTGGCAGCACGGCCGTGTCGGTGTGCAGCACGGCGCGGTTGGCCTGGTAGCGGATGGCGCCCAGCACTGCACGCTCCTGCGCGCTGGGCTCGGCCAGCAGCGCAAGCGACTGGTCCGAATGCGTGGCCAGCACGACCTTGTCGAAGTGCTCGGTGTGCCGGTCGGTGACCACGCGCACGCCGGCCGCGTCGCGCTCCACACGGCGCACGGGGGTGGACAGGCGCTTGTCGGCAATGCCCGCCACGATTTTCTCGACGTAGTGCCAGGCACCGCCCGACACCGTCCACCACTGCGGCCGCTGGCTCACCTGGATCAGGCCGTGGTTGTGGCAGAACCGGATCATGGTAGCCACGGGAAACTTCAGCATCTGGTCGGTCGGGCAGCTCCAGATGCAGCCGAGCATCGGCAGGAAGTACCAGTCGCGGAACGCGTCGCCAAAGCGGTGCTCCTTCAGGAAGTCGCCCAGCGGCTGCGTCATCGCGGCCTCGGCATTGGCCTGTGCGATGCCGGTGCACAGCTGGTTGAAGCGCAGCAGGTCGCGCAGCATGCCCCAAAAGCGCGGGTTCAGCAGGTTGGACCGCTGCGCGAACACGGTGGACAGGTCGGTGCCGCTCCACTCGAGCGTGCGCCCGCGCAGCGCGCCGGGCACCTGCACCGAGAACGACATGTCGGACTTGGAGGTCTCGACCCCCAGCTCGGCCAGCAGGCGGATCAAGCCCGGGTAGGTGCGCTCGTTGAAGACCAGAAAGCCCGTGTCCACGCCGTGCGTGACCGGGTTGCCCCAGGCATCGGGCAGCGTCACGTCCACCGTGTGGGTGTGGCCGCCGAAGTAGTCGCCGGCCTCAAAAAGGGTGATGTCCGCATGCCCTCGCAGCTGGTGCGCGACAGCCAGCCCGGAGATGCCGGAGCCGATGATGGCGATATTCATGGCCGGCTCCCTCTGGCCGGGTCACGGAATAAAAAGGTTGCGAAGCGTCCCGAAACGAATAAGAGAGGGAGGGAGGAGAAGCGCTCCAGGAGGTCAGTCGGAACCCGGGGGCCCGAAAGGCTTCGCAACACTAAAACTGTACGTCGCGCAATCGTGTTGCGCAAGAAATAGAGTGGGGCTGTCCCGCCGAAGTTCCAGCCTTCGGACAGGTTTTTTTTAAAGAAACGTAAAGAAAGCATGTCAATCACCGTGCGGGGGCAACCGCCAGTTGCTGCTCGATGGCGCGCACCAGGCCCTGGTTGTCGGGCGCGGTCAGGCTGGAGTACTGGTCGACCAGCTTGCCGTCGCGGCCCAGCAGGTATTTGTGGAAGTTCCAGCGCGGGGCGGTGCCCGAGAGCTGGGCCAGTTGGCGAAACAGCGGCGAGGCGTCGGCGCCCTTCACGCTGCTCTTGGCGAACATGGGGAATTTCACGCCGAAGGTGCTTTCGCAGAAGTCCGCGATCTGCTGGTTGCTGCCGGACTCCTGCGAGAAGTCGTTGGACGGAAAGCCCAGCACGACGAGGCCCTTGTCCTTGTAGCGCGCATACAGCTCTTCAAGCCCCTTGTACTGGCCGGTGAATCCGCAGAAGCTGGCGGTGTTGACCACGAGCACGACCTTGCCGCTGTACTGGCACAGGGATTGCGGCTTTTCGTCCTGCAGGCGCAGGAAGGTGTGCTGCAGCGTGGCGGGACAGGCGGCCGGCGCCGCCGCTGCAGCCGCACCGGGCACCGGCTGCGCCGCTGGCTGGGCCCAGGCCCCGGGCCCGAAGGCAGCGGCCAGCACCAGGGCGGCGGCAGGGACGGGTCGTAGCAAAAAGGTGGTCATAGGACTTCCAGCACAGGTCGGTGTGGCCAATTTAACCGCTCCATTATTTTTTGTCCACATGAGTTTTTATTTATACCGATTGGTTACGTCTGGGTGCGGATCCCGGAATCGGTGTGGATCACGCGGCACCTGCATCATGTACGCAGCAGCCGACCCCATGGATGCGGCCACCATGCCGCAAGGGGATCAAAGTCTGTGGAGAGGGCGCCGCGCACCGCGGCGTACCGGCGCCGCACCGCATGAGCACGAGGGATGCTGGCCGATGGCGCAGGCCGCAGGTGTATCTGTCCGTCCGTCGGCGCCGGCGGGTCAGCCCAGGCTCAGCAGCCGGTCGAGCGAGAGCTTGACCCGCACATCCTTGAAGGCCACCACGCCCGTGACCTTCCAGGGTGGCATGCCGGTGTCGCGGGGGATGGGCTCGCCCGTGGGCATGCCTTCGCGGTTGGTCACCACGGCCACCTTGGGCGTGGTGGCCGTGGCGCCGCGGCGGATGACGACGCCCACCTCCTGGCTGGCCAGGCGCACGAAGGCACCGGGGGGGTACACGCCCAGGGTCTTGACGAGGGCCGCGCCGGCTTCGTCGACCTGGTGCTCCTCGTCGTAGTAGCTCGCCTGCATGGCGGCGGTGGCCGGCATGGGCGGGCGGGCCGCACGCGGCGCCATGCGCGCGCCGAAGATGTCGGCGCGCTGCAGCAGGCGCGCCATCTGCTGGGCTTCGGTCTTCTTGGCCAGGGGGCCGGGGGTGCGGTGGTGGTGGCAGCGCACCGCTTCCAGCCACAGCGGGTCGGACACGCCCAGGCTGCGCAGCAGGGCCTCGGAACGCGCCGCGTGGTCCTCCACCGCAGAGATCTGTTCGGCGGTGAGCGGGTGGGTCTGCTGGGCGAGCTGGTCCTGCAGCTCGGTCATCGCGATGTTCATGCTCAGCGCCGCCTGGCCTAGCTGCTGCACGCGCACTTCGGGCCAGCGCAGCATCTCGCGCGCGACCACCATGCACACGCAGCTCACCAGCATCGAATGGGTGCCGCTGTACATGTGGGTTTCCTGCGCCGACAGGTAGATCATGGCCAGCAGCGTCGCGTCCGGCGTCTGTTCGCAGTGGCGCGATAGCTCGTCGTGCAGGGCCTGGAACCGGCCGCCGAAGTCGGTGGCCGACGGCGACCGCAGCAGCTGCGTGGCCCGCAACTGCAGCTCGGGCCAGTCGGGCAGTAGCCGGCCGCCGCGGGCGCGCGCGGCCGAGTCCTCGGCCGCCGTCATCTTCATCGCCGCGATCTCGCCCAGGTTGGTGTCGGCGTTCAGCATGCGCTGCAGCTGCGCCAGGTAGGCGCGGTGGCTGCCGCCGGACTCGTCGGTGTCCACGCACAGCTGGCGGCCCCGGGACACCATCTTGGCCAGCTCTTCGCGGGTGCGGATGATGTACCCCTTTTGCGCCAGCAGGGTGCCGTCGGCGCCGCGCAGCACAAAAGGCAGCGGCTGGCCGAGCTGGATCGATTCGATGTTGAGGCTGACGAGGTTCATGGTGCTCGTTACATTATCTAACGCCCGCCCCCCACCAAACCCATCGGCTGCCGGGTGATTTCCCGGCTTTTCTGCCGAAAGAGCCCCCCGAAATGTAAGTGCGTGCTATCAATGCGTGGCTGGCGGAGTTTGCGGTGCCGCAGGCGGGTGCTCATGGTGCCCGCCCCGCAGCCGGCGCATCGTGCGCCCGAACCACTGGCCCACGTCATCCACGCCGGTGAACACCGCCGGGATGACCAGCAGGCTCAGCAGCGTCGAGGTGATCAGGCCGCCGATCACGGCCACCGCCATCGGCGAGCGGAAGCTCGCGTCCGCAGCGCCGATACCGAGGGCGATGGGCATCATGCCCGCGCCCATGGCCAGCGTGGTCATGATGATGGGCCGCGCGCGCTTGTGGCACGCGTCGATCAGCGCCTCGAAGCGCGTCATGCCGTGCTCGCGCCGCGCCAGGATGGCGTACTCCACCAGCAGGATGGAGTTCTTGGTGGCGATGCCCATGAGCATGATCAGCCCGATGAGCGAGGGCATGGAGAAGCTCTTTTGCGCGATCAGCAGGCCCACGAACGCACCGCCCAGCGACAGCGGCAGCGCCGCCAGAATGGTCACCGGGTGCAGGAAGTCCTTGAACAGCAGCACCAGCACGATGTAGATGCACAGCACGCCGGTGAGCATGGCCAGGCCGAAGCTGGCGAACAGCTCGCCCATCATCTCGGCATCGCCGATGGTGATCTGGCGCACGCCGGCCGGCAGGTTCTTGATGGAGGGCAGCGCCTCCACCGCCTTGGTCACGTCGCCCAGCGGCTGGCCCGACAGCTCGATCTCGAAGTTCACGTTGCGCGCGCGGTCGTAGCGGTCCACCACGGCCGGGCCGCCGCTGAACTCCAGCGTGGCCACCTGGCCGAGCATCACCGGGCCCTTGCTGCCGGGCACGGCCAGACGCTCGAGCAGCGACAGGTCCTGGCGCGCGTCGTCCTGCAGCTTGACAACGATGGGGACCTGGCGCGAGGCCAGGTTGAGCTTGGGCAGCGATACGTCGTAGTCGCCCACGGTGGCGATGCGCAGGGTCTCGGCGATGGCGCTGCTGGTCACGCCCAGGTCGGCGGCGCGCGCGAAGTCCGGGCGCACCGCGATCTCGGAGCGCACCAGGCTGGCGGTGGACGAGATGCTGCCCAGGCCCGGGATGGTGCGCAGGTCCTTCTCGACCGCGAGGGCCGCCGTGGTCAGCGCCTGCGGGTCGTCGCCCGAGAGCACCAGCACGTACTTCTCGCCCGAGCCACCGAGGCCCACCTTGCTGCGAACGCCGGGCAGCGTCTCCAGCGCAGCGCGGATGTGGTTCTCGATGCCCTGCTTGCGCGGCCGGTCGCCGCGCTCGGCCAGCAAGATGGTGAGCGTGGCCTTGCGCGTCTCGGCACCAGCGCCGCCCATGAAGGGGTCGGCACCCGCCGAGCCGCCGCCGATGGTGGTGTAGACGCTTTTGACATGCTCGACCTTGGCGATGCGCGCGCGCGCGTCTTCGGACACGGCGCGGGTCTGCGCCAGCGTGGCGCCGGGCGGCAGCTCCAGGTACACCTGGGTCTGCGAGTTGTCGTCCGGCGGGATGAAGCCCGTGGGCAGCAGCGGGATCAGCGCGAGCGAGCCGATGAAGAACGCGCCGGTGGCCAGGAAGGTGATCCAGCGGTGCTTGACGCACCAGGACGCCCAGCGCAGGTACACCGTCATCCAGCGCGGGTCCTTGTGCTCGTCCACGATGGGTTTGAGGATGTACGCCGCCATCATGGGCGTGAGCACCCGGGCCACCACCAGGCTGGCGAACACCGCGAGCGACGCCGTCCAGCCGAACTGCTTGAAGAACTTGCCCGCGATGCCGCTCATGAAGGCCGTGGGCAAAAACACCGCGATCAGCGTGAAGGTGGTGGCCACCACCGCCAGGCCGATCTCGTCGGCCGCCTCCATGGCCGCCTGGTAAGGCGTCTTGCCCATGCGCAGGTGGCGCACGATGTTCTCCACCTCCACGATGGCATCGTCCACCAGAATGCCCACCACCAGCGACATCGCCAGCAGCGTGATCACGTTGATCGAAAAGCCCAGCAGGTGCATGCCGATGAACGCCGGGATCACCGACAGCGGCAGCGCCACGGCCGACACGAACGTGGCGCGCCAGTCGCGCAGGAACAGCCACACCACCAGCACGGCCAACAGGGCGCCTTCGTACAGCAGGTGCATGGAGCCGTCGTATTCCTCCTGCACCGGCTGCACGAAGTTGAAGGCCTCGGTGATCTCGAGGTCGGGGTGCTGCTCACGCAGCTCCTTGAGCGCAGCCTGCACCGCGCCGCCCACTTCCACCTCGCTCGCGCCCTTGCTGCGCGCCACCTCGAAGCCCACCACGGGCTTGCCGTTGAGCATGGCCAGCGCGCGCGGCTCGGCGATGGTGTCGGAGACCGTGGCCACCTGGTCGAGCCGCACATGGCGGCCATCGGACAGCGCGAGCGTGAGGCCCGCGAGTTCCTGCGCCGACTGCACGGTGGCCAGCGTGCGCACGGGCTGCTCGCTGCCGCCCAGGTCGGTGCGGCCGCCGGCGCTTTCGGTCTGCACCAGCCGCAGCTGGCGCGATATGTCGGCGGCCGACGCGTTGAGCGCCTGCAGCTTCACCGGGTCCAGTTCCACATGGACCTGGCGCTGCACGCCGCCCACGCGGTTGACCGCGCCCACCCCGCGCACGGCCAGGAGCTTCTTGGCGACGGCATCGTCCACGAACCACGACAGCGCCTCGTCGTCCATGCGGTTGGAGGCGATGGTGAACGCCAGCACCGGCTGCGCGGCCAGGTCCATCTTGGTCACGATGGGGTCGCGCACGTCGCCGGGCAGGTCGCCGCGCACGCGGGCCACGGCGGAGCGCACGTCGTCGAGCGCCTCCTGCGTGGGCTTTTCCAGGCGGAACTCGGCCGTGATGGTGGCGCCGCCGTCCTGCACCTTGGTGTAGATGTGCTTCAAGTCCTGCAGCGTGGCGATGCTGTTCTCGATCTTGCGCGCCACGTCGTTTTCGAGCTGCGCGGGCGAGGCGCCCGGCAGCGCCACGGTCACGGAGATCGTGGGCAGGTCGATGTCCGGAAAGTTCTGCACCTTCATGGCGTTGAACGACAGCAGGCCGCCGAACGTCAGCAGCACGAACAGCATCAGCGCCGGTATCGGGTTCTTGATCGACCAAGTGGATACATTCATGAAGAACGCTCCTTAATTGATAGCTGCTGGCGCTTGATCGGCAAGCGCCAGGTGCATTTTTGGCTTGAATTCCCGCGCCGAGGAGGTGCGCGCGGGCTGTGCAGGTGCCGCGGGCGAAGACGGCGCAGCCGCCGGGGCCGCCACGCGCACCAGGTCGCCGTCGTTCAGGAAACCCGCCCCGCGCACGGCCACCGACGCATTGGCCTCCAGGCCCGACACCACCTCGACCCGGTCCGCCACGCGGCGGCCGGTCTGTACCTTGCGCATCTGCACGCGCTGCTCGGCCCCCACCACGAACACGTAGGAGAACCCGTCGCGCACGACCAGGGCCTCCTGCGGCACGGTGAGCGCATCGCTCTGGCCCAGCGCGAACTCGCCGCGCGCGAACATGCCTGCGCGGAAATCGCTGTTCGCCGGCAAATCGACGTACACCAGCGCATTGCGCGTCTGCGGGTCCACGGTGGGTGCGACCATGCGCACCGTGCCTTCGGCCGTGGCGCCGCTGGCCGCGGTCACGCTGACCTTGGCGCCCGGCGCGATGCGGCGCAGCTCGGTCGAGGTGACCTCGGCCCGCCACTCCAGGCGGCCCTTGCGCACCATGCGGAACAGCTCGGTGCCCGCACCCACCACCGCACCCACCGTGGCCGTGCGGGCCGAGATCACGCCGCTGTCGGGCGCCACCACCTGCGTGTACTTCAGGCGCAGCTGCTGCGCGTTCAGCGTGGCCTTGGCGGCCTCCACCCGGGCCTGCGCGGTCTTCTCGGCCGTCGTGTATTGCTGGATCTGCTGCTGGCTCAACGCGCCCGTGGCCTGCAGCGAGCGGGCGCGGTCGGCATTGGCCGCCGCCTCGGCCGCATTGGCCTGGGCTTCGAGCAGGCTTGCGCGCATCTGGGCCACGTCGGCCTGCACCGTCTCGGCCGAGAAGGTGGCCAGCACCTGGCCGGCCTTGACCACGTCGCCCACGTTCACGCGCACATCGGTCAGGCGCAGGCCGTTGCTTTCGGCGCCGATGCTGGCCTCCTGCCACGCGGCCACATTGCCGTTGGCCGACAGGCGCACCGGCACGGAGGTGCGCTGCGGCTGGGCCGTGCTCACGGTGAGCGCGGGGCGGGGCTGGTTGGCCTTGGGCTCATCGGCCGCGCGCGACGCGCCCGAGAAAACCAGGGCGGCGCCCGTGGCCAGCACGCAGGCGGCGATCACGGCGAAGGCAGTGGGAGAGAACTTGAAACGTTGCGTTGGAGTTGTCATTTTTGTCTGTCCGTTCATCCAGTCGGTGTCAGGAAAAGGAGGCTGGCGATCGGCCGGCTCCCACGGTTTCAATCACTCAGCGCGCGGCGGTGGCCGCAGCGACTGGTGGGGCTACGGCGAGGGCGGTCTGCCCGTTCCAGCCGCCGCCTGCGGCGCGGTACAGCGCTATCCAGGCCGCCTGGCGTTCGTGCTGCAGCGCGACCAGCGCGTTCTCGGCCGCGAGCGACGTGCGCCGCGCATCCTCCAGCTCCACCAGGCTGGCCAGCCCGCCGCGCCAGCGCGCCTCGGTCGCATCGAACGAGGTGCGGTAGCCCGCCGCCGCCGTGCGTGCGCTGGTGTTGCGCTCGGCCGTGCTCTGCAGCCGCACCAGCGCCTGCTCCACCTCGCTCACGGCCTGGCGCACCTTGGCGCGGTACAGCGCTGCGGCTTCGTCGTAGCGGGCTTGCGCCGCATCGACCTGCGCGCCACGCCGGCCGCCGTCGAACAGCGGCACGCTCAGCGCCAGCGGGCCGATGGTCCAGGTGTTCAGGTCGGTGGTCACGCCGCCGGTGCGCACCCAGGCCGTGCCCACGGAGCCGCTGAGCGACAAACGCGGGTAACGCTGCGCCTGCGCGCTGCCCACCTCGGCGCTGGCGGCCGCCACTTCGCGCTCGGCGTTGTACACGTCGGGCCGCTGGGCCAGCACCTGCGCGGGCAGGGCCGCGATGCTGAACAACGTGTCGGGCGCCGCAGGCGCGGCGGTGGACAGGCGTGCGCGCAGCGCGGGCTCTTCCCAGCCGGTCAGGGCCACCAGGGTCTTCACGTCCACATCGCACAGCATGCGCTGCTGCGATGCGCGGGCCTGGGCTTCGGCGGCGCTGGCGCGGGCCAGCGCTGCGGTGGCGGGGGCGGTGAAGCCCGCGCGCTCGCTCAGGTCGGACAGGCGCGAGGTCTCGCCGCGCGACTGCGCGTCGCGCTCGGCCACGCGCAACTGCTCCAGGCAGGTGCGCAGGCTGCTCGCCTGCAGCGCGACCTCGGCGGCCACGCTCACGCGGGCCTCGTGCCACAGCGCCTGGGCACCCGCCAGCCGCTGGTCGGCCGCAGCCTTGGTGGCGCGGTTGGCGCCAAACACGTCGATCTCCCAGCTCGCCTGCAGCCCGGCCTGCGCCGTGGTGGCAATGCCCGCGAGCTGTTCATTGAAGCCCCGGCTGGCATTGCCCTGGCCGTCGAGCGACGGCAGCAGCGCAGCGCGGCTGCTGACCTGCGTGGCACGGGCCTGCGCGATGCGCGACTGGGCCTGCGCGACGCCCGGGCTGATGGCCTGTGCCGCGTCGATCAGCTCGACCAGCAGCGGGTCGCCCAGCTGCGTCCACCACTGCGCCAGGTCCCCAAGCGAGCCCTGGTGCGGCAACGGGGCCTGCCACGCCACAGGGGGCGGTGCGGGCACTTGCGCCGGCGGTGGCGAGATGGCACAGGCGCCCAGGGCCAGGGGCAGGCAGGCGGCCCATAAAAGTCGGGTCTTGCTGGTGGTCATGTGTTGGATGCCTTCTTGTGCGAAGTCTTCGGAGTCTGTGAAGCACCGCGGCGTGCAGGGCGCACCGGGGGTGCCTCGGCCTGTCGCCGTGCGATGTCGCCGCGCACCATGTCCAGGGCGTAGCCGGTCAGCCGCTCCACCCACTGCTCGACGGCCGCCTCCGTGGCCAGCTGCGGCGTGATGCCCTGCAAGGCGTCGCGCTGCGTCCACATCTGCATCACCAGGCCGGCCAGCGAAAAAGCGAGCCGGTGGATGTCGTCGTCCACCTCGGTCACGCCCATGTGGCGGCGCAGCACCTGCACCAGGGCCAGGTGGGGCGCGCGGCACTCGCGCTCGAACAGCTCGGGCCAGACGTGGGTCGGGTCCAGCAGCTCGCGGATGTGCAGGCGCACCGACTGGGTGACCAGATCGTCGTGCTTGAGCGGCTCCAGAAACCCTGCGAAGTAGCGGCTCAGGGCCTCGCCCAGGTCCAGCGCGGGGTCGGCGAACACCGGGATCAGGTCGCTGCCGCTGCCAAAGGGTTCGTAGAAGGTGGCGGTGTACAGCTGCGCCTTGTCACCGAAGTGGTAGGCGATGGCGGCGACGTTGGTGCCGGCGGCCTCGGCAATGGCGCGCACCGAGGTCTGGGCAAAGCCCTTTTCGGAGAACAGCTGCAGGGCCGCGCGCAGCAGGCGCGCACGCGTGTCTTCGCCGTCGCTGCGGGCGGTGCGCTGGGCGGCAGGAATGAAATGGGCACCAAAACTCATGGCCCCGGATTAAACCACCAGAATTCAAACAGTTGTTTGAATTAACGAATTTTTTAGGCCGGCAGCGCCCCGGCAACTTGCAACCATTTGTCACCGCCTGCTCTCGCAGCGGCAACGCCGGCGTCGGCGGTCTACATCCCCAGGCCCGCGCCGAACACGGCGAGCCAGAGGGCGAACACGGCGTCGCGCTCGGCCTGCAGCGCAGGCGGCGCGACCTGCGTGGGCGCCTCGTCCAGGCGCGCCACGTGCTGGACGCGGCGCAGTTCGCGGTAGGCGTCGGCCGCGGCGGTGCCCACACCGGGGGGCAGCAGCCCCACCTGCTCGGCGCGCTGCAGCAGCGCGATGTTGCCCACATTGCCGCGCAGCTCGGGGTGCGCAGCCGACTGCGACAGCACCAGGTACTGCACCGCGAACTCCGCGTCCACCATGCCGCCGGGGCTGTGCTTCACGTCGAAGCGGCCGTCGCGCGTGGGGTGGGCCGAGCGCACGCGCTCGCGCATCAGCACGATCTCGTCGCGCAGGGCCACCGGGTCGCGCTCGGAGGTGATGACGGCCTCGCGCACCGTGTCGAAGCGCTCGCGCAGCGCGTCGCTGCCCATCACGAAGCGCGCGCGCGTCATGGCCTGGTGCTCCCAGGTCCAGGCGGTGTTGCTGCCGCGGCGCTGCTGGTAGTTGGCGTAGGCCTCGAAGCTCGTGACCAGCAGGCCCGAGCTGCCGTTGGGGCGCAGCGCGGTGTCGATCTCGTACAAATCGCCTTCGCTGGTCTTCACGGTGAGCCAGTTGATGAGCTTGCGCACGAAGGCGGCGTAGACCTCGGGGGCGCGATCGTCGTCGTCATCGAACACGAAGACGATGTCCAGGTCGCTGCCGTAGCCCAGTTCCTTGCCGCCCAGCTTGCCGTAGCCGATGATGCCGAACTGCGGGCTCTCGCGGTGGCGGTTCTTGACCCGGCTCCAGCACCAGTCGGCGGTGATGCGCAGCACGCTGTCGGCCAGCGCAGACAGGTCGTCCGCCACCTGCTCCACGGTGATGCGCCGCTCCACGTCGCGCGCCAGGGTGCGGAAGGTTTCGGCGTGCTGGGCGCGGCGCAGCAGGTTCAGCAGGGTCTCGTCGTCGTCTTCGCCGGTGGACTGCAGCGAGGCCAGGCGCACGGCCAGCTCGCGCTCGAAGTCTTCCACCACGAAGCGCTCGGACAGCAGCGCATCGCCCGCCAGCTCGTCGATCACGCCGGGGTGCTGCAGCATGTAGCGGGCGGGCCATTTGGCGGCGCCCAGCAGGTGCAGCAGGTGCTCGTGTACCGACGGGCGCTCCAGCAGCAAAGCAAGGTAGCTTTCGCGCCGCAGCAGTGGCTCCAGCCAGCCGACCAGGCGCACCGCCGCGTCCTCGTTCACCTTGCCTTCGGCCAGCCAGCGCGCGGTGCGCTGCACCAGGCGGAACAGGCGCGTGCGCGCTTCATCGCGCAGGCCCTCGACCCGCGGGTGGTTGCGCCATTCGGCCACGCGCTCCCGAAAGCCGGGGGGCAGTTGTTCGAGCAGGCTCTCCAGCTCGGGCGGGGGCGGCGCGGCCGCCCGGGGCCCGCCGCAACCGCCACCGCTGCATTGCTTCTTGCCACTGCCGCCCAGCAGGGTGTCGAACTCCTGGGCCACCAGCTCGCGGTGCGCGTCGAGCTCGTGAAGAAAGGCGCAGCAGTCGGGGTAGCCCATGGTGTAGGCGATCCAGGCCAGGTCGTCGTCGCGCGTGGGCAGCACGTGCGTCTGCTGGTCGTCCAGGTACTGGATGCGGTGCTCCACGCGGCGCAGAAAGACATAGGCGCGGGCGAGTGCCTCGGCGGTCTCCTGCGGCATGAGGCCGGCCTGCGCGATGCGCGGCAGCGCGTCGAGCGTGGGCCGGCGGCGCAGCTCGGGGAACTGCCCGCCGCGCACCACCTGCAGCAGCTGCACGGTGAATTCGATCTCGCGGATGCCGCCGCGCGAGAGCTTGACGTCGTTGGCGCGCTCGGGGTGGCCGGCGCTGCGCTTGGCGGCGTGGTCGCGGATCTGGCGGTGCAGGGACCGCAGCGCATCGAACACGCTGTAGTCGAGGTAGCGGCGGAACACGAAGGGCAGCACCACGCCGCGCAGCGCCTGCACCTCCGAGCCCCCGATACAGTCGCGCGGCGCGACCACACGGCTCTTGAGCCAGGCAAAGCGCTCCCATTCGCGGCCATGCAGTTGCAGGTATTCCTCCAGCGCCGGCAGCGAGACCGCCGACGGCCCCGAGTTGCCGTTGGGCCGCAGGGCCAGGTCCACGCGGAAGACGAAGCCGTGCTCGGTGGTGTCGCCCACCAGGCTGTAGATGGACTTGACGGCCCGCGCGAAGTATTCGTGGTTGGAGATGCGCCCGCGGCCCTCGGCCGTGCCGGCGGTGTCGCCGTCGTGCTCGTACACGTAGATCAGGTCGATGTCGCTCGACACATTGAGCTCGCGCGCTCCCAGCTTGCCCATGCCGATGATCCACAGCTGCACCGGCTGGCCCTCGGGCCCGCGCGGCGCGCCGTGGCGCTCGTCGAGCTCCTGGCGCGCCTGGTGGCAGGCGCGGTCGAGCGCCAGTTCGGCCAGCTCGGTCACCGCGCGGGTGACGTCGGCCAGGGAGGCCTCCTCATCGCAATCGAGCTGGATCAGCCGCTCCATGACCAGTTGGCGCACCACGCGCAAGGCGGTACCGGTGTCCGCGCCGCGCGCGCGCAAGGCCTCGTAGGCCTGCTCCATCGTGGCCAGCACCGGCGGGCCGGGGGGCAGCAGGGGCAGGTCGTCGGCGTAGCGGCGGTGCAGGCGCTGGTAGAAGCGGGAATGGCTGGCCAGCAGCCCCTCGGGCCGGGCCAGGCAGCACAGGTCAGCGGCGGGCGATGGCATGGCAGACATGGCCGGGGACCACATACATAAGGACACTCGTTGGTAGTGAACCCGCGCCGGAGCCGCGGGTCATAATTCCAGCCACATTCAATTCGACCATGATTGCTCCCACCACGCACCCCACACGCCTGCTCAAATTTATGGCAGGTCTCGCACGGTGGTCACTCGGTTTGCTGCTGGCCTTCTGGCTGCTGGTGACCATCGCGTGGGGCGCACTTCATGGCTGGATTGTGCCGCGAATCGGCGAATTCCGCCCGCAGCTGGAGGCGCATGCCGCACGGGCTCTGGGGGTTCCGGTCAAGATCGGCGCGATCTCTGCCAAGACCGAGGGGCTGATCCCGTCCATCGAGCTGTCGGACCTGGCCCTGCTCGATGCCGCCGGCCGCACCGCGCTGCGCCTGCCGCGGGTGGTGGTGGCGCTGTCGCCGCGGTCGCTGCTCAAGGGCGGTTTCGAGCAGCTCTATGTCGAACGACCCGAGCTCGATGTGCGGCGCGACACCCAGGGCCGTATCCATGTGGCGGGCCTGGACTTTACGCAGGAGCAAGGCGACAGCAGCGCCGCGGCCGACTGGATCTTCTCGCAGGGCGAGGTGTTCATCCAGGGCGGCACGGTGCGCTGGACGGACGAGCAGCGCGGCGCCCCCGAACTGGCGCTGGAGAAGGTGGACCTGGTGCTGCGCAATGGCAACTGGCACCACCACATGCGCCTGGATGCCACCCCGCCCGAAGCCTGGGGCGAGCGGTTCACGGTGGTCGGCCTGTTCCGCGCGCCGCTGCTGAGCGCCCGCGACGGCAACTGGAAACACTGGAACGGGCAGGTGTATGCCCAATTTGCGCGGGTCGATGCGTCGCGGCTGCGCCACTATGCCGATGTGGGCATCGAGGTGGCGCAGGGCCGCGGGGCGCTGCGCGCCTGGGCGGATGTGCAGCGCGGGCAGATCGTGGGCGGCACGGCCGACCTGGCCCTTGCCGACGTCAACGCCACGCTGGGCCCGCAGTTGCAGGCGCTGGTGCTGCCCTCGATCCAGGGCCGGATGGGTGGGCGCCGGCTCAACGGCGGGTTCGAGTTTTCCACCCAGTCCCTGCAGTTTGAGACCGACGACGGCCTGGCCTGGCCCGGCGGCAACCTGCGGCTGGTCTACACCGATGCCACGGCCAAGGCACCGGCCCAGGGCGAGTTCCGCGCGGACCGGCTGGACCTGGCGGCCCTGGCGCAGATCGCCAGCCGCCTGCCCCTGGGCAACACCGCGCACGAGGCTGTGCGCACCTATGCGCCGCAGGGCCTGGTGGACGAGATCAACGCCACCTGGCGGGGCCCGCTCGACAGCCTGCAGCAGTACCAGGTGCGCGGCCGCATCCGCGGCCTGGCCCTGGCGGGCGACACCGGTGGCGGCGCGCCCACCCACCTGGGCCTGCGCGGCGCCACGGTGGATGTCGACATGACGCAGGGCGGCGGCAAGGCGGCGCTGACCATTGCCTCGGGCGCGCTGCTGCTGCCCGGCGTGTTCGAAGACCCGGTGCTGCCGCTGGACCGCCTGAGCGCCGACGTGCGCTGGCAGCTCGAGGGCAGCCGCATTGCGGTGCAGGCCAACGACGTGCAGTTCGCCAACGCCGACGCGCAGGGCGAGGCCCGCGCCACCTGGCACACCAGCGACGCGGCCAAGGTCTCGCACCAGTCGCGCTTTCCGGGCGTGCTGGACCTGAGCGGCACGCTGCACCGCGCCGACGGCACGCGCGTGCACCGCTACCTGCCGCTGTCCATCCCCCCGGACTCGCGCCACTATGTGCGCGATGCAGTGGTGGCGGGCAGTGCGAGCAACGTGCAGTTCCGCGTGAAGGGCGACCTGCACCACCTGCCCTTCAACGACCCCAAGCTGGGCGAGTTCCGCATCGCCGCCCGGGTGAAGGACGTGACGTACGCCTACGTGCCGCCCAGCCTGCAGCCCGCCGGCACCCTGCCCTGGCCGGCGCTGACCGACCTGTCGGGTGAGCTGATCTTCGAGCGCTCGTCCATGCAGGTGCGCAGCGCCACCGGCACGTTTGCGGGGCGCCAGGGCCTGAAGCTGTCGAAGGTGGATGCCAGGATTCCGGACCTGGCCCATACCGTGGTCGGTGTCAGCGCCGACGCGCGCGGCCCCTTGCCCGAGATGCTGGCCCTCATGGCCACCTCGCCGCTCGGCCGCATGACCGGCGGCGCGCTCGACCAGGCCAGCGGCACGGGCACTGCGGACCTGCAGCTGCGGCTGTCGCTGCCCATCAGCGAGATCAACAAGTCCAAGGTGCAGGGCAGTGTCACGCTGGCGGGCAACGATGTGCGCATCACGCCCGACACCCCGCCCCTGAGCCGCGCACGCGGCGTGGTGCAGTTCACCGAGGCCGGCTTTGCATTGCAGGGCGTGCAGGCGACGGCGCTGGGCGGCAGCGTCAAGCTGGAAGGCGGCATGCGTGCGTTGCCGGCCAACGCGCCGGCCACCGAATCCGCCGTGCAACTGCGCGCGCAGGGCACCGCCACCGCCGAAGGGCTGCAGCAGACGCCGCAACTGGGCATGCTCTCGCAGCTGGCGCGGCGCGCCACCGGCAGCGCGCCGTACTCGATGGCGCTGTCGTTTCGCCGCGGCGTGCCCGAGGTGCAGGTGACCACCAGCCTGCAGGGCCTGGCGCTGGCACTGCCGCCGCCGCTGGGCAAGACCGCCGAGACCAGCCTGCCCCTGCGCTTTGAAAACCAGGTGCTGCGCGAGTCGCTGGCGGGCCTGACGCACGGCAGCCACGGCCAGGGCACCAACGGCACGGGCACCGGCGCGGGTAGTGGCAATGGCAATGGCAACGGCAACGGCGCGGAGGCCCCGCCGCTGCGCGACCAGATCACCGTGGACCTGGGCTCGGTGGGCTCGGCCATGTATGTGCGCGACATCAGCGGCCCCCAGCCGCGGGTGCTGCGCGGCACCATCGGCGTCGGCCTGACGGGCGGCGAATCCTCCCCCATGCCGGCGCAGGGCGTGGCCGCCAACATCAATCAGGGCCGGCTGGACGTGGATGCGTGGGAGGACGTGCTGAGCCAGGCCACGTCCGGCACCGGCGCCGCGGCACGGGCACCGGCCTCTGCCGCTGGTGCCACGGCAGCAGCGGCCCCGGGCACGCAGACCCTGACGCAGGACTACATGCCCACCACGCTCGCGCTGCGCGCGCGCGAAATCACGCTGCAAGGGCGCACGTTGCACAACATCGTGGCCGGGGCGCTGCGCGACGGCACCACCTGGCGCGCCAACCTGGACGCCACCGAACTCAACGGCTACCTGGAGTACCGCCAGCCCGGCTCCGCCGACCACCCCAACGGCCGCCTGTTCGCGCGGCTGTCGCGGGTGAACATGCCGCAAAGCGACGTGAACCAGGTGGAGTCGCTGCTGGACGAGCAGCCCGGCGCCCTGCCGGCGCTCGACATCGTGGTGGACGACTTCGACCTGCGCGGCAAGCGGCTCGGGCGGGTGGAGATCGAGGCGCAGAACCGCGGCGGCGATGGTTCGCAGCGCGAATGGCGCCTGTCCAAGTTCAACATCACCGCGCCCGAGGCCGTCCTGACCGCCAGCGGCAACTGGGCGGTGCTCAACGCGGCGGGCTCGGGCCCGCGCGAGGCCGATCGGCGCACGGTGCTCAACTTCCGGCTGGACATCCGCGACTCGGGCGACCTGCTGACCCGCATGAGCATGCCCGGCGTGATCCGGCGCGGCAAGGGGCGGCTGGAGGGCCAGGTCGCCTGGGTGGGCGCGCCTTTCAGCCCCGACTACCGCTCCATGACCGGCCTGATCAACGTGAATATCGAAACCGGCCAGTTCCTCAAGGCCGACCCGGGGCTGGCCAAGCTGCTGAGCGTGCTGAGCCTGCAGTCGCTGCCGCGGCGCCTGACGCTCGACTTCCGCGATGTGTTCAGCGAGGGCTTCGCGTTCGACTTCGTGCGCGGCGACGTGCGCATCGAGCAGGGCGTGGCCACCACCAACAACCTGCAGATGAAGGGCGTGAACGCCGCCGTGCTGATGGAAGGCAGCGCCAACATCGACCACGAGACGCAGGACCTGCGCGTGGTGGTGGTGCCCGAGATCAACGCCATGACAGCGTCGCTGGTGGCCACCGCCATCAACCCGGTGATCGGCCTCGGAAGCTTCCTCGCGCAGGTGTTCCTGCGCGGGCCGCTCATCGAGGCCGCCACGCAGGAGTTCCGCATCGACGGCACCTGGTCCGACCCGCGCGTGGTGCGCGTGCCGCGCCGCGCGCGCGATGCCTTGCCCGGTGCGGAGGCCCCGCCGCGCAGCAGCCCCCCGGCAAAACCAGGAGAAGTGTCATGATGCAAGTTGCAGCGATTCAGATGGTGTCCGGCACCCGGCTCGAGGACAACCTGGCCGCCGCGCGCGCCCTGCTGGAGCAGGCGGCGCACGGCGGTGCCGAGCTGGCCGTGCTGCCCGAATACTTCTGCGTGATGGGCCACAAGGACACCGACAAGCTGGCCCTGGGCGAAGCCGCCGGTGAAGGCCTGATCCAGCGGTTCCTGGCCACTGCGGCGCGCGAGCTGAAGCTGTGGGTGGTGGGCGGCACGCTGCCCCTGCAGACCAGCACCCCTGAGCGCGTGCGCAACACCACGCTGGTGTTCGACCCCAGCGGCGCCTGTGTGGCGCGCTACGACAAGATCCACCTTTTCTATTTCGACAACGGACGCGAGCAGTACCACGAAGGCCGCGTGATCGAAGCGGGCGACACGCCCGTGCAGTTCGACCTGCCATCGCGCGGCGGCCACACCTGGCGCGTGGGGCTGTCGGTGTGCTACGACCTGCGGTTTCCGGAGCTGTACCGCGCGCATGCCAGCGCCGGGGCCGACCTGCTGCTGGTGCCCAGCGCCTTCACCCACACCACGGGCCAGGCGCACTGGGAGGTGCTGCTGCGCGCCCGCGCGGTGGAGAACCTGGCTTATGTGCTGGCCCCCGCGCAGGGCGGCGTGCACGAGAACGGACGCCACACCTGGGGCCACACCATGCTGGTGGACCCCTGGGGCGTGGTGCTGGCCGAACAGGACCAAGGCGCGGGCGTGGTGCAGGGCACGCTGGACCCTGAGCGCCTGCGCAACGTGCGGCTGCAGCTGCCCTCCCTGTCGCACCGCGTCCTGTGAAGCTGGGGCCACGCACCCTGTTGCGGCGCTGGCGGGGCGCCTGGCGGCGCTGGTCGCTGTGGACGCTGCTGGTGCTGCTGGTGATCTCCATGCTGGCCACCATGGTGTGGCTGGCGGGGCGCTATGAGGCCAGCCAGGTGCAGAGCCGGCTGGAGCGCGACACGGCCGACGCGGTGTCGGACATCCGCGTGGCGCTCACGCGCAACCTGCAGAGCCTGCAGGCCCTGCACGCGGGCGAACCGGGCCAGCTGGCCTGGGAGGTGGATGCGGCCGAGCTGCTGCGCAGCCGGCGCGAGCTGGTGCGCATCGAATGGCGCGACGCCAACCTGCGGATGCGCACCCATGCGCAGTCGCCCTACCGGCCCGTGGCCTGGGATGCGCGCATCCGCGAAGGCCACCAGTCCGACGCTGCCATCGCCTGCACCAACGCGCGCCGCCTGAGCAGCCCTTCGTACTCCAGCAGCTACTTCCAGCCCCACGGCGACGGCCTGGGTTCGGAAATGATGGAGCTGTGCCTGCCGCTGACCGGCGGGGGCAGGCACACCGGCTTTCTGGTGGCCACGTATTCGCTGCAGGACGTGCTGGTGAACCTGGTGGCGCACAACCTCACGCGCAGCCAGGAGGCATCGTTCACCGAGGCCGACGGCACGCGCCTGGCGGTGCTGGGTGCGGCGCGCAGGGGCTCGCGCATGTTCACCGCGCAGCACCTGCTCGACTTGCCCGGCACCACGCTCGTGCTGCGCATGGACACCTGGCACAGCGCGCCCAGCCTGTTCCCCAACGTGCTCACGGCGCTGGTCACGGCCATGTCCATCGCGCTGGTCACGGTGATGGTGGTGCTGGTGCGCGACAACCGCCGGCGGCTGCGCGCCGAGCGCGACCTGGCCGATGCGCTGGCGTTCCGCAAGGCGATGGAGGACTCGCTCGTCACCGGCCTGCGCGCGCGCGACCTGGAGGGCCGCATCACCTACGTGAACCCCGCGTTCTGCGCCATGGTGGGGTTCAGCGCGCAGGAGCTGCTGGGCCAGAGCGTGTCCGCCCCCTACTGGCCGCCCGAGCTGGTGGACGAGTACCGCCAGCGCCAGGCCATCCGCCTGTCGGGCCAGCACATACCGCCGCGCGAGGGGTTCGAGTCGGTCTTCATGCGCAAGGACGGTACGCGCTTCCCGGTGCTCATCATCGAGGCGCCGCTCATCAACGCGCAGGGCCAGCACACCGGCTGGATGAGCGCGTTCCTCGATATCAGCGAGCAGCGGCGGGTGGAAGAGCTCTCGCGCGCATCGCAGGAGCGCCTGCAGGCCACGGCCCGCCTGGCCACCGTGGGCGAGATGGCCTCGCTGCTGAGCCACGAGCTCAACCAGCCGCTGGCCGCCATATCGAGCTATGCGACCGGCTCGATGAACCTGCTGGAAGCGCCCGCCGGGGCCGGCAGTATGCCTGCGCCCGACAGCCTGCAGGACGTGCGCATGGCCATGCAGCAGATCGCCCGCCAGGCCGAGCGGGCCGGCAAGGTGATCAAGAGCGTGCACGACTTCGTGCGCCGCCGCGACCAGGCGCGCGAGGCCGTGTCGGCCCAGCAGCTGATCGACGCCATCCTGCCGCTGGCCATCCTGCAGGCCCGCAAGCTGGCCGTGCGGGTGAACACCACGGTGGAGCCCGGCCTGCCGCCGGTGCTGTGCGACCGCACCATGGTCGAGCAGGTGTTGCTCAACCTCGCGCGCAACGCCATGCAGGCCATGGACGACCCCGAGATCCGCCACCGCGTGCTGGACATCCGCGTGCGCCGCGCGGCCTCCAACCAGCACAGCGGCTGGGTCGAATTCGCGGTCACGGACGTGGGCACGGGCATTCCGCCCGATGTCGCGGCCCGGTTGTTCACGCCGTTCTTCACGACGCGGCCCGAAGGCATGGGCCTGGGCCTGTCGCTGTGCCGCACGGTGATCGAGCAGCACGGTGGTTTTCTCGGCTTTGCCCCCCATGAGCCGCGTGGTACGGTATTCACCTTCACGCTCCCTGTCTCCCAACCCGCGCCCCCACCCTGATGGAACCCATCACCAACGCCACCGTGTACATCGTGGACGACGACGCCAGCGTGCGCGAGGCCCTGGCCTGGCTGCTGCGCTCGCGCAGGCTGCCCAGCGAGTCGTTCGACAGTGCCGAAGCCTTCGACGCGATGCTCAAGACCCGCCCTGCGCAGCGCCAGCCCTGCTGCCTGCTGCTGGACGTGCGCATGCCCGGCATGAGCGGGCTGGCGCTGTTCGACCTGCTGGCGGTGCGGGGCGACCTGGCCACCATGCCGGTGATCTTTCTCACCGGCCACGCCGACGTGCCCACGGCGGTGGACACGGTCAAGCGCGGTGCGTTCGACTTCTGCGAAAAGCCGTTTTCCGACAATGCCCTGGTCGACCGCATCGAGCAGGCGCTCGCCCAGTCGGCCGCGCACCTGGCGCAGCTGCGCGAACGCAGCGACCTGCAGGTGCGGCTGGCCGACCTGACGGAGCGGGAACGCGATGTGATGGACCTGGTGGTGGCGGGCCTGCCGAACAAGCTGATCGCCGACCAGCTCGACATCAGCGTGCGCACGGTGGAAGTGCACCGCTCGCGCGTGTTCGACAAGATGCAGGTGAAGTCAGCGGTCGAGCTGGCCAACCTGCTGCGCGCAGGTCAATGAAGCCGCCGGCTCTGCACGGAGCCGCTGCGGCGTGCGCAACCCAGGCTGGCGAGCCTGGGTCGTTGCGCCTGGGGCTGTCAGCCCCGAGAATCAACCGCGGGGGCGTTCGCCCACGAAGATCTCGACGCGCCGGTTGCGGGCGCGGCCGTCGGCCGAGTCGTTGTTGGCGATGGGGTAACGCTCGCCCATGCCGTCGATGGCGATGCGGCGGCCGTCCACGCCCCGCGCAGCCAGATAGCTGCGCGTGCTGGCGGCGCGGTCCACCGACAGCGGGTTGTTGATGGCATCGCTGCCGGTGTTGTCCGTGTGGCCCACGATGCGCACGTCCGTGTTGGGGTTGTTGCGCAGCCCGGCGGCGAACTGGTCGAGCACCGGCGCGAAGTTGGGCTGGATGTCCGAGCGGCCCACCGCGAACGAAATGTCGCTCGGGATGTTGAGCATGAGCTGGTTGTCGGCGGTCTGGGTCACGGCGATGCCGGTGCCCTGGGTCGCACGCTCCATCTCGCGCTTTTGCCGCTCCATGTTCTGCGACCAGATGTAGGTGCCCAGGGCGCCCACGCCCGCGCCCACCACGGCGCCGGTACCGGCATTGCCACCGGTGGCCGAGCCGATCACGGCGCCGGCCAGTGCCCCCACGCCAGCGCCCGTGGCGGTGCGGCGCTGGGTATCGTCCATGTTGGCGCAGCCGGTGGCCAGGATGACGACGGCGGCGGTGGCGCCCCAAAGAATGTTTCTGCGCATGTGTGTGCTCCTTGAATGATCAACGGGAGCTGGGCGCTGCGGGAGTTCCGGTCGCGGGCTGCAGCCTGTTTTTGGCGGCAGCCTCGGTAGCGCCCAGCTGATCCGCCATCTTGGTGTGGCATGCCCAGCAACGCCATCGGCACAGGGGCCCCTCGGCTGTAGGACTGCGTCGCCTGGCTCCCGGGAGCGGTCAAGCGCAGAAGGTCAGGAAGAACCGGGCGGCGGCGCAGGAGGCTTGGGGCCGGGCGCCTCAGGCGGTGCAGGTGCAGGCGTGTCCTGGCTGGGCGGCTTGAGCTCGCCCCCCTTGCGCCCCGAAAACATCGTCCACCACACAATTGCCCCCAGCAGCACCAGCGCAAGCAGCGCTTCAAGCAAAATCAGCCCCATGACATTGACACTCCTGCGCCTTGTATCGACGGCGCTGATTGTAGGAACGCTGGTGGCCTGCTCCAGCCCTCCGCCCGCAAGCCCCTCCCGCACCCCGGCCATCCCGGCGCCCTTTCCGTCCCTGCCGCCTGGCGCGGTGGTGCTGCCGGGCGACACCGGCCCGTTGCCTGCGCCGATGGCCCAGCCCAAGAGCCGCTGGGTGCCCGTGCGCTGGTCCGAGTTGCCCGGCTTTACCGAGGACGCGCTGCACGAGGCCTGGAACGCCTGGATCAAGAGCTGCGAACGGCCCGCGCCGCCCTTCACCGCGCTGTGCAGCGACGTGCGCCAGCTGAGCATCGCCACCGCCGAAGAGCAGCGTGCGTGGCTCATCGCGCGGCTGCAGCCCTACCGCGTGGAGGCGACCGACGGCAACCCTGACGGCCTGCTCACGGCCTACTACGAGCCGATGATGGACGGCGCGCGCCAGCCGGGCAACGGCTTCAACGTGCCCATCTACCGCACGCCCGCCGGGCTGGGCGCCCGCAAGCCCTGGTACACCCGCCAGCAGATCGAGTCGCTGCCAGAGGCACAGGCCGCGCTGGCCGGGCGGGCCATCGCCTGGCTGCGCGACCCGGTCGAATCGATGGTGCTGCACATCCAGGGCTCGGGCCGCTTGCGCATCACCGAGGCCGACGGGTCGGTGTCGCTGGTGCGCGTGGCCTACGCGGGCACCAACGACCAGCCCTACCAGAGCATCGGCCGCTGGCTGCTGGACCAGGGCTACACGCGCGACGCGACCTGGCCCGGCATCCGCGCCTGGCTGGCGGCCAACCCGCAGCGCACCAACGAGTTGATGTGGACCAACCCGCGGTACGTGTTCTTCCGCGAGGAGCCGCTCAACCCGCTGGACGCGGGCTTCGGCCCGCGCGGCGCGCAGGGCGTGCCGCTCACGCCCGGCCGCTCCATCGCCGTAGACCGCCAGAGCATCCCGTACGGCACGCCGGTGTGGCTGGCCTCCAGCGGCCCCCAGGTGCAGCTCAACCGCATGGTGATGGCGCAGGACACCGGCAGCGCGATCCTGGGCGCAGTGCGGGCCGACTTCTTCACGGGCTGGGGCCCGGAGGCCGGGGATATTGCCGGGCGCCTGAAGCAGAACCTGCGGCTGTGGGCGCTGTGGCCCAAATAATGGTCGAAAATGCCTCTCCCGCTTGTCTGACAAGCGCCAACAGCTATTAAAACAGGAGCATCCGTGCGCGTGACCCTGCCCCAGCTGCGGACCGTGCTGCTCGCCCAGTCCATCGAGCAGGTGGATGCCGGGCGCACCCTGGTCAGCCAGGCCGACTGGGACGAGGCCACGCGCACGGCCGTGGCAGCCGCCCGCCAGCGCGGTGCGCAGCGCGTGGGTGCGGGCGACGTGGTGCTGGAGCGTGCCGACACCGTCGCCCGGCGCGCCAGCGGCCGGGACACCACCATCGCCGCCCTGCACGAGCCCGGTGCCGCCTGGCGCTGGCTGGCGCGCGGCCTGCCGCTGCTGGCCCTGGCGATGGGCCTGGCCATCGACCGCATCGCCAACGCCCACCGGGTGGACCTGCTGTCGCCACCGCTGCTGATCGTGCTGGCCTGGAACCTGTGCGTGTACCTGCTGATGGCCTGGCGTGCCTGGCGCCCGCCGGCCACGGGGCTGCCGCTGCTGCAGGGCCTGCGGCACCTCACCCGCCGCCTGGGCACCGGCCGGGGGCGCGGGCTGGCGGCGCGCATCGCGGCGGACTTCCATGCACGGTGGTGGGCCCACACGGCCGACCTGCAGGTGCAGCGCGCGGCCCGCGTGCTGCACCTGTGCGCGGCGGCCTGGGGCGCGGGCATCGCGCTGTCGCTGCTGCTGCGCGGGCTGGTGGTGCGCTACCAGTTCGGGTGGGAGAGCACCTTCCTCGACGCCGCGCAGGTGCACGCCATCGTGTCGGTGCTGTTCTGGCCGCTGGCCGTGCTGTTCGGCACGGCCCCCTTCACGCTGCAGGAGATCGCGGCCACGCAGAACTTTGCCGGCGAGGGCGCGGGCGGCAGCCGCTGGGTGTGGATGTACGTGGGCCTGCTGGCGCTGGTGGTGGTGCTGCCGCGCCTGGCGCTGGCGGCCTGGGCGCGCTGGCGCGAGGCCCGCTGGCAAGCCCGCATCGACCCGGGCGATGCCGCATTCGACGCGCTGCGCGCCGCCCTGCCAGGCGACCTGCTGATCGGCCTGCACGGGCCGTTGGCGGACGTGCTGCACAACGCCGCGGTGCAGACCCCGCAGGGCGACCGCCTGCAGTTCGGCGATGCCCGCCAGCCGGTGGACGCCGTGCTGGCATGGACCACCGACGCCCCACCGCCCGCCTGGCAGGGCGCGCCCCTGATGGCACTGCGGTGGGAAGACTTTGGCGCCAGCTGGGTGCTGGAGCCCGCACTGTTTGACCGGCTAACCGTGGCGCTGCCCGCGCATCAACACGCCCTGGGCCGCCTGCGCGCAGCCTGGGTGGAGCGCAACGAGCTGCGCTTTCACCAGTCGCTGCAAGCCCTGGCCCGGCACCTGCGCGAGGTGGCGCAACCCTCACCCAGCGGTGAGACGGGCGACGCCAACGCCCAGTCCGCGCGCTACGCCCAGCAGGTGCAGACGCTGGACGCCGCGCTGCGCACGCTGCACGGCCAGCCACCTGCGCCCTTGCTGCACGAATCCAACGCGCTGCTGCCCGCCATGCGCCGTACCAGCACCGCCGCCCTGGCCGTGGGCACATCCGCCGGCGCCGCCGCGGGCGCGGCGGCAGGCGCCAAGGCCGGTGCGCTGATCGACATCGGCACCGGCGGCCTGACGCTGGGCGCGGGCACCGCCCTGGGCGCGCTGCTGGGCGGCACCACCGCCTGGGTGCTGCGGTCCCTGCAGAAGAGGGACGATGGGGACGCGCTGCTGCGCCACGCGGTGGAGGCGGCCTGCACGCACTACCTCGTCATCGCGCACCTGGAGCGGGTGCCACCGGCCGATGCCGCCCGGCTGGCCGAGCGCTGGCGCGCCGAGGTCACCGGCACGGTGGCTGCGCACGGCGATGCGTTGGCCGCGGCGCTGCGACGCACGGGGCCGGGGGATGACGCGATCCAAGCGGTGCAGGCGCTGCTGCACACCATGCTGACCGGGATACTGCGGCGCAGCTTTGCGGCTACGGCCACGGCAGCACCGGCCGACGCGGCCTGAAATCCAAGCCTTTTGGGCCGCTACCGCTGGATAGGCAAGCGCCAGCAGCTATTAATTCAATAGCAAACCAACCGCAAGCCTCACGGGCATGGCGTCCTGGCCGCCTCGGTCTCCACGCGCGGTGCCGCCACGGCCGGCGGCTCGGGCGGCTTGGCGGGCGGCACGCTCACGGTGCGCAGCCGGTCACCGTCGATGCGGTATTCGTACTCGCGGGTGGAGCCGATCATGTCCGTCTTGAAGGTGCTGCTGGCCATGGTGGCCGCATACACCTGGGGCCGCACGACCTGGTAGCGGTACGCGGTGGTGGAGCTGCCGGTGGAGGTCTTGCAGGTGGACTCGAACAGGGTCTGCTTGAACTGCAGGGTGCAGCGGCCCGAGGTGTCCTCGGCCTGGGTGCCGTCCTGCACGTACAGCACGATCTTGGTGGCACGCCAGCAGCCGAGCAGGCCGGCGGCGCTGGGGGCGCTCTCCGAACTGGCGGCACTTGCAGCACTTGCAGCGCTCACGGCCTGGGGCGCTTGAAGCGCTTGAGGCACTTGAGGCGCTTGGACGGCATGCGCGCACGATGCAGCACCGACCAGGCACAGCAGCAGGCTGGGCGTGAAGCGCGTCATGCGGCGCTCCCCGGGGTCGCGGCATTGGCGCTGAGCGCCAGGTACGCACCCATGTCGTCCACGGCGCTGCGCTCCAGCACGCCGACCGACACCTCCACACCAGCGGCCTTCAGGATCTCGATGCCTGCGCCGGCGTTGCGCGGGTCGGGGTCGAGCATGGCCACCACCACCCGCTGAATGCCGCGCGCCACCAGCGCCTTCGCGCACGACGGCGTGCGGCCATGGAACGAGCACGGCTCCAGCGTGACGTAGGCGGTCACGCCGGCCAGATCGCCGGGCCACTGGGCCAGCGCCATGGCCTCGGCGTGGTGCTGGCCGGGCGGCTGGGTGAACCCGCTCGCCATCACCGCTCCGTCCTTCACGAACACGCAACCCACCGGCGGGTTGGGCAGGCAGGCTGGCAGGGCTTTGCGGCCCTCGGCCAGGGCAAGGCGCATGAAATCTTCGTCGGATGCGGACATGGTCGAAAGCGTTGGACAAGGAAGGCGGGCCCGCATGCCGGGGCCGCGCCGCTCAGGGTGGGTATTGTGAGTCAGCCGCGGTTCGGGCCTTGCCGAGCCGTCATGACTCGACCGCCCACCGCGTCACCCGCGGCGGTGCGTCGCCCACATGGAACGCGAGCTTGCGGTCGCGCAGCGCCACGTCGGACGCCGTCACGCGGTCGAAGCGCCGCAGGTGCTCCGTCCACGACTCGTCCTCGATGCGCTCCACATAGCGCGCGGGCTGGCTGATGTCGTGCAGCAGCTGCCAGGCCAGCGCGCCCTGGCGCAGGCGGCTGCGGCGGCTCTCTTGCATCACCGCGCGGAATTCGGTGGCACGCGCGGGGTCGATGAAATACTCGATGGTGACCACCACATGCCCGGTACTGGGCGGCGCATCGGCCACCGGGGCCTTGAAGGCACGGGAGGGGCTCAGGTCCTCCTCCATGCTGCGGTCGGCCACCAGGCGCTGCACCAGCAGCATGGCCACCACGCCGGTGCCCGCGGCAATGCCCAGGCTCACGTGCACGTCGCTGAGGGTGGCCACCTGGCCCCACACCGCGGCCCCGAGGGCGGTGGAGCCCATGATGGCCATCTGGTAGATCGACATGCCGCGTGCGCGCACCCAGTTGGGCAGTGCGAGCTGGGCCGATACGCTCAACGAATTGGCCGTGGTGATCCACGCCATGCCGGCCACGAACATCGCGGGCACGGCCACGTACACATTGGGCGCCACGGCCATCACGCCCGTGGCCACGGCCTGCAGGGCCGTGCCGCGGATCACCAGCACATCGCGCGCCATGGCCTGGCGCAGGCGCGGCAAGAACATCGCGGCGGTGATGGCGCCCGCGCCCATGCTGGCCAGCAGCAGCGTGAAGGTGCCCGCACCGCCGCCCTCCAGGCCGCGCGCCAGCAGCGGCAGCAGGGCCAGCAGCGCGGTGGCGTGCAAGAAGAAGATGGAGATGCGCCACAGCACGGCGCGCATGCGCGGCGACTGGCGCACGAACTGCAGCCCCACGCGCATGGCGCTGGGCAGCCTTTCGCGGCCCAGCGGGCTGGGCACGTGGGTGCGCTTCCAGCGCATGATGACCAGGCCCGAGATGACCGACAGCACCGCGTTGAGCACGAACACCCAGGCGCTGCCCGCGCTGGCGATGATGGCGCCGGCCAAGAGCGGCCCGATGATGCGCGATGCGTTCATCGCCACGCCGTTGAGGGCCAGCGCGGCGGGCAGCTGCGGGCGGCTGACCAGCTCGGGCACGATGGCCGCGAACACCGGCCAGCGCATGGCCAGGCCGATGCCGTTGGCAAAGGTGAGCATCAGCAGCAGCGGCGCCGTCATGCCGCCGGCCATGACGAACACGCAAAGCACCAGCGCCACGGCCGCCACCCAGAACTGCGTGGCGATGAAGTAGCGCCGCCGGTCCAGGATGTCGGCCAACGCGCCGCTGGGCAGGCCCAGCAGGAACACGGGCAGGGTGGAGGCCGACTGCACCAGCGCCACGAGGATGGGCGAGGTGGTGAGCGTGGTCATGAGCCAGGCGGCCGCCACGTCGTTCATCCACATGCAGGTGTTGGCCGCCACCCAGGTGAGCCACAGCATGCGGAACACCGGCACCGACAGCGGCGCCAGGGGCGACAGCGAGGCCGCCTGGCTCAGCTGCGCGGCGGCGCTCTGGTCGAGCTGGGCGGCAACGGATTCTTCGGTGCCCTGCGCGGTCGCGGCGCGGTCTGCGGCGGCCGCGTCGTCGGTCGGCCCGCGCGCTGCGGCATCGGCAGCGGGGGTCAGGTCAGGAGCAGGGGTGGGCGCAGTGCTGCGCGTGCTTTCGTGGGACGGCAAAGGTGGCATGTCCTGCCATTGTGCGACGGTTGGCGCGGCCATGCTGCGTGCGGCACCGAATAGCCACCTTGGCGGAGCGCCGCACCATCACCACACGGCACGGTCACACCGCATCGCGCGGTGAATCCGGCGCACTGCTCGCGGGCTCCATCGCCGGTTGGCTCGCCGGTTTGGTCTGCCGCATCAGCAGCCAGGCCATGAGCCCCAGCGCGCCGACGCCGGCCAGCAGCACACCCCAGAGCACCCAGCTGCGCGTGGACAGCCCGTCGCTGGCAGCGGCGGCGGCCACCAGAGGGCCGTCCGCGGGCTTGCCGCCGGTGATGTCGGCCCGGGCCACATCGGCCAGCGCCGGGGGCAGGGTGTTCTCCTGCAGGGGCTGGTAGCCCGGCACCAGGCTGGCCAGGGGCAGGAAGGCGCTCGCCGCCGCACCGGCGCCGGGCAAGCCGGCCGCCAGGGTGAAGGGGCCCTGCCCGCTGGCCAGGAACACCAGCTGGGCCGGCTCGAACTGCAGCGCGATGTCGGGCGCGGCGGCAAAGCCGGCCGACCTGGCGTCGGCCTCGATCTTGACCTCGCGCACCGAAGCGCCGCCCAGCTCGACCGGGGCGTTGGTCTGCTCCTTGCCGCCCGTGGACATGCGGTAGACCGTGGCGCTGGCCAGGTGCGCCCAGGGCCGTTCGCGGTCGTTGCGGCCCAGCACGCGCACCGGCACCAGCACGTTGCTGCCCTGCGGCGTGATCTTGAGCGCAGCGACCGGTGTGGCGAACGGCAGGGCGAACACCAGCTCGCGCGGGTTGTTGCCCAGCGGCGGCACGGCCATGCTGGCGCTGACGCGCTCGCGCGGGCCCGCGCCGCGCGAGGTGACCAGCGTCGCACCGCGGAATGTCACGGCGGCATCGCCCCAGGTCACGCGCAGGTAGTGGTCCTTGAGGTCGGCCCGTTGCAGGTCGATGTGCTCGCTGCCCAGGCGGCCCGGTGCCGCTGGGGATGGGGTCGTGCCCGCCGCGTCGGCGCGGTACAGCACCGTCTCGGCTAGCGGCCGCCAGTTCTTCAGGTCCCGGCTGGCCTGCACCGTGAAGGTCACCGGTTGGCCGGCGGGCAGATCGGCGTCCAGCGCCATGCGCGCCACGGGCAGTGGGATGCTGCGTGCGTCCAGCAGCGCGCCGCGCACGGATTGCGCGCCGCCAGGGGCGGCTGTTCCCGCCGTGTCGATCTGCACCACGCGCCGGCCCTGCTGCTCCTCGATGCGCAGCGACAGGCCTTCCAGCCCGGCCTGCCCTGGCGTGCCGGGCCCGCCCAGGATGGGATAGGCCGGCAGCACCACCGATTCCTCCGGCGCACTGGCGGCCGCCACGCCGGCCAGCGCCATGGGCACCGGCTGGCCTGCGCCGTTGAAGAGGCGCACGTCGGCATAGCCTGGGCTCTGCAGGCGCACCAGCACCTCGGCGGGCAGCATCACGCGCTGCAGCGGCGCATCGGCCGCCAGCGTGACAGGGATGCGGATGGCGTAGGCGGCCGGGCTGTTGGCATCGGCCGCCGCCTGGGCACCCCCGGCGGCCAGGGACAGGGCGGCAGCGGCCAGCCAGGCGGCTACGGGCCGCGGCAGGTGGTGACGGGGAGACTTCATGACAGTGATTCCTCTTGCGCCGGGGCCACAGGCGCCGCAGGGGGGACCGGGGGGACCGAGGGGACCGGCGGAGCATCGGGCGCCGCACGGGGCGCGGCCTTGGGCGGCAGCGGCGCGAAGTAGCCCACCACCAGCATCAGCACACCCACCGCGATGAAGGCAATGATGCGTTCGGCCCCCCCGGCGTTGGACAGGTCGATCAGCAGCAGCTTGACCACCACCAGCCCCAGCAGGCCTGCGCCCACCAGCCACAGCGGCCGCTGCGCGCGGCGGTGCGCCAGCACCATCATGCTGAGCGCCAGCAGCGTCCACAGGATGGCGTAGCCGGTCTGCACGACGAAGCTGTCGAACAGCGCCGAGGCATCCCAGCGCACGCCGAAGAAGTGGTGGGCCACGCGCAGCCACACCGTGTTGATCGCGATGAACACCAGCAGCGCCAGCGCCACCAGCGCATGGCGGCCGACGACCCAGCCCGCGTGGGCAGGCTGCGGCTGCGCCGACACCAGCACCCGCCGCCAGAACACCAGGCCGCCCAGCGCGAGCGCCAGGGTCAGGTCCGTGGGGTTGAGCAGCGGGATGTAGGGCAGTGGCGCGGTGTGGCCCGACGAATGCACCGCGGCCAGCAGCGAGCCCCAGAACACCAGCACCGCCAGCGGCAGCGCTGCCAGCCAGTAGTAGGCCTCGGCATGCGGGTTCAGCGGCCAGGGCAGCGCTGCGCGCGCCGCAGGCCGGTTGCCGCGGCCGGCCCACAGCGCCAGCGCCATCAGCACCGCAATGGCGCTGACCAGCATGACCACGCCAGCCCACGAGGTGCGCCACAGCTCGGCCTTGCCGATGCCGGACCACAGGCAGTCGGCCAGCAGAAAGGTCACCAGCCACGCCGTGGCGGCATGGAACCAGCCGAAGGCCGACATGCGCGCAGCGGGCTTGCCGTCCCGAGCGGCCGCTGCCTGCAGGCGGTCGGTCTGCCGCAGCATCCACACATGCAGCGCCAGCACGACGATCCACACGGCCCAGGCGGGCGTAGCCAGCACGCGGTAGCCGTCGCCCACCTGCGCGACAAAACCCAGTGCCAGCACGGCGATGGTGCCGCGCGCCGGCCAGGTGGCCACGGGCCAGCGCGTGCGCAGGCCCAGCACCATCGACAGCGCGGCGCTGAGCACGATGGCCAGCATGGCCAGCAGTTCGATGATGCGTTCGGAGAACACCGGCACGGGCCACTGGCCCGCCTCCAGGCCGGGCACGCGCCGCGTGATCTCAAGCAGCCAGGCCAGGCACCAGAAGGCAAAGCCGTAGAGGTACGCCGGGCTGGACAGCCGCGCTTCCACACCCGCATAGCCCTTGGCCCAGGTCGAGCCGCTGTGCGGCAGCGGCTTGCGCAGCCACCAGGCCAGCAGCAGCGCTGGCAGCGCGATCAGCAAGGCACCCAGGAAGGCCGGGTTGACCAGAGCGAGGCGCGAGACGCTGGAGACGCCGTCCATGAAGGCCAGCATCGCCACGCCCTGCAGCACCAGGCCGAAAGCGCGCGGCATCCAGCGGGCCTGGCGCATGCCGACCCAGAAGGCGCCAGCGCCCTCCAGCGCCCACACCGCCGACGTCCATTGCGCGTCCAGCGCCAGCGGCACGGCCAGCGTGGCAAAGCCCACACCGATGGCGATGAAGCATTCGATCAGCAGGCGGTAGCTGCTCTGCACGCGGCGCACCAGCACCATCGCCGCGATCAGGTACAGCGCCGCGAAGGCCAGCGCCGAGAAGGCGGCGCCCAGCTCGAACGGTTGCGCCAGCCCGGCCTGCAGGCCAAAGCCCACCAGCGGCGTGCCGAACACCAGCATGGTGTCGACCGCATTGCCCAGCCTGGTCGGCGTATTGCGGGCGTACAGGATGGCGGCGAACAGGTAGATGAGTACGAAGACCGCGAGGAAGGGCTGGGTGCTGGCGTACTGGTCGGGCACGTACTTGAGCACGCCCCAGGCCGAGGCCACGCCGAAGGTCGCCACGAAGCCCACCACGTTCAGCACGCGCCACGAGCGCTTGTAGGCGATGAACAGAATGGCCAGGTTGAGCAGCGTGTAGTAGCTGAACAGGCCGACGTGGCTGCCTTGGCCCGTGGACAGCAGGATGGGCGCCGCGAAGCCGCCGGCAAACGCCGCCACCGCGAGCGAGCGCGAGTCCTGCAGCAGCGCCAGCGCGCAGCTGGTGGCGCAGACCGCGATCATCAACGCGAAGGCCAGCGTGGGCGGCAGCAGCCCGTAGAGCCGGAACGCCGCGAACACGGTGAGGTACATCACCGCCACGCCGCCACCCTGCAGGGCCAGCGCGAACGCGGGCTTGTCGGTGCGCTTGCGGAAACCGACCACCAGCAGCGCGATGGCCACGCCGGCAATCGCGGCCAGGCGGAATTCGACCGGGAACAGGCCCGCCGAGGCTGCGTACCGCGCCAGGAAGGACAGGCCGATGAACAGGATCACCAGCCCGACGCGCACGATGGTGTTGCCGCCGAGGAACCAGTTCTTTGCGGCCAGCACGGCCAGCTCGATCGGGTTGGGCTGGGCGGGCGGCGCGGGAGGACGGGGGCGGGTGGCGGCAGGTGAAGGGGGCTGCGCGAGAGGCGGCGGATTGGCGGGCAGGCCTTGCGGCGTGAGACCGCCCCTGCGGGGCGCGTCGTCCACCTCCAGCAGTTCGTCGTCCGCAGTGGGGGCGGCCGCGACCGGGACGGGGATTTGCGACGGAACAGGCGCGGGGACCGGCACCCTTGCCGTGGCAGCAGGCGCCCGCTCCAGCTCAGCGATAGCCGATGCCGCCGATGTGGCTGGGGGCGCAGGGCTGACGACGGGCTTCGCGGCGTGCGCCTGCAGCTCGCTGCGGATCGCAGCGCGGATGGCCCAGCGCAGCGACAACCCGGCAAAAAAGCCCAGGATGCCGCCGATGTACGGCCCCAGCTCACCGTAGCCGTAGCCCGGCAGCACGGAGCCCAGCACCGCGCCCCAAAAAACGCCCCAGAAGATCATGCCGACCCCTCCCTCGTTGGCGCCCCGGTCGACAGGCTGGCGGCCTGTGCTCAAAGGGAGCCGTAGTTATTGATTGATGGACCCACCAGGAAAAACCGCCGTCACTGCGGTGCCACGGCCCCGCGCCCCCGGCCGTGGGCACGGGGCAGGCCGCTGGCGGGGCGTGGTGGTGGATGCAGCGCGCACGAAGCCTGGCTGGCTTCGCGATGGTTCAGCAGGCTTATACAGCACACCATGCTGCGGGGGGGCGCCTTAACGCCTTGTTACGTGGGCGGTACCGGCTGCGCGCGTGGCCGGAGCGCTGCCGCAGCCGCAGCACGCCGGTACGGGCTCAAAACTGCCCCTACCGCCTGTCTGGCAAGCGGCAGAAGCTATCAAATACATAGCAAACGTCATTTGGCACGCGCCAGGTGCGTGAGCGGCAGCGCGCTGCTGGCCTTGACCTCGCCCAGCGAGAAGCTGGTGTGCATGTCTTTCACGTTGGGCAGGTTGAGCAGCACCTCGCGCGCGAACTGCGAAAAGCTGTCCAGGTCGCGCGCCACCACCTGCAGCTCGAACGTGCCGGTGCCGCTGATGTAGTGGCAGGCGACCACCTCGGGGATGCGCGCGATCGCGGCCTCCATCTCGCGCGTCAGGTTGCCGGTGCTGCGGTCGGCATCGAGCCGCACGAAGGCCAGCACCCCCAGGCCGATCTTGTGCCGGTCGATCTCGGCGCGGTAGCCCTTGATGAAGCCTTGCTCCTCCAGCGCCCGCACCCGGCGCCAGCACGGAGCCGCCGACAAGCCCACGCGCTGGGCCAGTTCGGCGTTGGTCAGCCGGGCATCGACCTGCAGCTCGTTCAGGATGGCGATGTCGAATTTATCCAAATTGTTCATATCAGCGCTATTTTAAGAAAGATCCTTTCCAAATCAAGGGTAAACCTAGCATGAAAACGAAAGGACATATCCCTTCGGAGTGCATAAACTGTGCTTCAAACCGTTGAAACTCCCTCTGCGCTGCCCACAAGGCGGTGACAGCAGGCCGTCACCCCACAGGAACTACCCATGAACGCCCCGTTGCCCGAACACATTCGCAAGGCCCTGGAAACCGTCACGCTCGATGACAAATATTCTTTAGACAGTGGCCGGGCGTTCATGAGCGGGGTCCAGGCCCTCGTGCGCCTGCCCATGCTGCAGCGCCAGCGCGACGCGATGGCCGGCCTCAATACGGCGGGTTTCATCAGCGGCTACCGCGGCTCGCCGCTGGGCACGTATGACCAATCTTTGTGGGCGGCCAAGAAGCACCTGGCGGCCAACAACATCGTCTTCCAGCCCGGGGTGAACGAGGAACTCGGCGCCACGGCCGTCTGGGGCACGCAGCAGCTGGACCTGTACCCACAGTCCAAGAAGTTCGACGGTGTCTTCGGCATCTGGTACGGCAAGGGCCCGGGCGTGGACCGCTGCTCGGACGTGTTCAAGCACGCCAACATGGCGGGCACCGCCAAGCACGGCGGCGTGATCGCGATTGCGGGCGACGACCACATCAGCAAGAGCAGCACGGCCGCGCACCAGAGCGACCACATCTTCAAGGCCTGCGGCACGCCGGTGTTCTTCCCGAGCAGCGTGCAGGAAATCCTGGACATGGGCCTGCACGCCTTTGCCATGAGCCGCTTTTCGGGCGTGTGGTCTGGCATGAAGACCATCCAGGAGGTGGTGGAGTCGTCGAGCAGCATCTCGGTGGACCCGGACCGCGTGAAGATCGTCATGCCCGAGGACTTCGTGATGCCGCCCGGCGGCCTGCACATCCGCTGGCCCGACGCGCCGCTGGAGCAGGAAGCGCGCCTCATGGACTACAAGTGGTATGCGGCCCTGGCGTACATCCGCGCCAA
Organism: Acidovorax sp. NPDC077693; assembly: GCF_044542805.1. Classification (NCBI taxonomy): domain Bacteria; kingdom Pseudomonadati; phylum Pseudomonadota; class Betaproteobacteria; order Burkholderiales; family Comamonadaceae; genus Acidovorax; species Acidovorax sp. NPDC077693. The sequence continues at coordinate 27,765 of NZ_JBITVD010000024.1, read as the reverse complement.
CAAGCTCAATTACAACGTGATCGAAGGCCAAAACGACCGCTTCGGCATCATCGCCAGCGGCAAGGCCTACAACGACACGCGCCAGGCCCTGGTGGACCTGGGCCTGGACGACGACACCTGCCGCCAGCTGGGCATCCGCGTGCACAAGGTCAACGTGGTCTGGCCGCTCGAAGCCACCATCACGCGCGACTTCGCCCAGGGCCTGCAGGAGATCCTGGTGGTCGAGGAAAAGCGCCAGGTCATCGAATACCAGCTGAAAGAAGAGCTGTACAACTGGCGCTCGGACGTGCGCCCCCACGTGCTGGGCAAGTTCGACGAACCTGAAGGTGATGCCACCGGCGGCGAATGGTCCATGCCCAACCCCAGCCAGAACTGGCTGCTGCGCGCCAAGGCCGACCTGACCCCCGCCATCATCGCCAAGGCGATTGCCAAGCGCCTGAAGAAGCTGGGCGTGTCGAGCGACATCATCGCGCGCATGGATGCGCGCATCGCCGTCATCGAGGCCAGCGAGCGCGCGATGACCGAGCTGAAGGTGGACACCGGCGAGCGCGCGCCCTGGTTCTGCAGCGGCTGCCCGCACAACACCAGCACCCGCGTGCCCGAAGGCTCGCGCGCCGTGGCCGGCATCGGCTGCCACTACATGGCCAACTGGATGCCCGACCGCAACACGTCGACCTTCACGCAGATGGGCGGCGAGGGCGTGACCTGGGTGGGCCAGGCGCCGTTCACCACCGACCAGCATGTGTTCGCCAACCTGGGCGACGGCACGTACTTCCACAGCGGGCTGCTGGCGATTCGCCAGAGCATCGCCGCGGGCACCAGCATCACCTACAAGGTGCTCTACAACGACGCCGTGGCCATGACCGGCGGCCAGCAGGTGGGCGAGCGGCCCGAGGGCCACTCGGTGCTGCAGATCATGAACAGCCTCAAGTCCGAAGGCGTGGCCAAGCTCATCATCGTGACCGACGAGCCGCAGAAGTACGACGGCGTGGCACTGGCCGAGGGCGTGACGGTGCACCACCGCGACGAGCTCGACACGCTGCAGCGCCAGTTCCGCGAGATCAAGGGCTGCACGGTCATCATCTACGACCAGACCTGCGCCACCGAAAAGCGCCGGCGCAGGAAGCGCGGCACCCTGGCCACGCCCGACAAGACCGTGGTCATCAACGACCTGGTGTGCGAGGGCTGCGGCGACTGCTCGACCAAGTCCAACTGCCTTTCCGTGGAGCCGGTGGAAACGGAATTCGGCCGCAAGCGCCGCATCAACCAGAGCACTTGCAACAAGGACTACTCGTGCGTCAACGGCTTTTGCCCGAGCTTCGTCACGGTGGAAGGCGGCAAGCTCAAGAAGCCCAAGAAGGAAAAGAAGGGCGACCTGTCGGCGCTGCCGTCCCTCCCTGAACCCGTGCTGCCGGTGGCCGAAACCGCCTGGGGCATCGTGGTCGGCGGCGTGGGCGGCACGGGCGTGATCACCATCGGATCGCTGCTGGGCATGGCCGCGCACCTGGACGGCAAGGGCGTCATCACGCAGGACGCAGGCGGCCTGGCGCAAAAGGGCGGTGCCACCTGGAGCCACATCCAGATCGCCAACCGGCCTGAGGCCATCTACACCACCAAGGTCGACACCGCCAAGGCCGACCTGGTGATCGGCTGCGACTCCATCGTGGCCGCGCACAAGTACACGCTGGCCGTCATGCAGCCGGGCCGCACCTTCGTGGCGCTGAACACGCACGGCACGCCCACGGCGGCCTTCGTGACCAACCCGGACTGGCAGTTCCCCGGTGCCAACTGCGACAGCGCGATTGCCGCCGCAGTCGGTGCGGGTGGCGTGGGCAGCTTCGACGCCGAGCAGGTGGCCACCCAGCTGCTGGGCGACAGCATCTACACCAACCCGCTAATGCTGGGCTACGCCTGGCAAAAGGGCCGCGTGCCTTTGAGCCTTGCATCGCTGATGCGCGCCATGGAATTGAACGGCGTGCAGGTGGACAACAACAAGGCCGCCTTCGAATGGGGCCGCCGCTGCGCGCACGACCTGGCGTCGGTGCAGGCACTGTTCCAGGCCGCGCAGGTGATCCAGTTCGTCAAGAAGCCGTCGCTGGCCGAGACCATCGCCAAGCGCGTGGACTTCCTCACCGGCTACCAGAACGCGGCCTATGCGGCCGAATACCACGCGTTCGTCGAGAAGGTCAAAGCCGCCGAGTCCCGCCTGAACATCGGCACGCGCCTGAGCGAGGCCGTGGCCCGATACCTGTTCAAGCTCATGGCGTACAAGGACGAGTACGAGGTCGCGCGCCTGCACACCGACAAAGCCTTCACGGACAAGATCGCCAACATGTTCGAAGGCGACTACAAGCTGGTGCACCACCTGGCGCCCCCGCTGACGGCCAAGAAGAACGACCGCGGCGAACTGGTCAAGCAGCCCTTCGGCCCCTGGATGCGCAGCGCCTTCGGCGTGCTGGCCAAGCTCAAGGGCCTGCGCGGCACGGCGTTCGACGTGTTCGGCAAGACCGAAGAGCGCCGCATGGAACGCGCGCTGATCGTGGAGTACCGGGCCTGCATCGAAGAACTGCTGGCGGGCCTGACGGCCGACAACCACGCCCTGGCGGTGGAAATCGCGCGCATCCCCGAAGAGATCCGCGGCTACGGCCACGTGAAGGAGCGCCATCTGAAGACGGCGCGGCCGAAGTGGGATGGGTTGATGGTGCAGTGGCGTGGCGGCGCGACTGCCTCCACCGAGCGCCGCGCGGCTTGAAGTTCGGCCCGCGGGCTGCATCTGTGACCTGAGGCCCGCGCACCCCGCGGGCCTTTTGCTATGAATTAAGGAGCTTCTAGCGCTTACCCATCAAGCGTTAGCGGCCATTTTTATTCATATGGATGCAACCACCCTGCCTGCAGCGCCTGTGCAGCAAACACCCGGCGCGGGCTTGGGTCTTCGCCCTTGGGGCGCAGGCAGGGGGCCGCATACAATGTCCTGTTCCGCCTTGGCGGGCGCCCAGGCGCCTGCGTGGGCGGTTTTTGTGTATTTTGACCATCCGTTGTGGAGTGCCACCCGTGTTTATTTCTTCCGCTTTTGCCCAGACCGCACCCGCCGCAGCCGCTGGCGGCGGCGGCATGATGTCCTCGCTGACGAGCATGCTGCCCCTGGTTCTCATGTTCGTGGTCTTGTACTTCGTCATGATCCGGCCCCAGATGAAGCGCCAGAAGGAGCACCGCGCCATGATCGACGCCATCGCCAAGGGCGACGAAGTAGCCACCTCGGGCGGCATCGTCGGCAAGGTGACGCGCCTGTCCGAAGGTTTCCTGCACATCGAGATCGCCAGTGGCGTGGAAGTGCAACTGCAGCGCAGCGCTGTCGTGCAAGTCCTGCCCAAGGGCTCGGTGAAGTGAAGAAGAACAACCCCTTGAGCGACTGCGCTGCCTCCCTCTTTTTCCTGCGCGCTGCGCGCAAAGAGGTGGGTGATGCCGGTGGTCTGGCCCAGCCAGCTCCACGGCATGTCTGGCATGGCCAGGCGCAGGCTCTCGGGGCTGCTGGCGCGCATGGCGCCATGGACAACTGAGGTAAGAGCGCGATCATGAACCGTTATCCGGTCTGGAAGTACGCGATCCTGGTGATCGTGCTGCTGGTGGGGGCCCTGTACACCCTGCCCAATTTCTTCGGTGAGGCGCCTGCGGTGCAGGTCTCGTCGGCCAAGGCCACCATCAAGGTGGACGCCGCCATGCAGCAGCGGGTGGAAGAGACGCTCAAGGCCGCTGGCGTGACGCCCGACTTCGTGGCGCTGGAAGGCAACTCGGTGCGCGCGCGCTTCGACACGCCCGACAACCAGCTCAAGGCCAAGGACGCGCTGCAAAAGGCGCTGGTGCCCGACGCCAACGATCCGTCCTACATCGTCGCGCTGAACCTGGTGTCGCGCTCGCCACTGTGGCTCAAGGCGCTGCACGCCAACCCGATGTACCTCGGCCTGGACCTGCGCGGCGGCGTGCACTTCATGCTGCAGGTGGACATGCAGGCGGCTCTGACCAAGAAGGCAGAGTCGTACGCCGGTGACATCCGCACCGCGCTGCGCGACAAGAACATCCGCCACGGCGGCATCAGCCGCGACGGCCAGAACATCGACATCCGCGTGCGCGACGAGGCCACGCTCACGGCCACGCGCAACCTGATCACGGACCAGTTCACCGACCTGCAGGTCACGAGCACCCCGGACGGCAGCGAATTCAAGCTGCGCGCCGCCATCAAGCCCGAAGCCACCCGCAAGGTGCAGGAGCAGGCGCTCAAGCAGAACATGGTCACGCTGCACAACCGGATCAACGAGCTGGGCGTGGCCGAGCCGGTGATCCAGCAGCAGGGCCTGGACCGCATCGTGGTGCAGTTGCCCGGCGTGCAGGACACCGCCAAGGCCAAGGACATCCTGGGCCGCACCGCCACGCTGGAAGTGCGCATGGTGGACGAAGGCACCGAGGCCCGCTCTGCGGAAACCGGCCGCGGCCCGGTGCCGTTCGGCTCCGAGCGCTACCTGGAGCGCAGCGGCCAGGCCATCATCGTGAAGAAGCAGGTCGTGCTGACCGGCGAGAACCTCACCGACGCCCAGCCCGGCTTTGACGGCCAGACCCAGGAGCCCACCGTGAACCTCACGCTGGACGCCAAGGGCTCGCGCATCTTCAAGGACATCACGCGCGAGAACGTGGGCAAGCGCATGGCCATCGTGCTCTTCGAAAAGGGCAAGGGCGAAGTCGTCACGGCCCCCGTGATCCGCAGCGAAATCGGCGGCGGCCGGGTGCAGATCTCCGGCCGCATGACCACGGCCGAAGCCAACGACACCGCGCTGCTGCTGCGTGCCGGCTCGCTGGCCGCGCCCATGGAAATCATCGAGGAATACACCATCGGCCCGAGCCTGGGCGCCGACAACATCGAGCGCGGCATCCACAGCGTGGTCTGGGGCATGGTGGCGATCGCCGTCTTCATGTGCATCTACTACGCGCTGTTCGGCGTGTTCTCCACGATATCGCTGGCCGTGAACGTGCTGATGCTGCTGGCCATTTTGTCGATGCTGCAGGCCACGCTCACACTGCCTGGCATTGCCGCCATGGCGCTGGCGCTGGGCGTTGCGATCGACTCCAACGTGCTGATCAACGAACGCATCCGCGAAGAACTGCGCGCGGGCGTGTCTCCGCAGGCGGCCATCCATGCGGGCTACGAGCGCGCCTGGGCGACGATTCTCGATTCGAACGTGACCACGCTGATCGCGGGCCTGGCCTTGCTGGCCTTCGGCTCCGGCCCGGTGCGCGGCTTTGCCGTGGTGCACTGCATCGGCATCCTGACCAGCATGTTCTCGGCCGTGTTCTTCTCGCGCGGCCTGGTGAACCTCTGGTACGGCCGCCAGAAGAAGCTCAAGAGCGTGTCGATCGGCCAGGTGTGGAAGCCTGAACCTGACACCGCTGTGGCCAAGACGAACTAAAGGAGGAAGACATGGAATTCTTCCGCATCCGAAAAGACATCCCTTTCATGAAGCACGCGTTGATCTTCAACGCGATCTCCTTCCTCACCTTTGCCCTGGCGGTGTTCTTCCTGCTCACGCGCGGGCTGCACCTGTCGGTGGAGTTCACCGGTGGCACGGTCATGGAAGTGGCCTACAGCCAGCCGGCCGAACTGGCCAAGGTCCGCGAGACCGTGTCGGGCCTGGGCTACCCGGACGTGCAGGTACAGAACTTCGGCACCGCCCGCGACGTGATGATCCGCCTGCCCGTGCAAAAGGGCGTGACGTCCGCCCAGCAGAGCGAGCAGGTGCTGGGGGCGCTGAAGGCCGCCAACCCGGAAGTCACGCTGCGCCGCACCGAGTTCGTCGGCCCGCAGGTGGGCGAGGAACTGGTGCACGGCGGCCTCATGGCGCTGGCCATGGTGGTGGTCGGCATCGTGATCTACCTGGCTTTCCGCTTCGAGTGGAAGTACGGGGTCGCGGCCATCATCGCCAACCTGCACGACGTGGTGATCATCCTGGGCTTCTTCGCGTTCTTCCAGTGGGAGTTCTCTTTGGCCGTGCTGGCGGGCGTGCTGGCGGTGCTGGGCTACTCGGTCAACGAGTCGGTCGTGATCTTCGACCGGATCCGCGAGGCCTTCCGCAAGTACCGCAAGATGACCACCCACGAGGTGATCGACCACGCCATCACCAGCACGATGAGCCGCACGATCATCACCCACGCCTCGACCGAGGCGATGGTGCTGTCGATGTTCTTCTTCGGCGGCCCCAGCCTGCACTACTTTGCGCTGGCGCTGACCATCGGCATCCTGTTCGGCATCTACTCGTCCGTGTTCGTGGCGGCCGCCATCGCGATGTGGCTGGGTGTGAAACGCGAAGACCTCATCAAGCCTGCCAAAAAGGACGAGGATCCGAACGATCCCCATGCCGGAGCCACGGTCTGAGCCGCTAATATCTGTCCATGCAGCCCACACCGTCGTCCGTCCCGCAGCGCCGCCTGGCCCGGCAGGCGCGCCAGCGGTTCGTGGAGGGCATCTGCAGCGGCCTGGTCGACCTGGACAAGGTCGTTCTGGACTTTCTCACCACGCTGATCACCCAGACGGGTACGGCCCGCGAGATGCAGGCCCACCGCGACACCTGGATGCTCTACCAGCAGCGGCATGCGGTCTGGACCGACCGCGCCGCCAAGGCCTGGCGCGAGGCGCTGGCGCCGCACACCAGCACCAACCGCGGCCAGCTCACACCCAACGGGCCGGGCAATCAGTTCGAGCTGCTCAGCGACGACGTGGTCGAGAACAAGATCCTCGCCTCCCGCATGGCGCTCACGCTCAACGAGCAGGTCGGCCCGCAGTTCGATACCCTGCGCCAGCGCACCCAGTCGCTGGAAGGCCAGGACCTGGACAGCAACGACATCCTGCGGCCCGAAACGGTCTGCGTGCTGCTGGTGGAGCAGTGGGTGGAGGCCGGCATGCCGCGCACCGACCTGCAGGTGGTGGTCGACCCGCTGCAGCGGGAGCTCGCCAACCTGCTGCAAAAGCAGTACCAGGCAGTCAATGTCTTTTATGTGGAGCAGGGCGTCACGCCACAGGCGGACCTGAAATCCCGCGTGCGCCGCACGGCCAGCGGTGGTGTGGCCGGTGCGGGCGGCGAGTCCGGCGCGGGCGGCCTGGCCTCCCAGGCACTCGCGCAGACACGCGACGCCATGGCGGCAGCCGCTGCGGCGCGCGGCGGCATGATGGCCCCGCCCGGCCGCCACATGGCGGGCATGGGAGGTATGGGACCAGCGGGTCCCATGGGTCAATACCCCCAGCAGCGCATGCAGCAGCAGCCCCCCGGCTATCCGCAGCATGGCATGCCCACGGGCTTTGCCACGGGCATGACACCGCTGGCACGCGCGCGGCAACGGGCCCAGGGCGTGATGGGCCAGCTGCGCAGGCTGCTGACGCAGCCGGCCACCGGCTTTGACATGGTGAACGCGCCCCCGGCCTCGGCCGCCCTGGCGCATGCACTGACGGCGCACCGCGTGCAGGCAGACACGTACTACAGTGGCGTGGCCACGTTGATGGAAGACTACAGCCCCGCAGGCGTGGTGCAGGTGGCAGGCGCCGTGCGCGAGCGTTCCACCGAGCTCAAGAAGAAGGCATCGTCCGCGGGCGAGAAAGCCATCATCGAAGTCGTGGCCCTGATGTTCCAGAGCATCCTGGCAGAAGACCGCATTCCCCCCGCCGTGCGTGTGTGGTTTGCGCGGCTGCAGGTGCCGGTGCTGCGCGTGGCGCTGGCCGAGCCCGAGTTCTTCAGCAACCTGACCCACCCCGCGCGCCAGTTGATCGACCGCATGGGCGCCTGCGTGATGGGCTTTGACGCGACCAGCATCAACGGCAGCGCACTGGAGGCGGAGATCCGGCGTGTGGTGCAGGTGATCGAGCAGTACCCCGAGACCGGCCGGCGCGTGTTCCAGCTGGTCTACGACGAATTCGAGAAATTCCTGTCCAAGTTCCTGACCGAGAAGCAGGCCACATCGCGCCTGGTGAGCGTGGCCCAGCAGGTGGAGCAGAAGGAAACGCTGGCCATCCAGTACACCATCGAGCTGCGCACGATGCTCAAGGACATGCCGGTGCGCGACGAGATCCGCGAGTTTCTCTTCAAGACCTGGGCCGAGGTACTGGCCCTGTCAGCCGTGCGCGATGGCGCCCAGCATGTGGACACCATTGCGTTCAAGCGCACCGCCGCCGACCTGGTGTGGGCCGCCAGCGCCAAGCCGCACCGCAGCGACCGCGCGCAGGTCATCCAGAACCTGCCGGGCCTGCTGCAGCGGCTGCGCCAGGGTCTGGAGCTTCTGGGAGTGACCGGCGCCCCGCAGGATGCGCAGATCAAGACCCTGACCGATACGCTGGCCGACGCCTTCCTGTCCAAGACCGCATCGATCCCCCAGGCGCACATCGATGCGATGGCCAAGCGGCTGTCGAACCTGGAAGATTTCATCGGCGACGCGACGCTGGGCGAGATGCCGCTCAATGCCGACAACATCGAGATGATGCTCGGCATCGACGCATCGTCCATCCACGTGGTGGCCGACAACGGCGCCCCGGTGGAAGACAACATGGTGGCCTGGGCCCAGGAGCTGCAGCCCGGCACCTGGTACACGCTGGACCACAACGGCGCGTCGGCGCAGGTGCAGTACGCGTGGCAGAGCCAGCGCAAGCAGCTGCATCTGTTCGCCGCCGTGGATGGCAGCAGCTACCTGATCCAGTTGCGCCGGCTGGCGGCCTATCTGCAGGCGGGCCTGCTGGTTCCGCAGGACGAAGAAGGCCTGACGGTGCGCGCCACGCGGGATGCACTGGCCAAGCTGGACGCGAACCCGGAGCGGTTGCTGGGCTGAAGCACGGTCCGCTGCGGGCGCTGCTGCGGCAGCGGCGGCCGGCGCGGTGTAGCGCCCGGTCTCCTCAACGTTCGCGCCTGGCCTTGTCGCCGGGTCCCGCCCCCGCCAACGCAGCGCTCAGGCGGATGCCAGGCGCTGAAACAGGCCGCCCGGCAGGCGTGCCACCCGGCCGTCCAGTTCCAGCTCCAGCAAGCCCACCTGCAAGGCCGCGGCCGCCATGCCCGTGCGCGCCACCAGCGCGTCCGCACTGATGGGATCAAACCCCAGCGCCTGGAGCAGCGGGGTCTCGGGCACCGGGGTGTTCACTTCTGCGTTGCCAGCGTCATCGACATGATCGACATGATCGACGCCATCGATGTCGGTCATGCCATTGGTGGCCGCCTGCGCGGGTGGAGGTGCCGACTGCTGCGCGCAAGGCGGCAGGCGCAACTCTTCCAGCACATCCTGCGCCGACTCCACCAGCTTGGCGCCCTGGCGGATCAGGGCATGGCAACCCCGCGACTGCGGTGCGTGGATCGAGCCGGGAATGGCAAAAACCTCACGGCCCTGTTCAACGGCCATGCGCGCCGTGATGAGGGAGCCGGACGCCAGCGCGGCCTCCACGACCAGGGTGCCTTGCGACACGCCGGAGATGATGCGGTTGCGCTTGGGAAAATTGGCGGGCAGGGGCGGCGTGCCCAGCGGGTATTCGCTGACCAGCAGTCCGCGGGCCGCAATGCGGTGCGCAAGATCGAGATTCCTGCGGGGGTAGACCCGATCCAGCCCCGTGCCCACCACGGCGATGGTGGAAGCCACCGCGGCCTCCGCCGTCGCCACGTCCAGCGCACCTTCGTGCGCGGCGGCATCCACGCCGAGGGCCAGCCCCGAGACGATGGTCAAACCGGCGCCATGCAGCGCCCTGGAAAACAACCGCGCATTCTCGGCGCCCTGGGCCGTCGGATTGCGGCTGCCCACCACCGCCAGGCAACGCCCGGCAGGGAACGGGGCGTGCGCCAGCAAGCGGGCGGGCCCCAACAGGTACAGCACAAGCGGGGGGTCTTCGGTCTCCAGCAGCCCCTGCGGATAACGGGTGTCGCCCAGGGTGATGACGGCGCGCGCAGGCCCCTGCGGGTCGGCCTCGTGCAGCCAGCGCCAGGTCAGCTCCACCAGCGAGTCCCAGGTGCCCGGCACCGTGCACAGAGCCCGGGCCTGGGGTGCGGTCACGTGCTGCCGAAGCTCGGCTTCAGGCTGCTGAAAGATCGCTTGCGGCAAGCCAAACCGAGCCAGCAGGGCGCGCGCCGTGCTGTTGCCAACGCCCTGGCTCAGGGTCAGGCGCAACCATGCGCCGAGTTCTTCGCGGTCCATGAACGGGATTGGGCACAGCTGCCGCGCATCGACTACGCGCGAGGGCAGACGACAGCGGCGGGGACGTCAGTCAGTCAATCAGCGGGGGTTGACGAGGCGATCCCCGACACGAACACCGCCCTTGATCTCCAGCAAAAGCGCATAGGAGACGCGGTCGAAGGTACGGAACACCATCGCCGTTCCGTTGACCTCGCTCGGCAACTTGATCGTCGCGCGTTCGCTGTCGGTCTTGTCCTTGATTCGCTCGCCTCGGGTCATGAGCGTCAGCACATGGCCGGACTCGATGCCGTCCTGGGAACCCAGGTTGATGGCAACGACCTGATTCTGCCCCGCGTAGGCCGCAGCAAAACTGGCGTAGATGGACACCACCCGGGCGTCAACATCCATTTGCGGGGCGCGGGGCGTGTAGCTGGTGAAGACGCGCTCGGGCGCTGGCAGCAGGCGGTCACCGGCACGGATCTCTTCCTTGGTAGAGGACAAATCCACTGTGGCGGGCACGTATTCGGAGACAAAGCCTCCCTTGCCGTTGGGGGTCTCCTCAAAGGACTCGCCCCGCACCAGTTCGGCCTTGCCCAGGTATTGGGCCTCATACCCCAGGATCTCGCCCGTCACCGGGTCCTTCATGGGTACCGCATCGCGGAAGACGCGGAAGAACCGCGGCTCGCCCGGTTCCTGACGGACGGGGGAGGCTGCGTCTCCCCTGACATACGCACGGTCACCGCTGGCCATCAGCACGCGGTCTTCGGTCGTGGCCACGATGCGGGGCGCGCGCTGCAACTCCTGCGCGTCAACCACCAAAGGCTCCACAAGGAAAGGCTCTATCAGGTGCGGCTTGAGGGTGGGAAGCGCGGTGTCGGCCAAGCTGTCTGAGCGGGTGCGTGGCGACACACGCACAGTCTCGGTGCCCGACGACTGCGTGCCGCGCGGGGTGGTGCTCAGGCGAGCGTAGCCACCGTCTCTCTCGAGATACAGCGTCTGCCCGGGAAAGATCAAGTGCGGGTTCGGAATGGCTTTGAGATTCATCCCCCACAGCTCAGGCCAGCGCCAAGGCCGCTTGAGGTACATGCCCGAGATGCCCCACAGCGTGTCGCCGCGCTTGACGGTGTAGGTGTCGGGGGCGCTGGCGGCGAGTTCGGCCAGCGGAATGCCCCGCTCGGACACCTGCTGTGCAGTGGCACGCTGCTCTCCGGAGATGGGGTAGTTCTGCGCCTGAGCGGGCAGGGTCACCAAAACAGCGCCAGCAACGATGGTGAGCGCGCCCATGGCGGTCCGCCGCACGCTGGTGAATGCCGTCATGTTGTTCCTTTTCTCATGCATTGTGAAACGCCCCCTCACTGGCGCCTTAGCTTTCGCGCCACGCGAACAACCAGGCAACTAAGTTACAAACCTTTTTAGATTCTCTGCTCAAGCCCTTGATTCGGCAACGATTATTGGCTTGCAATACTGCAGCGGGCGGCAAAAGTGGCGAAAATAGCGACATCTCTTACCTGCATCCATGGCAATCCTTCCCATTCTCTGTTACCCGGACCCCCGGCTCCACAAGGTCGCACGCCCCGTGGAGGCCGTCGATGACCGCACCCGGGCCCTGGTGGCCGACATGCTGGCGACCATGTATGACGCCCAGGGCATCGGCCTGGCGGCGACGCAGGTCGATGTGCACGAGCGCCTCGTCGTGATCGATGTCTCCGAGGGGCGCGACCAGCCTCTGGTGCTGATCAACCCCGAGATCGTCTGGGCCAGCGCCGAAAAGCACCTCAATGACGAGGGCTGCCTGTCGGTGCCCGGCATCTACGACGGCGTGGAGCGCTTCGATGCCGTCCATGTGCGCGCCCTCGACGCCGATGGCCAGTCGCGCGTCATCGAGGCCGATGGCCTGCTGGCGGTGTGCATCCAGCACGAGATGGACCACCTGCTGGGCAAGGTCTTCGTGGAGTACCTCTCACCGCTCAAGCGCAACCGGATCAAGACCAAGATGCTCAAGCAGCAGCGGGGGGCCCGAGAGTGACGGGCACGGCGCTTCGCGCCCTGCGGGGCGGCGGAGTGCTGGCGCTGGCGGCGCTGGTGGCGGGCTGCGCGTTGGTGGCCAGCGAAAAGCCCGGCGCGCTGCGTGCGGAGGTCATGGCCCGGCAAGGGCCACCGACCGCCGTGGTGGCGTTGCCGTCGGGCGAGCGGCTGCTGTACTCGGAGCTTCCCGCCGGATTTGCCGCTTACAACCTCGACTTCGATGCGTCCGGCAGGCTGGTGCGCAATGAACAGGTCCTCACGCAGACGCGTTTCGAGACCATTCCCGTCGGCATCTGGACGGTCCGCGATGTGCAGGGCACCTTCGGCCCGCCGCTGCGCGTGGAGCGGGTGGCACGCTTTGACGGCGACATCTGGACGTACCGCTTCCGGCAGAACTCCGACCCGCGCCTGGCCCACGTACACCTGGACCGCCAGGGTGTGGTGCGGATGGTGATGTTCACCGACGAACTGCCCAACTTCGACAACACACGCGACTGACGGCGCCCAGCGGCACCCGTGATCACGACACCCTTGTTTCCATGAGAGTCATCTTTGCCGGCACCCCCGAGTTCGCCCGCGTGGCGCTGGAGCAGCTTCTGGCGGCCGGCTTTCAGGTGCCGCTCGTCCTCACCCAGCCGGACCGCCCGGCCGGCCGCGGCATGAAGCTGCAGGCCTCGCCCGTCAAGCAGTGCGCCCAGACGCATGGCATCGCCGTGGCGCAGCCGCGCAGCCTGCGGCTCGACGGCAAGTACCCTGAGGAAGCGGCGGCGGCGCGCGAGGCGCTGCTGGCTGTGGGGGCCGATGTCATGGTGGTGGCAGCCTACGGACTCATCCTGCCGCAGTGGACGCTGGACCTTCCGCCCCAAGGCTGCCTCAACATCCACGCCAGCCTGCTGCCCCGCTGGCGCGGCGCGGCACCCATCCACCGCGCCATCGAGGCAGGCGATGCCGAAACCGGTGTCACCATCATGCAGATGGACGCAGGCCTGGACACCGGCGACATGCTGCTGACCGAACGCACCCCCATCGGCGCGGCGGACACCACCGCCGTGTTGCACGACCGGCTGGCGGCCCTGGGCGGGCGGATGATCGTCGAGGCACTGGAACTGGCGGCCTGCGGCGGCCTGCAGGCCGAGCCCCAGCCTGCCGAGGGCGTCACTTACGCGCACAAGATCGAAAAATCCGAAAGCACCATCGACTGGTCGCTGCCAGCGCCGGCGATCGGCCAGCGCATCCGTGCCTTTGACCCGTTTCCCGGCGCCAGCACCGACTGTGCAGGCGAGGCCATCAAGGTCTGGGGCTACAAAATTGATAGCACCGAGGGCGCACCCCATGCGCGCCATGGCGAGGTTTTGTCGGTCAGCGACGACGGTGTGACCGTGGCCTGCGGAGAGGGCACGCTGCGCCTGACCACCCTGCAGCGCGCAGGCGGCAAGCGGCTGGCCGCCGCAGACTTCCTGCGCGGTTTCGCATTGACACCGGGCATGGTGCTGGGCGCGGCGCCTATGGCGGCTGCGGCAGCGGCACCCGGATGAGCCGCATCGCGCGCATTCGCCACACGCTGCGCCACCCCTCCTTCCGCCTGGCCATGGTCGACATGGCCGGCACGTCGCTGGGCATCGCCGCCTGGGGCCTGGTCACCGGCGTCGTCATGGTCAAGAGCGGGCTGCCCGTCGGCATGGCCCTGTTCATGTCGCTGGTGGTCTACGCGGGCAGCGCGCAACTGGCGGTCATCCCGCTGATCGCCGTGGGGGCGCCGCTGTGGGTGGTGTGGCTCACGGCCAGCTGCGTGAACCTGCGTTTCGTGATCTTCAGCAGCATGTGGCGCAGCTACTTCGGCCACCTGCCGCTGCGCCAGCGGCTGGCGGTGGGCTACTTCAGCGGTGACGTGATCTACGTGGGCTTCATGAAGCGCTTTCCAGAGCCCCGCCCGCAACCTGAGCAAGTACCGTACTTCTGGGGGGCGGCCAGCACCAACTGGCTGGCCTGGCAGGTGCCGTCCATTGCGGGCATCCTGCTGGCCAACGCCGTTCCGCTGTCGTGGGGCCTGGGGTTTGCCGGCGTGCTGGCACTGCTGGGCGTGCTGTTGTCGCTGCTGTTCGACCGCGCCACCTGGCTGGCGACAGGGGTGGCGGCCACCGCAGCCGTGGCGGCATTCGCCCTGCCGCTCAAGCTCAACATCCTGGTGGCCATTGCGGCGGCCGTGGCGGCCGGCCTGCTCATGGAAGCCGTGGACCGCCGCCGCCACAAACCCGAAGTGGTGCTGTTGCCAGCCGACAGCGTGCTGCCGCCCGAAGAGCGCGAGCACGTGAAGGCGGGCGACGTCGTGCCGCTGCGCGAGGAGCGCCACCCATGAGCCTTGCCTGGATCGAGCCGGCCATCGCCATCCTGGGCCTTGCGGTCATCACCCTGGTCTCGCGCGCATTCTTCATGATCCCGGACCGCGAGCTGCCCCTGCCCGACTGGCTCAAGCGCGGACTCAAGTACGCGCCGCTGGCCGCGCTGGCCGCCGTCATCGCGCCCGAGATCCTCATGACCCAGGGTGAGTTCATCGACACGTTCATGGACGCCCGCCTGCCGGCCGTGCTGTGCGCCAGTGGCTACTACTTCTGGAAGCGGGGCATCCTCGGGACCATCGTCGTGGGCATGGTGATCTACCTGCCGCTGCACATCGGGTTGGGCTGGTGAAATAGGCTCCCCCTGAGTCGCTGCGCGACTTCCCCTAGGGGGACGCACCCGGTGGCCTGGCAAAGCCAGATCCACGGGTGCACTGGCATGGGCGAGCTGACGCCCTCACCGCGGTTACTAAAATGGCCGCCGCGAGCCCTTTTTCTCCTTCTACCTCTCTGCCATGAACATCCTCCGCTTCTCCGATCTGTGCGCCCAAGGCAAGGCCCAAGGCCAGCGCGTCTTCATCCGTGCCGACATGAACGTGCCGCAGGATGACGCCGGCCGCATCACCGAAGACACCCGCATCCGCGCCTCGATCCCCTGCATCCGCATGGCGCTGGACGCCGGTGCCGCCGTTATGGTGACGAGCCACCTGGGCCGCCCGACCGAAGGCGAGTTCAAGCCCGAAGACTCGCTGGCGCCGGTGGCTGCACGCCTGTCCGAACTGCTGGGCCGCGAGGTCCCGCTGGTGGCCGACTGGGTCGACGGCGTGACCGTGGCGCCCGGCCAGGTCGTGCTGCTGGAGAACTGCCGCCTGAACGTGGGCGAAAAGAAGAACAAGGAAGACCTGGCCAGGAAGCTGGCCGCCCTGTGCGACATCTTCGTGAACGACGCGTTCGGCACCGCCCACCGCGCCGAGGGCACCACCTACGGCATCGCCCAGTTCGCGCCCATCGCCTGCGCAGGCCCGCTGCTGTCGGCCGAGATCGACGCCCTGACCAAGGCCCTGGCGCAGCCCCAGCGCCCCCTGGCCGCCATCGTCGCGGGCTCCAAGGTATCGACCAAGCTCACCATCCTGAAGAGCCTGGCCGACAAGGTCGACCAGCTCATCGTGGGCGGCGGCATTGCCAACACCTTCATGCTGGCCGCCGGCCTGCCCATCGGCAAGAGCCTGGCCGAGCCCGACCTGCTGGACGCGGCGCGCGAAGTGATCGCCGCGATGAAGGCCCGGGGCGCGGACGTGCCGATCCCCACCGACGTGGTCACTGCCAAGGCGTTCTCCGCCGACGCACCCGCGACCGTCAAGGCCGCCAAGGACGTGGCCGAGGACGACCTCATCCTGGACATCGGCCCGGAGACCGCCGCCCGGCTCGCCGCCCAGCTCAAATCGGCCGGCACCATCGTCTGGAACGGCCCGGTGGGCGTGTTCGAGTTTGCGGCCTTTGAAAACGGCACCCGCGAGATCGCCAAGGCCATCGGCGAATCCCCCGCCTTCAGCATTGCCGGCGGCGGCGACACGCTGGCTGCCATCGCCAAGTACGGCATCGAAAAGCAGGTGGGTTACATCTCCACCGGCGGCGGCGCCTTCCTGGAGGTGCTGGAGGGCAAGACGCTGCCCGCATTCGACATTCTCGAAAAACGCGCGGTTACCGCCGGTTGATATTTGTTACGTATATAGTCGCAAGCGCATGCGACTGCGCGTAAGCAGTCACATGCAACTGTGACCAAAAACAACGAATTGCGAGCGGCTGGGCGCAGTTACCTCAATTTTTTCTTGTTTTTGTTGAGTATCCCGCCCAGAATTATTTTTCAATCGCGTGGGATGTATCTGTTCATGTCCCCGCCTCTCAAAGTCCGTAGGAGGGAATCATGAAATTTTCAAAAGCAGTCAGCTTGGCGGTACTCGCTGGCGCCGTGGCAACGTTGGCAGGGTGCGCCTACCGTTCGCCCATCCCTCTCGCAGAGAACTTTGAGCTGACGGTCCAACCCAAGGTGCGCTCCGCAGGCCACTGGGAACTGCTCTCCAACGACGTGGTGGCCCAGACGCTGAGCACGCTCGACAAGGCCGGCACGGCCCCCGGCACTGCGCTGTTCGTGGCCCAGCCGCCCAACCCCAGCCCCTTCGACCTGGCTTTCCGTGACTTCCTGATCACCAAGCTCGTGCAAAGCGGCGCGCCCGTGCTGCAAGACCCCGGCCAGACGCTCACCGTCACGTACAACACCCAGGTGGTGCGTCACAACAGCGAACGCCCCCACTTCATCCCCGGCCAGTTCACCATGATCGCTGCGGGCCTGATGGCCGCCTATGGCCTGCGCCACGAGCACATCGACACGCAACTGCTGGCTACGCTGGGCTTCACCGGCCTGGCAGATTACGGCTCCAGCATCAACTCGGGCGGCCCGACCAATACCGAGCTGATCCTGACCACCACCGTCACGCGCGGCGGCCAGTATGTGGCCCGCAAGACCGACGTCTACTACCTGGAGAATGCGGACACGCCGCTGTTCCTGCGTCCGTCCTACTACAAGCACGTCAACATGAAGGTGGTCTCGCAATGAAATCCGCTGCACTTCTGACCGCGCTGGCCGCAGCAGCTTTGCTGGCCGGCTGCGCCAACAATGGCACGACCATCCGCAACGAGCCGACCTACCAGGAAGCCTCGAACAACCAGTTCCTCAACAGCAGCCGCGACGCTGTGTCGAAGCTGACCGCGGGCTTTGACCTGACCGCCACCGGCACCGGCCCCGTCCTCGTGGCCACCGTGGTCAACGTGAACGACCTGAGCCGCTCTGCACCCCTGGGCCGCACCTTGTCCGAGCAATATGCCTCGCACATGGCCGCCACCGGCTTCGATGTGAAGGAAATCAAGCTGCGCGGCGACGTGTTCGTGCGCGAAGGCGCGGGCGAGCTGCTGCTGTCGCGCGAGATCAAGGACATCGCACGCAACCACAACGCGTCGCTGGTGCTCGTGGGCACGTACTCGGCTGCCGCCAACTACACCTACGTGAGCCTGAAGCTGGTGCGCACCGAAGACAGCCGCATCATCCGCGGCTACGACTACGCACTGCCCAACGACCGCGACGTGCAGCGCCTGCTGACCGTGCAGCGCTGAGCTGCAGTCTCCCGACTCCAAGGCCGTTTCGACGGCCTTTTTTATTGCCCCGGCGAAGGCCGTCATGGCTGGCCACCAGCGGCCCAGGCACTGCAGCAGCAGAAAACCGGAAGGCACCGGGCAGCCCCCCACTTAAAATCACGCCCCATGACCTTCACCGACATGCTGCGCGACGCCACGGCGCAGAACAACTCCCTGCTGTGCGTGGGCCTGGACCCGGAGCCCACGCGGTTTCCTGCGGGGATGCAGGGCGATGCGCACAAGATCTACGATTTTTGCGCCGCCATCGTGGACGCCACGGCCGACCTGGTCTGCGCCTTCAAGCCACAGATCGCCTACTTTGCCGCGCACGGCGCCGAAGACCAGCTTGAGCGCCTGATGCAGCACATGCGGGCCAACGCACCGCACGTGCCGGTGATCCTGGATGCCAAGCGGGGCGACATCGGCTCCACAGCCGAGCAGTACGCCAAGGAGGCCTTCGAGCGCTACGGCGCCGATGCGGTCACGCTCTCGCCCTTCATGGGCTTTGACTCCATCGAGCCCTACCTGGCCTACCACGGCAAGGGCGCGTTCCTGCTGTGCCGCACCTCCAACCCGGGTGGCGACGACCTGCAGACTCAGCGCCTGGCCAGCGTGGAGGGCGAGCCGCTGATGTACGAACATGTGGCGCGCCTGGCGCAGGGGCCCTGGAACAAGAACGGCCAGCTCGGCCTGGTGGTGGGCGCGACCTACCCGCAGGAGATCGAGCGCGTGCGCGCCATTGCGCCCACGCTGCCGCTGCTGATCCCCGGCGTGGGCGCGCAGGGCGGCGACGCCGCAGCCACCGTGCGTGCAGGGCTGCGCGACGGCGGGCCGATCATCGTGAACTCGTCGCGCTCCATCCTGTACGCCTCCAAGGGCGACGACTTTGCGGACGCAGCGCGCACCGAGGCGCAGCGCACCCGCGCCGTGCTCGAAGCCTCGCGCAGCCGCTAGGGCGGCGCGGTACCGCCAGCCGACGCACAACGCCACGACCCGTTCGGCCAGCCCCCCACCCCTCCTGCCATGCAGCTCAAGTGGCTTGAAGACTTCATCGTCCTCGCGCAGGAACGCAGCTTCACCCGCGCGGCCGAGCTGCGGCATGTCACCCACCCGGCCTTCGGCCGCCGCATCCGGGCGCTGGAGGCCTGGGCGGGCACGCCGCTGGTCGAACGCACGGGCGGCCCGGTCACGCTCACGCCGGCCGGTCACAGCTTTCTCGAGACGGCAGGCCAGCTGGCCCGCAACCTCGCCCAGTCGCACGAGGAACTGCAAAGCCTGGCCGGCCGGCAGGCCCGCACCGTGACGCTGGCCACGGGCCGCACGCTGGCGCGCACCGTGGTGGCCGACTGGCTGGTGCGCCTGCAGCCGCTGCTGCAAGGTGGCGAGCTGTGCATCCGCACCCGCGCGCTGGCCGACACCGTGGCCCTGCTGGAGCGCAACGAGGCCGACTTCTCGCTGGTCTACCACCACCCGGCGCTCGCCATCCGGCTCGATGCGCGGCAGTTCCTGCACATGACCGTGGCCTCGGACCGGCTGGTGCCGGTGTCGCGCGCCACCGCGCAGGGCCATGCCATGTACCGATTCGGCCCACAGGGCACCACCGATGCCGTGCCCTACCTCGCCTACGCACCGCAGTTGGCCCTGGGCCGGCTGGTGGAGGACCACCTGGCGCACAACCCGCACGCCCCGCGCCTGCAGCGGGTGGTGGAGTGCGACTCGGCCGACGCGCACTACGAATACGTGCAAAAGGGCCTGGGCGTGGCCTGGCTGCCCTGGTCCATGGTGCATGCCGACTGCAAGGCGCGCCGCCTTGCGCCTGCGGGCGATGCGCGCATGGAGGTGCGCTTCGATGTGCGCCTGTACCGGCCCAAGCGCCGCCTGGGGCCGCTGGCCGAGGCACTGTGGAAGGCCCTGTCACAGCGGTGATGCCCCGCCGATGCAGCACGAATGCAGCATCGATGCGGCCTAGGTGCCGCTCAGGTACTGCTCAGGTCCGGCGTGGATGCGACACATGCATTGGTGGATTCATTCATCACGCAGGGGTTTTCCCTGCACAACCGGTACGGATTGGCAACGGTTGGTGCCGTTTCAGCACCAACACAGCAGATCGTATTTTCGACAATGGGTTACGCCGCAGGAAGTTTTACGACACCCGCACCAACCCTGGGCGGCCGCGTAATCCTGACCCCGTGGCGGCTTGCAGCAGCCCACAACACCACCGACCCGGACCCACACCATGCACCATCCGTCTTTGTCCTCCCCCCTGCGCCGCACCGCGCTGCTGTGCGCCCTGGCGGCCCTGGCCGCCGCCCCGGCTTGGGCGCAGCAGGATGCCTACCCCTCCAAGCCCATCACCATCGTCGTGGGCTACCCGCCGGGCGGCAGCACCGACCTGACCGCGCGCACCGTGGCGACCGAGCTGGGCAACAAGCTGGGCGTGCCGGTGGTGATCGAGAACATCGGCGGCGCGGGCGGTGCCATCGGCGCACAGAAGGTGGCCAGCGCGGCGCCGGACGGCTACACGCTGCTGGTGGGCGCCAGCAACGAGATCGCCATCAACAAGCTGGTGACCAAGAAGGTGAAGTACGACGTGAAGGACTTCACCGCCATCGGCCTCATCGCCTCGCAGCCGCTGGTGCTGGTGGCGTCCGCCGGCTCGGGCGTGAAGAACGTGGCCGAGTTCACCCAGAAGGTGTCGAAGAACCCCGGCAAGTTCAGCTACGGCAGCTCGGGCGTGGGCACGTCGCTGCACCTGGCCGGCGAGATGGTCAAGGAGCAGGGCAAGCTGTTCATGACGCACATACCCTACCGCGGCGTGGCGCCGCTGACCAACGACCTCTTGGGCAACAACCTGGAATTCGGCGTGTTCGTGCTCTCCAGCGGCCTGCCGCACATCAAGAGCGGCAAGGTGATCGCCCTGGGCACCACCGAAGCCAAGCGCTCGCCCACCACGCCCGACATCCCGGCCCTGGCCGAGTCGCCCCAGTTCAAGAACGTGGACATCGGCGTGTGGTTCGCGCTGCTGGCCCCGGCCAACCTGCCCAAGCCCGTGTTCGACAAGGTGAAGAAGGCGCTGAACGACAGCCTGCAGTCGCCCGAGTTCCGAAAGAAGATGGAAGCCACCGGCTCCACGGTGGCGGCCACGAACGTGAACATCGACCAGTACCTTGCTGCCGAAGTGGCCAAGTACAAGAAGATCGTTGAATTCGCCAAGATCGAAGAATGAACCCTACCGCCAACCATTCCGCCGCAGAGCCGCTGGTGTTCGAACTGCCCGCGCCCGACATCAGCGCCTGGCGCGCCGGCAACACCGGCACCGAAGGGGTGTGGCACTTCGACTCGGGCCAGCCCGGGCGCCACGTGATGATCAGCGCGCTGGTGCACGGCAACGAGCTGTGCGGCGCCTGGGCGATCCAGGGCCTGCTCGAAGCCGGCGTGCGGCCAGAGTCCGGCTCGCTCACGCTCGCGTTCTGCAACCTCGCCGCGTTCGACCGGTTCGATGCCGCAAGCCACGATGCCTCGCGCTTCACCGACGAAGACCTCAACCGCCAGTGGCTCGACGAGCGCATCGACGCGGCCGACACCGCGGAACGCCGCCGCGCCGGGGCCCTGCGGCCCTTCGTGGCGCGCGCGGACTGGCTGCTGGACATCCACTCCATGCACGAGCCTTCGGCCCCGCTGCTGCTCACCGGCATCCAGCCGCGCAACCTGGCGCTGGCGCGCGCCATGCGCTCACCCGAGCACGTCGTGGTCGACGCGGGCCACAAGGACGGCGTGCGCATGCGCGACTACGGCCGCTTCGGATTGCCCGACAACGATGGAGAGGGCGCGGCCGCCGACACCCGATCGCTGCTGGTCGAATGCGGCTTTCATGGCGACCCCGCCAGCCGCGCCGTGGCGCAGGACCAGTGCGTGCGCTTTCTGGAGCAGTCCGGCGTGATCAGTCCCGCCGCGCTGGCAGCGCAGCTACCCGGCTGGCGCCTGCCCGATGCACCCCGCCAGTGGGCGCTGGAGGTGACCGGCCCGGTCGTGGCCACCAGCAGCGCGTTCCGGTTCGTGGCGCCCTACACAGGCCTCGAGGTGTTTGAAAAAGCGGGCACCGTCATCGGCGACAACGACGGCGTGCCAGTGACCACACCGTACGACGACTGCGTGCTGGTGATGCCCTCGGTGCGCCAGGCCCGCGCGGGCGTGACGGTGGTGCGCTTTGCGCGCCGCAAGGCACTGACCTAGCCAGCCCCTTTGGCGCCGTCCGTGCGCCTGGGCGCACAGGCGCTCTCGCACATCCCATGGCTGGCGCCTGGCAACGCTGGGCCAGCGCCATCGCCCGCCGTGCAGCTTCCCACTGCACGGCTGCCAACCCACCCGCACGCGCCCACGCTGCGGGCGACCTCACCCCCTCCCATGCCCGCTGCATGACCCGCTGTGATGAACAGCCCGGCGTCATGGGGACCACTGTTTTCCACGAATACAAGGACATCGCCATGAAAGTCTGGTTGTTGATCTGGGCACTGCTGCTGGCCCCCTTGAATGCTGCTGCCCAAGAGGTGTCCAAGGACGAAATCGTCCTGGGCCAGTCGGCGTCCTTCACCGGCAGTTTTGCCAGCCAGGCGGCGGCGTACCGCGACGGCGCGCTGCTGTACCTGAACGAGGTGAATCGCCGCGGCGGCATCCACGGGCGCAAGATCCGCCTGGTGTCGCTCGACGACCAGTACAAGCCCGAGCTGGCGGTGGAGAACACCCTCCAGCTCATCGAGCAGCACGGCGCCTTCGCGCTGACCCACTACACCTGGACGCCGGTGGCCCGCGCGGTGATTCCGGTGGCGACGAAGTACAACGTCCCGTTCTTTGCGCCGTACACCGGCGCCAGCGACGTGTACCGCTCCAGCAGCCCCATGGTCTTCACCGTGCGCGCGAGCTTCCATGCCGAGCTGGAGGCGATCATCCGGCACGTCACCACGCTGGGCATCCGCAGGATTGCGTTCGTGCGCTACACCAGCAAGACGGGCGACGAGCTGCTCGCCGAGCTGGAGCCTTTGCTCAAGCAATACGGCGCCACCCTGGTGGGCACCGGCAGCATGGCCAACAACTCTGCCCAGCCAAAAGACGCCATCCGCCAGCTCGCGCCCGTCGAGACCCAGGCCGTGCTGCTGGGCGTGTCCGGCACCGACGCCGTGGCTTTCATCCAAGGCTACGAGGCCGCCACCGGCCGCAAGGCGCAGTACTACGCCCGCAGCCTCGTCGGCGCACGGCAACTGGCGCAGGAGCTGGGCGACCAGGCTTTCGGCATCTCGGTCACCCAGCTGGTGCCCAACCCGTTCAAGCAGGTGGTGGAGGTGAGCAAGGAGTACAACCGCCTGCTCAAAAGCAGCGGGGCCGGCGCCCAGCCCGACTACATCTCGCTGGAGGGCTTCATCGCCGCCAAGGTGTTCTGCGCAGCGCTGCAGCGCACCGGTCCGGCACCGACGCGCGCGGGCTTTTTGCAGACGCTGTCCCGGATGAAGGTGGATGTGGGCGGGTTCGAAGTGACTTTCAGCCCCGGCAACCACAACGGCTCGGACTTCGTGGACATGACCATGATCGGGCGCCAGGGCAGGCCGATCAACTGACCGGGGGACGGGGGCAGGTTGCGCCGCCACGACGGCACGACGGCACGACGGCACGACGGCACGACGGCACGCCCATTTCAATAGCAAACAATGGGGCGGTGAATCGGTAGCGGGCTATCTTCTCTGGAGCCTGGGCCCCAGCACCACACAGGCAAGCGCCGCCACGATCAGCGCAATGCCCGCCCACTGCCAGGGCGCCACGCCTTCGCCCAGCAGCAGCATCCCCGCGGTGAGCCCGACCACGGGCACCGCCAGGCTGAACGGCGCCACGCGGTTGGCGGGGTAGCGCTGCAGCAGGTTCGTCCACAACGCATTGCCGACGGTGTTGGCCGCCCAGCCCAGGTAAGCGACGGCAGCCCAGCCCGACAGCGGCACGCTGGCGAGGGTGTCCCACTGCAGCCAGCGCGCGGCGTCGGGGTCGAACACTGCCGACAGTGCGATGAACGGCACGATGGGTACCACGCTGCTCCAGATCACGAAGGCCAGCGGGTCGTAACCCGGGCTCGCGTTCTGTGCCAGCCGCGCCACGATGTGCGATGCGGCCCACATCGCAGCAGCGCACAGCGTCAGCAGCAGGCCTGCCAATGTGGTGGCCTGTGCGGCGCTGACTACGGTGCCGTGACCGAGGTGGTTCATCGCAAAACACGCCAGGCCCAGCGCCGCCAGCGCCAAGCCCCACAGCAGCGGACGCCCCGGCTTCTCGCGCAGCAGCGCAAACGCGAACAGGGCCGTGAAGAACATCTGGGTCTGCAGCAGCACGCTGGCCAGGCTGGCCGTCATGCCCGCCTTCATCGCAATGAACAAGAACCCGAATTGCCCCACGCCCTGGAACAGACCGAACCACAGCACCCAGCGCCAGTGCACGCGCGGCGGCCGGATCATCAGCAGCAGCGGCAGCGCCGCAAACACATAGCGCGCCACGCCCAGCTGAAAGGGGCTGAAGCTGCGCAGCCCCCATTTCATGGCCACGAAGTTCACGCCCCACAACACCACCACGACCAGCGCGATGATCAGGTCTCGCGCCCGCAGCGGTGGCGCCGCCTGCGCCGTGCCGTGCGCGGTCACTGCGCGCTGCGGGCCGCGTCGATGTGGGCCTGCACGCGCTGCGCCAGCGCGATGTCGCCGGGGGTCTCGGGGCTCCATTTGTCGATGGTGCGGGGCTGCTCGTCGGAGTCCACCGCGGTGTAGACCGCCACGCAGTGCAGCACCTCTTGCTGCGGCTCGCCGTGCAGGCCGCCGCTGCGCACCTCCACCGCCAGCTGCATGGCCGTGTCCGTGGTCGCCGCCAGGCGGGCATGCACTTCGACCAGGTCTCCGGGCCGGATGGGGTGCATGAACTGCGCGCCGCCGACGAACTCGGTGATGCACGGCCCCTTGGCCCAGGCGCTGGCGCAGGCAAAGCCGGCTTCATCCACCCAGCGCAGCACGGTCCCGCCGGGCACGCGGCCGGCCTGCGGCAGGGTGCTTTGGGACGCCAGGAAACGCAGGGTGATCGATTGCATGCGGGTGCTCCATCAAAACGGTGCAGGGGGTGTAAAGCCATTATCACCAGCCACCCGGCGCGCTGCAGGGGGCGCCGCGTCAGTGCAGCCCGCGCGCGAACGTAGGTGCAGCGCCGGTGGTGCGCAGGCCCGGGGCCGGCGCCACAGCTTGACCTGAGTCAACACCCTGCAGGCCGCACTTGCCTACATTGCGTAGCAACCCTGCGGCCCCGGCCTGCCGCGCCGCCCACCGGCGATGGCCGACCACGCCAGAGCCGGCTTTCACCTTGCACGCCCCGGCGTGCCGCCCTGCCATGTCACTGCTTCACCGACTGAACCTGCTCGAAAAATTCCTGATCCTCGGAACCCTCGGGCTGATGATGAGCGCGCTGCCCACGTACGTCTATGTGGCCGACGCCCTGCGCGGCATCGGCCACGCCCGGCAGGAGGCCCGCGGCGTGCCGCCTGCGCAGGCCGTCACGCGGCTGGTGCAGGCGGTGCAGGTGCACCGGGGCCTGTCGGCCGGCATGCTGGGCGGCGATGAGTCGCTGGCGGCACGCCGCCCCGCTGCGCGCGAGGCGGTCGAGGCCGCGCTGCGCGACGTGACCGAGCGCTTTGCCAGCGCACAGGTGCCCGCGGCCCAGGCTGCGGCCTGGACGGACGCACAGCAGGTCTGGCGCGCGCTGGAGCAGGCAGTGGCCGCGCGCGGCATCGAGCTCGCGCAGAGCACGGCGCAGCACACGCAGCTCATCGGCTCGCTGCTGCAGCTGAGCGCGTCGCTGGTGCACGCCTACGGCCTGCAGATCGATCCCGAAGCGCCCACGCAGGCGCTCATCCAGTCGTCGCTGATCCAGGCGCCGCTGCTCGGCGAAAAGCTGGGCCTGCTGCGCGCGCAGGGCGCGGGCGCGCTCGGCCGCGGCCAGCTCAGCCCCGAGGCCCAGGGCCAGATGCTGGTGCTGCAGCAGCGCGTGGTCGAGCTGCAGGGCGACACCTTCGGCGGGCTGGAACGCGCGCTGCAAGGCGATGCGGCGCTCCGGCAGGCCCTGGGCAGCGGCGTGCAGGACATCCGGGCGCAGATCCAGCAATCGCTGCAGCTGGCCGAGCGCGAGGTGATCAACGCGCCCGAACTCAAGATGGCCTCCAAGGACTACTTCGACGCGCTCACGCGCACCATCGATGCGCTCAACACGCTCAACACGCAGTCGTTGGCCAGCCTCGCCCAGGCGCTGCAGGACCGCGTGGCGCGGCTGCAGCAAAGCCTGCTGTGGGTGGCGGTGGCGCTGGCGGTGACGCTGTCGGCCACCTGCGCGATGGCCCTGGTGTTCGTGCGCTCGATGACGCAGCCCCTGAAGCAGGCCGTGGGCCTGGCGCGCGCGGTGGCCCAGGGCGACCTGGGCGGCGCGCCCATCGCCCACGGCACGAACGAAGTGGGCCAGTTGCTGCAGGCGCTGCTGCAGATGCGCACGCAGCTCACCGGGGTGGTGCGCCAGGTGCGCAGCGGCTCCGAAAGCGTGGCCACGGCCAGCGTGCAGATCGCGCAGGGCAACACCGACCTGTCGGCCCGCACCGAGAGCCAGGCCAGCGCGCTGGAGGAAACCGCGGCGTCGATGGAGCAGCTGAGTTCCACCGTGCGGCAGAACGCCGACAGCGCCCGCCAGGCCAGCCAGCTGGCCGACAGCGCCAGTACCGTGGCGGCGCAGGGCGGCGAAGTGGTGGCCCAGGTGGTGCACACCATGCAGGGCATCAACGCGTCGTCGCAGAAGATCTCGGACATCATCGGCGTGATCGACTCGATCGCGTTCCAGACCAACATCCTGGCGCTCAATGCCGCGGTCGAGGCCGCCCGCGCCGGCGAGCAGGGCCGCGGCTTTGCCGTGGTGGCCAGCGAAGTGCGCAGCCTGGCCGGCCGCAGTGCCGGGGCCGCCCGCGAGATCAAGGCCCTCATCAGCGCCAGCGTGGAGCGCGTGGAGCACGGCACCGCCCTGGTGGACCGCGCAGGCAGCACGATGAACGAGGTGGTCAGCGCCATCCGCCGCGTGACGGACATCGTGGGCGAGATCAGCACCGCCAGCCACGAACAGTCCCTGGGCGTGGCCCAGGTGGGCGAGGCCGTGACGCAGATGGACCAGGTCACGCAGCAGAACGCCGCGCTGGTCGAAGAGATGGCCGCGGCCGCCGGCAGCCTGCAGCTCCAGGCCGAAGACCTGGTGCAGGTGGTGTCGGTGTTCCGCCTGGGGGACGAAGACAGCGTGCGCCAGCAGGCCGCCTCGCCCACACATCCATCGCTACGAATTCGATAGCTGCTAGCGCTTTACAGACAAGCGGTAGAGGTCGGTTTACCTTAAAATCCGCCCCCTCAACCGCCTGCCACGCCGCGCTCGATGCCCAGCGCAGCCAGCTCCGCATCGCTGAACACCCGAGAGCGCGTATGGAACGCCTTGCCCTCGGGCCCCTCCAGCGAAAACGTCCCGCCCGTGCCCTCGATCACGTCGATGATGAGCTGCGTGTGCTTCCAGGTCTCGTACTGCGCGCGGCCGATGTAGAAAGGGCAGCCGCCGATATCGCCCAGATACACATCGCCCGCGCCCATCGTGATCTCACCGGGCAGATAGCAGTTGGCCGCACTGTTGTCACAGCAGCCGCCCGACTGGTGGAACATCAGCGCAGGCCCATGCTTGGCTTGCAGAAAGGCCACCAGCTCCAGCGCGGCAGGTGTGGCGATGACTTTGTCGACCATGGGTGTCTCCTGATTCACAAGCATCAATGGCAGTGATCCGGCCCGCTGGAACAGCGGACCGGCAGCAGCGCCTCCAGCGGTTCACAAACCGTTCCTGGCTAGGGATCCTCTGCACGGATCGAGCTGCCAAGTGTGCGCTGCGGATCGGGATGGAGTGCAAGGCGCAAAACGCAGCAATAGCCGTAGCTATTGCGAGTATTTGCAACGCCGCA
>NZ_JBITVD010000023.1:0-109987 GCF_044542805.1 Acidovorax sp. NPDC077693 | reverse complement strand
TTCTCGCCTCCCATGGCCTGGTCTGCAGCGCAGGCCATGTGGTGCAACTGCGCGCGGTCATTGCCGACGTTAGTGACCTCGTGCGCGACGATCAGGTGGTGCCTGACATCGACAGCGGTCTGCACGTTGTAGCCCACCAGGCCTGATCCCTTGGCCTGAGTGGCCATCGACCGTGCATCAGGATCGGTGAGGGAGACCTGGCCATCGGGCAGGCCCTTCAATTGCTCTTTGAGCCCATCGAGTTGCCGCATCTGCTCACGCAACTTTCTTAGCTTCTCTTGCAGTCGTTCGGTCTTGGCTTCAACCTCTGTAGGCTGCGTGCGGTCGGCAGTCTCCAGCGCGTCTAGGTAACGCTGGATACTCTGCTCGATCTGCTGCTGGCGGGCTTCGATCTTGCCGGTTGTGAAGTGGCAGTCACGGCTGTTGACGGCCTTGAATTTGCTGCCATCGATCGCCACGATGGCCTGTGAGAAGAGGTCCAGTTGTCGGCACATGGCGATGAAGCGCTTGCAGACGTTGCGGATGCCAGCGCCGTTGCTTCGACGGAAGTCGGCGATGGTCTTGAAGTCTGGTGCAAGGCGCCCGGTCAGCCACATCAGCTCGACATTGCGCTGGGCTTCGCGCTCCAGGCGGCGGCTCGACTGGATGCGGTTCAAGTACCCGTAGATGTAGAGCTTGAGCAGTACGGCCGGGTGGTACGCAGGCCGGCCAGTGACCGCAGGATTGATCCCATCGAAACCAAGTGCCCGAAGATCCAGTTCGTCGACAAACACATCGACAACGCGCACCGGGTTGTCTTGTGCGATGTAGTCGTCCAGGCACTCCGGTAGCAGGGTGACCTGTTGTCGGTCTTCGCCTTCGATGAATCGCTTCATGGGCACCTCGCTCGGATCAGGTTCCGCAATTTTAGTTTTGGGTAGCGGTTTAGGGTTGGGTTTTCACACAGCCTCGGCCCGTTGCAGACTTTTGGCTTCCCCCCGGGAGCAGCCGTCTATGAGGCAGACGCCAGCTTGCCCGTGTCTATCCTCTCGATCGAACGGTTAGGCGTCACCGAGGTAACCCCTCTCCACCTGCTGCTGCTGATTCTTAAAGATGGCCATAGCAGTCTTCATCCGCATGAAGCCGAACTTACTATAGAAAGGCTCCTTGCCGGGGACCGCGTACAAGACGATTTTCTTGTGGTCGCACGACATTTCCACTAGGGCACTGACAACCTGTTTGCCAAGCCCTGTGCCTTGATGGCTCGGCAATACCGCAATGTCGCAGAGGTACGAGCAGTCTCCGCCATCAGCCAGCGCACGCCCCACCGCCACGAGCTTCGTATTCTCGTAAACGAAACACTTGAACATGCTGTTTGAGAAGATCTTCTGCAGGTAGAGCGGCTCCTTCTCGCCCAATGGGGCGGCCCGATACAAGGCAGAAAGTTCTTCCCAGTCGATTCCATCGGTGGAGTGTTTCCATTTGAATGTCACTTGTGGCTCCAATGTCAGCTTCTGGCCGGGTTGCGCCGCTAAAGCTCAAACGCCCCTTTGAACTGCTCAGGCCAAACAACAACGTACTTCTCGCTGGTCTTTAGGCGCTTTGCGACCACCGTATCGTTCAACACTCCCCTCAGCTTCAGAAATGCATAGACGCGCTCAAGAACCGGCGCCCACGTGCTCGTAGGGTAGATGAAAATGTTGAACTTGCTTGGCCCGATGTCATGGCCGTCGACCAAGGCAAAACTATTCTGGGAGAACGCCTGAATCAGCGTCTCTTCGATATGCAGCAACGAATCGAGGCTGGTGGACTCAGTTATCGGAAGCTGAACGATGAGCTGATTTCTAGGCATGTTGTTTTGCGTTGCGAGCGAGCTAGGCACCGTAGTGAATGACCGATGGTGGCCGGTTGGTGGCGCCGCCTTTATCACATGCAAGCGTCGTGCACCTCTCGCCCCAATGCCAAGCTCATCCTCGCACACAAGACTGTAAGCCATCCAATCCACAAATCCGTCTCGACCACTCCGGAAAATTGCATTCCGCCGGGCTCGACTGAGGCCCATATATGCCGGGCATCGCCCTCCCGACCGTACCAAGCGGGTCCATTCGTACTGTCTAGCCAGCCATCCATCGACTCATACACGGTAGTAACTTTGTCCCAGTTTTTCTGGGCGAGGTCGTACGAAATATTCAAAGTAATGTCTTGCTGCAATATTTCCCCCCTCTTTAAACAATGGCCGATAGCGGAAGTCTAGCCCTGTCGCCCGCCTGCCAGGCGGGAACAACTGTGCGCCGCCACCTCGCGAGGTACCTTTTTTCACGGTATGCCATCGCCAGCATGGATGTGGCCAGATGTGTGGGGCTGTTGTCGTTGCAGCCATCCAGGCAAACACCGACACTGGTTCCATGCCCCCATCCATCCGCACAGTCGCCTGCCTGATCTACCCCGACGTCATGAGCCTGGATGCGGTCGGGCCGTTGCAGGTCTTCGGCTCGGCCAATGCCGAGCGCGCGGGCCACGGCCTGCCGCCGGCGTATGCGCTGTGCCTGGTGGCGGAGGCCGCCGGGCCTGTCACCACGTCGGCAGGGTTTGCGCTGGTGGCCAATGCCGGCTGGCGCACGCTGGACGCGGCGCAGCTGGACACCGTGCTGGTCGCTGGCGGCGATGGCGTCATGGCGCAATTGGGCAACACCGCGCTGCAGCAATGGCTGCGCGGCGCAGAGCCGCAGGTGCGCCGCATGGGCTCGGTGTGCTCGGGCGCGCTGCTGCTGGCGCATGCCGGGCTGCTTGATGGGCTGCATGCCACCACCCACTGGTGCCGCACCGACTTGATGCGCCGCAACTATCCCGCGGTGAAAGTGGACGATGACTGCCTGCACACCTACGATGCGGCCAGTTCGGTGTACGGCCACCTGTTCACGTCGGCTGGTGTCACGGCGGGCATCGACCTTGCGCTGGCGCTGGTGGAGGCCGACCTGGGCCGGCCCATGGCGTTGGCCGTGGCGCGGCGGCTGGTGATGTTCATGCGACGCCCGGGCGGGCAGGCGCAGTTCAGCGCGCTGCTCGCGCCCGAGACTCGGCATGCGCCGCGGCTGGCGGCGCTGCTGGAATGGATCCCTTCACAGCTGGGCGGCGACCTGTCGCTGGATGCACTGGCCGAGCAGGCCTGCATGCCGCCGCGCACACTGACGCGCGTGTTCCAGCGCGAGCTGGGTACCACGCCCGGGCGGTATGTGGAGCGCGTTCGCGTCGAGGCCGCCTCAAACCTGCTTTCGCAGGCCCAGGCATCGGTCTCCACCGTCGCGCGGTTGTGCGGCTTCGAGCACCCCGAGAACCTGCGCCGCAGCTTTCACAAGCACCGCGCCGTGAGCCCGCAGGCGTATGCGCAGCGCTTTGGCGCGGGTGCGCTGCTCGACTGACTCTCGCCCCATCGCGCCCTCTCTCTCACCCACCGCCCTTGCTTTGCGCCCGTACGGCGCGCCATCGAAAGTCGATCCATGCTGCTCTTGCGCAATGCGTCTGTTCGCCTGCTGTTCGCGGGCCAGGCCCTGTACTGGGGCTGCTCCATCATCGGCATCACGCTGACCTCCATCGTGGGCGCGCGGCTGGCGCCCTGGCCGGTGCTGGCCACGCTGCCGCTGGCGCTGCTGGTGCTGGGCAACCTGGTGGCGGTGCAGCCGCTGTCGCTGTTCATGCAGCGCCGGGGGCGGCGTGCGGGGCTGCAGGCCGGCGCGCTCTTTGGCGTGGCGGGCGGGCTGGTGAGCATGGTGGGCGTGCAGTGGGGCAGCTTTGCCGTGTTCTGCGCGGGCACGCTGGCCATCGGCGCGTATCAGGCCTCGTCGGGCTACTACACCTATGCGGCGCTGGAGGCGGTCGACCCCATGCAGAAAGGCCGTGCCGCGGCCTGTGTGGTGGCGGGTGGCCTGTGTGCGGCGGTGTTTGCGCCGCCGCTCGCGCTGTGGTCGCGCAATGTGCTGGCCACGCCGCTGGCGGGCGCGTACCTGGCCATTGCGGTGCTGGCCGCGCTGGGCTGGGCGGTGATGGCGCTACTGCGCGAGGGCGTGGCGCCCAAGCCGGCGGCGGGCGGCATGGCAGCCATGCGCAGTCTGCTCGTGCGGCCCGGCCTGCGGGCAGCGGTGGTGATGACGGCCATCGGCCACGGATTGATGATTCTGGTGATGAACGCCACGCCGCTGGCGATGGAGGTGTGCGGATTTTCCGCAGCATCGGCGGCGCAGGTGATCCAGTGGCATGTGATCGGCATGTTCGCACCTGCGCTGTTCTCGGGTGTGCTGGTGGACCGCTTCGGCAGCCGCAGCGTGGCGGCGGTGGGCGCGGCGTGCCTGGCGGCCAGCGCGGTGGTGGCGCTGTCGGGCCTCTCGTTCACCGAGTTTTTGGCCAGCTCGTTCCTGCTGGGCACGGGCTGGAACCTGATGGTGATCTCGGGCACCACCCTGCTGGCGGAGAACCACGCACCCGGGGAGCGCGGGCAGGCCCAGGCGCTGATGCAGCTGGCCAACGGCATCGTGGCGGCGATGATGTCTTTTGCCTCTGGCGCGCTGCTCAGCGGCGTGGGCTGGACGGCCATCAACGCGGTGGCGCTGCCGCTGCTGGCCGTGGCGGCGGGCCTGCTGTTCGTGCGGGGGCGCGGCGCACCGGCTGCCGCGGGCTGATCAGGCCGCCATCGAACGCTCGCGCACGAAGTCGATGAAGCGCGCGAGGGCCGGGTTGTTGAGCGCGGCGGGCCACACCAGGCTGGTCTCGCACACGGGCAGCAGCGGCTCGGCTAGGGATTTCGCTGCGTTGACCCTGGTCTTGGTCTTGGCGGTTGCAGGCCCAAAAGCATCGGCCGCGCGGTACACCACGCCCTCGCGGCGGAACTGGGTCACGCTCTCGGGCACCCAGGCCACGCCCAGGCCGCCCCACACCAGGTTGACGATGGTCTGCATCTGGATGGCCTCTTGCGCCACCACGGGCACGCGGCCAGCCGCGTGGTACAGCGCGAAGACGGCATCGTGCAGCGAGGGGACGATGCGGCGCGGAAAGATCACCAGCGGCTCGGCCAGCACCTCGGGCAGATCCAGGCGCGGCGCCAGCGCCAGGGGGTGGCTGGCCGGTATCGCCAAGACCAGGGGCTCCTGCGCCACGGCCAGGCGCGCGAGTTCGGGCGGCGCGAAGCCCGGCGAATGCAGCATCAGCCCCGCGTCGAGTTCACCGCGCGAGAACAGCGCACGCTGCACGTCGCCTGTGGCCTCCACCAGCTCCAGCGACACCTGCGGGCACAGCACCCGAAAGTCGCGCACCCATTCGGGCAGCCGCTCAAAGCCGATGGTGGAGACGAACGCCAGCCGCACCCGCCCCACCTCGCCCGCCGCTGCCGCACGCGCGCGCACCGGAAGCGCCTGCGCGCGCTCCAGAAAGTCGCGCACATCGGGCAGCAGCGCCTCGCCCGCCGGTGTCAGCGCCACGCGGCGGCGCGTGCGGTCGAACAGCATCACGCCCAGCGACCGCTCCATCTGCGCGATGGCCTGGGTCAGCGGCGGCTGGGTCATGTGCAGGCGGATGGCCGCGCGGCCGAAGTGCAGCTCTTCGGCCACGGCCACGAACTGGCGCCAGGCGCGCACGTCGATGAGTGGTTCTTTCATTGCGCTGGTGATCGATTGATATGTTTTATATATTACTGAAGCCCGCGAAAGGGATTGGAAACACCCGTCCAAACCTCGCATACTTGCACCCCGACAGCCGAAGACCCGTGCGCCCGTCCCTGCGGCGTCTTCCCATTACAACGACTCACCCCCCACCAGGAACAACGCCATGGCAGACAGCAAGACCATTCCGATCCAGCCCATCAACCACCGCAGCGCCAACATCACGCAAGGCAAATCGCGCGCGCCCAACCGGTCCATGTACTACGCCATGGGCTACGAAGAGGGCGACTTCGTCAAGCCCATGGTCGGCGTGGCCAACGGCCACAGCACCATCACCCCGTGCAACAGCGGCCTGCAGAAGCTGGCCGACGCGGCCATCGCAGGCATCGAGGAAGCAGGCGGCAACGCCCAGGTGTTCGGCACGCCCACCATCTCGGACGGAATGGCCATGGGCACCGAAGGCATGAAGTACAGCCTGGTGAGCCGTGAAGTCATCAGCGATTGCATCGAGACCTGCGTGGGCGGCCAGTGGATGGACGGCGTGCTGGTGGTCGGCGGCTGCGACAAGAACATGCCCGGCGGCCTCATGGGCATGCTGCGCGCCAACGTGCCTGCCATCTACGTGTACGGCGGCACCATCCTGCCGGGCCGCTACCAGGACAAGGACCTGAACATCGTGAGCGTGTTCGAGGCCGTGGGCGAGAACGCCGCCGGCAAGCTCAGCGACTTCGACCTCAAGGAGATCGAAAAGCGCGCGATCCCCGGCACCGGCTCGTGCGGCGGCATGTACACCGCGAACACCATGTCCAGCGCCTTCGAGGCCCTGGGCATCAGCCTGCCGTATTCGTCCACCATGGCCAACCCGCACGACGAGAAGATGAACTCGGCCAAGGAATCGGCCAAGGTGCTGATCGAGGCCATCAAGATGGACCTGAAGCCCCGCGACATCGTGACCAAGAAGGCCATCGAGAACGCCGTGGCCGTGATCATGGCCACCGGCGGCTCCACCAACGCCGTGCTGCACTTCCTGGCCATCGCGCACGCAGCGGGCGTGGAATGGGACATCGACGACTTCGAGCGCATCCGCAAGCAGACCCCCGTGCTGTGCGACCTCAAGCCCAGCGGCAAGTACCTGGCTGTGGACCTGCACCGCGCAGGCGGCATTCCGCAGGTCATGAAGGTGCTGCTCAATGCTGGCCTGCTGCATGGCGACTGCATCACCATCAGCGGCAAGACGATTGCCGAAGTGCTCAAGGACGTGCCCGATGTGCCGCGTGCCGACCAGGACGTGATCCGCAACATCGACAACCCCATGTACGCGCAGGGCCACCTGGCCATCCTGAAGGGCAACTTGAGCCCCGAAGGCGCTGTCGCCAAGATCACCGGCCTGAAGAACCCTGTCATCACTGGCCCGGCCCGCGTGTTCGACGACGAGCAATCGGCCCTGGAAGCCATCCTGGCCGGCAAGATCAAGGCGGGCGACGTGATGGTGCTGCGCTACCTGGGTCCCAAGGGCGGCCCCGGCATGCCCGAGATGCTGGCCCCCACGGGCGCGCTGATCGGCGCCGGCCTGGGCGAAAGCGTGGGCCTGATCACCGACGGACGGTTCTCCGGCGGCACCTGGGGCATGGTGGTCGGCCACGTGGCGCCCGAAGCGGCAGCGGGCGGCACCATTGCCTTTGTCAACGAAGGCGACAGCATCACCATCGATGCGCGCCAGTTGCTGCTGGAGCTGAACGTGCCCGAAGAAGAAATCGCCAAGCGCCGCGCCGCCTGGACGGCCCCCGCTCCGCGCTACACACGCGGCGTGCAGGCGAAGTTTGCCTTCAATGCATCGAGCGCGAGCAAGGGTGCTGTCCTGGACGCCTATTGAGCGTTTATCGATGGATGGGCGGGTAGGCAGGCCTCGGGGCCAGCCCGCCGTGCACACCGGAAACAAAAAAACGCCCACGGCACGTTGCCATGGGCGTTTTGTTTTCTAGCGGTTGTTCGCGGCAGCCTTGCGCACTGCAACGGTAAGCAAAACTGCCCGACGGACGCGCGGCCCCGGGGCGAGACCGCAGCGCGCCTCAGCGAGGCTTGCGTGGACGAATGCCCAGGGCTTCCTTGTTCTTGTTGATCCGGTCCTGCTTGCGCTGGTCCATCTTTTCCATGGCTTTACGTTTGGTATATCCGGTGGAATCAGCCCAGGCCCACCATAGGACAGTGGCACCGAAAGGCGCCATGATCCACCACCAGGACCAGTTGGCGACAGGGCCGATTTCGAAGTATTTCAGCGCCAGCAAAATCAGTGAAAGGCCCAGCAGATACATCGCAATCTCCAGAAAATGCCATCAAAGGCTCGATTGACCGGGCACGCAGGCATGTCAACCCAAGTCACTACAATCCCATTAAAAGAACTGTAACCCAACCCACAGGAAAACCCACCATGAAGCGCACCCTGATCACACTCGCGATGACACTGTCGGTTGCGGCCCCCGCGATGGCCGACCAGGCGCTGGCCACGGCCAAGAACTGCATGGCCTGCCACGCGGTGGACAAGAAGCTGGTGGGTCCGTCGTACAAGGACGTGGCAGCCAAGTATGCAGGCCAGAAGGACGCCGTGGACAAGCTGGCGGCCAAGATCATCAAGGGCGGCGCGGGCGTGTGGGGCCCCGTCCCCATGCCCGCCAATGCGCAGGTCAATGATGCCGATGCCAAGAAGCTGGCGGCCTGGGTGCTGACGCAGAAGTAACCACCACTGCCGGTTTGACGGCCATCTTGAGCCCGATGGCCTGAGTTAAAAAACAGCCGCGTCACTTGAAAAGGTGACGCGGCTGTTTTCATGGTGGTTGGCCCTGTTGAGGTGGCTGGCCTCTGACCAGCCACACTTGCGGCTACACGATGGGCGTGACCACCTGATGGGCTTGATCGCGCGTGCGCAGTTGATGCTCCAGCTGGCCCACATAGGCGGCCGTGGCGTTGTCCGACTCTTCGACGCGGGTGGCCAGGCGCTGCTCCAGGGTGTCGAGCCGCGCGAGCACGGCCGTGTGGGCCTGGCCCTGCTGGATTTCCAGGAAGTGCCGCAGTTCAGTGAAGCGCGAGGCCTCGGCCTTGTCGGCCAGTTCACGCTGGACCTGCATTTCCTTGGTGTGGCGGCGCGTCTCCAGCAGCACGGAGCCCTGCAGCGACAGCACGTAGGCCACGAAGAAGATGGCAAGCAAGGTGGTGAGGCCGAGCATCAGCAGGCCCAGGGGCGCCTCGACCGTGGTCAGCCCGAGCGACACCGTGGTGGGGACGGCCAGCATCGGCCAGTTGAGGAAGGCCAGTGCGGCGATGGCCAGCACGACGAGAAACAGGACGGCAGAACGAAAGTGCATGGTGAAATCTCCGGTAGGCAGCGTGCGGCCTTGCCAGAATGGGCGGGCCGGTCACGCGGTGCCGCCGTTGTAACGCATGCCAATGGGGTTGGCGCGGCCGGGCCGGCGATTTCAGATGGTGTCCTACAGGGGATCCATGGGCTGCGGCTTCGATCACGTCCAGTAGGTGATTGACCCGGGTTTTGTGGCGACATCACATCGCTGCGCGATATGAGTGTCCACGAATCCTGCAAGCGCTGCGCGCGGGCGCTGTTGCACGGCGCCCTTCTCGATCAGTTGGCCTTGGCCAACTGATCGAGAATTGCAGGATTCTCCAACGTACTGGTGTCCTGCGTGATGGCCTCGCCCTTTGCAATGCTGCGCAGCAGCCGGCGCATAATCTTGCCGCTGCGGGTCTTGGGCAGGTTGTCGCCGAAGCGGATGTCCTTGGGCTTGGCAATCGGGCCGATTTCCTTGGCGACCCAGGCGCGCAGTTCGTTGGCGATCTGCTTGGCCTCCTCGCCGGTGGGGCGCGAGCGCTTGAGCACCACGAAGGCGCAGATCGCCTCGCCGGTCACGTCGTCGGGGCGGCCCACCACGGCCGCTTCGGCAACCAGGTCGGTCTTGGAGACCAGGGCCGATTCGATCTCCATCGTGCCCATGCGGTGACCCGACACGTTGAGCACGTCGTCGATGCGGCCGGTGATGCGGAAGTAGCCGCGGTCCGCACTGCGCACCGCGCCGTCGCCGGCCAGGTAGTAGCCCTTGAGCTCTTCGGGGAAGTAGGCCTTCTTGAAGCGCTCGGGGTCGTTCCAGATGGTGCGGATCATGCTCGGCCAGGGCTTCTTGATGACCAGGATGCCGCCCGCGCCGTTGGCGACGTCGTTGCCGGTTTCATCCACGATGGCGGCTGCGATGCCGGGCAGGGGCAGCGTGCAGCTGCCAGGCACCAGCGGTGTGGCCCCGGGCAGCGGGGTGATGACGTGGCCGCCGGTTTCGGTCTGCCAGAAGGTATCGACGATGGGGCAGCGCTCGCCGCCCACGTTCTTGTGGTACCACATCCAGGCTTCGGGGTTGATGGGCTCGCCCACGCTGCCCAGGATGCGCAGGCTCGTCAGGTCCGAGCGCGCGGGGTGCACCGCGGCGTCGCCTTCGGCGGCCTTGATCAGCGAGCGGATGGCCGTGGGTGCGGTGTAGAAGATCGAGACCTTGTGCGTCTCGATCATCTGCCAGAAGCGGCCTGCGTTGGGGTAGGTGGGGATGCCTTCGAAGACCACCTGCGTCGCACCCGCCGCCAGCGGACCGTAGGCCACGTAGGTGTGGCCGGTGATCCAGCCGATGTCGGCCGTGCACCAGAACACATCGTCGGGGCGCAGGTCGAAGGTCCAGTCCATCGTGAGCTTGGCCCACAGCAGGTAGCCGCCCGTGGCGTGCTGCACGCCCTTGGGCTTGCCGGTGGAGCCGCTGGTGTACAGGATGAACAGCGGGTGCTCGGCACTCACGGGCACGGGAGCGCACGCGGTGCTTTGCCCGGCCAGGATCTCGTCGAAGGTCTTGTCGCGCCCGGCCACCATGTTGCATGCGGTGGCAGTGCGCTGGTAGACGAACACGTTGCGGATGGTGTCGCAGCCGCCGGCAGCCAGGGCCTCGTCGATGATGGCCTTGAGCGGCAGTTCCTTGCCGCCGCGCATCTGGTAGTTGGCAGTGATCACGGCAACCGCGCCCGCGTCGATGATGCGCTCCTGCACGGCCTTGGCACTGAAGCCGCCGAACACCACGCTGTGCGTGGCGCCGATGCGCGCGCAGGCCTGCATGGCGATCACGCCCTCGATGGTCATGGGCATGTAGATCAGCACGCGGTCGCCCTTGGCCACGCCATGGGCCTTGAGCGCGTTGGCGAACTGGCTCACGCGGGCCAGCAGTTCCTTGTACGTGATCTTGGTGACCGTGCCGTCGTCGGCCTCGAAGACGATGGCGGTCTTGTTCTCGGTGGGCGTACCGATGTGGCGGTCCAGGCAGTTGGCGCTGGCGTTGAGTTCGCCGTCGTCGAACCATTTGAAAAACGGGGCGTTGGATGTGTCGAGCGTGCGGGTGAAGGGCTTGCTCCACTGCACGTTCTCGCGCGCCAGGCGGGCCCAGAAGCCTTCGAAGTCCTTGTCGGCCTCGGCGCACAGGGCGTCGTAGCCCGCCATGCCCGAGACGCGGGCGGCTTTGACGATGGCGTCCGACGGCGGGAACACGCGGTTCTCAACCAAAACGGATTCGATCGCGGATGTGGGCGCACTCATGGTGTTGTCTCCTGGTTTTTGATGGAATGGTCTGACAGGCACCGGCCGGCGGGAGCGGCTTTGCGCGCCCCGCGTCGCCCGCCCGGCCTGTCTTTTCTGTGAATTGGGCGGTACTGTCGGACGCCGCACTTACAAGCCACTGACTGGCACGAAGCTTACAGAAAGAGCGCCCCCTGCGCGCCGCGCCGCCATGAAAACTGCGTTGTGGCCTTCGCTGCCTGCGCCTTCGCCTCCAGCCGCTATCCCAAGGCCGGCGAGCGGTCATGCGCTTCTTCTAGAATCGCGCGACCCGATCCAACCCCACCGCCCATGTCCCTCCCCAAAAAATCCGGCACGCCGGTCGCTATGCGTCCCCTTCCTTCCTTGATCTTTGCCAGCCGCTGGCTGCAGCTGCCCCTGTACCTGGGGCTGATCCTGGCGCAGGCGGTGTATGTCTTTCACTTCTGGGTGGAACTGGTGCACCTGATCGAGGCGGCGTTCGGCAACACCGCCGCGCTCAAATCGCTGGTCTCCAGCATTGGCTACAAGAGCGACTTTGAAGTCACCGCGCTCAATGAGACCATCATCATGCTGGTGGTGCTGGCGCTGATCGACGTGGTGATGATCTCCAACCTGCTGATCATGGTGATCGTGGGCGGGTACGAAACCTTCGTGTCGCGCCTGCACTTGGAGGACCACCCCGACCAGCCCGAGTGGCTCAGCCACGTGAACGCCTCGGTGCTCAAGGTCAAGCTGGCCACCGCCATCATCGGCATCAGCTCCATCCATTTGCTCAAGACCTTCATCAACGCCGCCAACTACGACGTCAAGGTGCTGATGTGGCAGACCATCATCCACGTGGTGTTCCTGCTCAGCGCACTGGCTATCGCGGCAACCGACCGGCTGATGGCGCACTCCACACCGCCGGTTCGCCACTGAACGGCTGCTGCAGGCCGAGGCGCCTGCGTCTTCAACGCCTCCGGCGCGCTGGTGCGGCCCCAGGCGCTTTCCCCCGCGCGAAACTGCAACAGAACGCTTCGCCTTCCCGAAGCGTCGATCTCGACCTGAGCGCCCCGGACCGAACCGCCAATGCTGCTGACATGCAGCATCGGCCGGGATACCGGGGCGTTTTGTCGTCTCCGCAGCTCCTTGCCAAGCGCAGGCAACGCGCGGATTGCCGTACATCTGATTACGCATTGGCAGCGGTCGAGAGGAACTTTGAGCCTTCCTCAACGCAGAATTCTGGCGCCACGCCCATGACCATTGGACCTGGGCACGAGGCACCCGCCACCCTTTTCTGCGCTTTTCCTTGAATCCCATGCACACCAAGTTCTCTGCCCAGCGTTTCCTGGGTTTAGCTCCGCTTTTGCTGATCGCCTTGATGGGATGCGGCCCCAAGCCGGACGCGGCCACAGCCGACGCCCCGGCGGCCCCTTCCGCCAACCCAGCCGTTGCCAATTCGGCCACAGCCAACACCGCCGCCGAGCCCGCCCCGCCCGCTGCGGCAGACAACCTCAACGCCAAGCTGCAGACCTACATCAACTGCTACAACCGGCTGGACGAGCGCGCCCACCGCACCATCAGCCGGTATGCCAGCTGGGTCAAGAACATGCAGGCAGGCCCCACCGGCAACGAAATGGTGGTCTACGGGCTGTACTCCATCTCCAGCGACGACGTGACCGCCTGCGCGGCCCAGTTCACGCAAGCGGCCGCCCTGTCCCCGGCCCTGCCCGCACTCGACGCCGCTGGCAAGAACTACATGGCCTCGCTCTCGGCCATGGACAAGCTCGTGGCCGACGCCTACACCTACTACGACCGCGAAAACTACAAGGACGACAAGTTCGCCAAGGGCAAGGCCATCCACGGCCCCCTGGTGGCCAGCTTCGAAAGCTTCGACCAGGCCAGCACCGTGTTCTCGAAAGCGCTGGATGCCGAAAACGACAACCTGCTGGCCGCGCAGCTCGCGCAGATCGAAAAGACCCAGGGCCGCAAGCTGCCGTACTACCAGATGGCGTTGATGAACAAGGCCAAGGGCCTGGCCGATGTGCTGGGCGACGAGACCTTCGATGCCGCCGCTGCCGCACCGCGCCTGCAGGCCTACGAGGCCATGGCCGATGAAGCCATGGCGTTCGCCAAGCCGATCAAGGACGAGGTGCCGCACGGCTGGTCGAGCTTCGAGCGCAGCGCCGAAGAGTTCCGCAAGGCGTCCAAGGAGCGCTTTCGGCGCGTGCGCGACAAGGTGCCCTACAACGACGGCGAGCGCATGATGCTCAAGCCCGGCAGCGGCTGGATGGTGGAAGGCAGCAGCGAAAAGCTGGTCAAGGCCTACAACGACCTCGTGAACGCCAGCAACGCGCTGTAGCCGCAGCACCCGGGCCGGGCACCTGCGCACGCGGGCGGCCCGGCTCCCAGATTTCTCCGCAATCGGTGGGCACAGTGCAGGCCATACCCACTTGCAGGAGAACTACCATGGCCCGATTTTCTGCCGCCATTGCGCCCACCGCCACTTCGTCATCGCCGGCCGCGACAGTCGCACCACCGAGTTCAACACCCGCCAGCCGCCGTTTCGCCCTGAACGCCCTGGGCTCGCTGGGCATGGCCACCTTGCTGGGCTGCGGCGGCGGGGGCAGCGACAGCGAGTCCACCGACACCGCCGGTAGCGGTAGCGGCACCAGCACGGGCACCGGCACGGGAACGACCACCGATACGGGCACCGGCACGACAGGAACGGGCACCACGACCACCTGCTCGGTCGTGCCCGAAGAGACCGCCGGCCCCTACCCGGCCGATGGCTCCAACGCCAGCAACAACACCTACAACGTGCTCGCGCTCAGCGGCATCGTGCGCTCGGACATCCGCTCCTCCATCGGCTCGTCCACGCAGGTCAGCGGCGTGCCGTTCACCATCACCATCACGCTGACCAACACCAACGCCAGCTGCGCCACGCTGTCGGGCTACGCCATCTACCTGTGGCACTGCACGCAGGACGGCAACTACTCGGTCTACAGCTCCAACAACATCGCCGACAACTACCTGCGCGGCGTGCAGGCTACCGATGCCAACGGCACGGTCACCTTCACCACGATCGTGCCGGGCTGCTATGCGGGCCGCATGCCGCACATGCACCTGGAGGTCTACCGCAGCCTGTCTGCGGCCAGCAATGCCAGCAACAAGATCAAGACCACGCAACTGGCCTTCCCCACCGCGCTGCTGAGCACCATCTACAACGCCAATTCGGGCTACAGCGCCAGCGTGCGCAACCTCGCGTCCATGTCGTTCGCCACCGACAACGTGTTCAGCGACGGCACCACGCTGGAGATGACCACCATGCAGGCCAACAGCGGTGGCGGGTACTCGGCCCATATCACGATCTCTGTGGCTGCATAGGCTCCCCCTGAGTCGCCTTCGGCCCCCCCGGAGGGCGACGCGCCCGATCGCCCGGCAAAGCCGTTTCAGTCCCTGACCGCCCTGAGTCGCCTTTGGCGCCTTCCCCCGAGGGGACGCACCCGATGGCCCGGCGAAGCCGGTTCCATGGGTGCACGTGGCTGGGGCGCGCCGGTTTCGACCAGTGTGCGGAGCGTGCGGACCGTCGCTCCTCGCCAAGCGTCGCCAGCGCCGCTGCCGCCCACAACGGCTCACCAGTCACCAGTCCATGCGGGCCGCAACGGACTCGCTTTTTTCTTTTCTTCAACCACCTCAAGGAATCTGCACCATGCTTCTTCGTTCTCTTCACCACTGCAGCCTCGCACGCGCAGCGCTCGTGGCCGTGCTCGCCGCAATGTCCGCGACACCGGTGCTCGCGCAACCCCAGGGCCGCCAAGGTCCGCCCGCGCCGCCGCCCGAGGCGTATGCCGCCTGCCAGGGCAAGGCCGAGGGCGCCAGCGTCACGCTGACCATGCCGGACGGCAAGTCGCTCGCGGGCACATGCCGCACAATGGACGGCACCCTGGTGGCCATGCCTGCGGGCGGGCCCGGCGGTGCAGGCGGCCCGCCGCCCGCACGCTGACCTCCCTTTGAAGCCGTTTCGCTGTCCCGATGCCTTCACTCACCCTGCACCGCAAAGCCTTTCTGGCCCTGGCCGCCTTGCTGGTGGCCCTGCTGCTGATCTTTGCGGGGTTTTCGCGGCTGGGGCTGCAGCGCGGGCTGGGGCCGTACGTGGCCGAGATCGAACTCGCACGCATGGACTGGCTGGCAGAGCGCCTGCAGGCACACTACCTGCAGGTGGGTGGCTGGGACACGCTGCGCAACCAGCCCGGCCTGTGGGGCCGGCTCAGCCACCCGGGCGGCGGCCAGCGCAGGGCGGGTGGTGGCGCGGCCGACGGCTTCGCCCCGCCCCCGTCCATGGGCAACGCGCCCTCCGGCACCACTTCGTCGGCCGAGAGTGCCAACCCATTTGCGGGCCCGTACGGCGGCCCTCCCCGCGCCGTCACCGGCGAGCGCAGCGGTGGCTGGCAGCCCCCACCCCAAGGCGCCGCGCCGCCGGACGGGCCACCGCCCGACCAGCGCGGCAACAGCATGGGAATGACGGGCCCGTCGGCCGACGGCCGCCCGCCCCTGCCGCCGCAGCGCCACCCCGACGACCTCTACCCCCGCCTGGGCTTAGTGGATGCGCAGGACCGGCTGTTGGCGGGCACCGCACCACAGCCCGGCGGCGCACGCCTGGCCTTGCGGGGTGCCAACGGCGCCACCATCGGCCACCTGGTGCTGGCGCCACCCCAAGGCGTGCGCAGCGAAGCCGACCAGGCCTTTCTGGCGCAGCAGCTGGGCTTTGTGGTCTGGACGGGCCTCGCTGGGCTGGTGCTGGCGCTGCTGCTCTCGGGCTGGCTGGCACGGCGGTGGCTGGCACCGGTCGATGCGCTGGCCAGCGGCGCACGCGAGATCGCACAGGGCCACCTGCACACCCGCGTGCCGGTGCACGGCCACGACGAAATGGCCCAACTGGCCCGCACCTTCAACACCATGGCCGAACAGCTCGGCAGCATCGAGGCCTCGCGCCGCCAGTGGCTGGGCGACGTGGCCCACGAGCTGCGCACACCCCTGGCGGCGATGCGCGCAGAGATCGAGGCCGTGCAGGACGGCGTGCGCACCTTCGACGACAAGACCGCGCTGCGCCTGCACCGGCAGGTGATGCGCCTCATCCAGCTGGTGGGCGACCTGCGCGCCAGCCTGGACGCAGCGGGCACCAGCGCGCCGTCGGCCCAGGTGCCGGTGCACCCGCTCTCGCTGCTGTCCGAAGCCCTGGCCTCGATGCGCCCGCGCCTGGCGCAGGCCCGCATCGCCGTGGACACCATGGGCCTCGACGCGCTGGCCACGCAGTCGCCCGCGCCGCTGGTGCGGGGCGACGCGCAGCAACTGCACCAGGTGTTCCTGAACCTGCTGGAAAACAGCCTGCGCTACACCGATGCGGGGGGCCTGCTGCGCATCGCGGCGTTCGAAGCCGAGGCCCCGGGCG
This sequence comes from Acidovorax sp. NPDC077693, assembly GCF_044542805.1. Taxonomy (NCBI): domain Bacteria; kingdom Pseudomonadati; phylum Pseudomonadota; class Betaproteobacteria; order Burkholderiales; family Comamonadaceae; genus Acidovorax; species Acidovorax sp. NPDC077693. Next base: position 93,303 of record NZ_JBITVD010000023.1, on the reverse strand, counting down.
GCGCACCGCTGCTGCGCGTGCAACTGGACGACAGCGCGCCGGGCGTCGCCGCACACGAGCTGCCCCGCATCTTCGAGCGCCTGTACCGGGCCGACACCTCGCGCAACCGCGACCACGGCGGCTCAGGCCTGGGCCTGGCCATCTGCCGGGCCATCGTGCTGGCGCATGGCGGCACCCTGGCGGCCGAGGCGTCGCCCCTGGGCGGCCTGCGCATCACGCTGGACCTGCCCCTGCTGGACAACTCCCCATCCACCCCGTGACATGACCCACCGCATCCTCGTCGTTGAAGACGAACCCGACATCGCCACCATCGTGGTCGACTACCTGCGCCACGCGGGCTACGCCGTCGAGCACCACGCCGACGGCCGCACGGCGCTGGCCAGCATGCTGGCGGCGCCGCCCGCGCTGACCCTGCTGGACATCATGCTGCCCGGCATGGATGGCCTGGAGGTGCTGCGCCAGGCCCGCCGCCACACACAGCACCCCATCATCATGCTGACCGCCCGCGTGGAAGAGGTGGACCGCCTCATCGGCCTGGAGCTGGGCGCCGACGACTACATCTGCAAGCCGTTCTCGCCGCGCGAGGTGGTGGCCCGCGCCAAGGCCGTGCTGCGCCGCGCCGCGGCCGCGCCGCCGCCGCCGCCGGGCACCACCACCACCGTGGCGGCGCTGGTACTCGACGAGCTGCACTGGCAGGCCACGCTGCACGGCACGCCGCTGGGCCTCACGCGGCGGGAGTTTCGGCTTCTGCAGGTGCTGGCCCGCCACCGCGGCCGCATCTTCTCGCGCGCGCAGCTGCTGGACCAGGCGTACGACGACACGCTCGATGTGAACGAGCGCGCCATCGACAGCCACATCAAGAACCTGCGCAAGAAGCTCAAGGCCGCCAGCGCCGACGGCAGCGACTGGATCCGCTCGGTGTACGGGGTGGGCTTTGCGCTGGACCCGAGCGCGACTGCGGGTGACTGACAGGACGCGCATCAGGACGCACAGGCCGCGGCGTGCAGGCAGGAGCGCCTGCGCAGGGGCTGCTTGCGCAGACCCGCCCACACAGCACGCATCCCATCGACGCTGCCGCATCCAGGTTTGCTATCAATTAAATAGCTGGTAGCGCCCGTCCATCAAGCGGCAGGACCATTTTTTACTCGAATGGATGGCGCCATCAGCCAAGAGTCCGGCCGATGTCTCACTTTGCCGCACGCAGCGCACCTACACCGCCGCAGACCAGGCACGGGTCTGATCGGGCCACCCATTGGTCCATCCTCCATACCGCCCCGATGCCCGCTACATCCTCTTCGACCCGCGCATCTGCGCCCCCCAAAGCCACAACCCCCCGCCAGCCCAGGCTACCCGGTGGCCTGGTGTACGTCACGCCCGACATGCCCGGTCTGTCGCGGGTGCCCAGCGGCGAAAAGGCGTTTCGCTACCGCCAGCCCGACGGGCAGTGGCTCAAGGATGCGGAAGAGATCGCCCGCATCCAGCGCCTGGCCATCCCGCCGGCGTACACCGACGTGTGGATTTGCCCGCGGCCCAACGGCCACCTGCAGGCCACCGGGCTCGACGCGCGCGGACGGCGCCAGTACCGCTACCACGCGCAGTGGCGCGCGCAGCGCGACGAGGGCAAGTTCGAGCACATGCAGGCCTTCGGGCGTGCGCTGCCGCGCATCCGCGCCCGCGTGGCACGCGACCTGGCCGCGCACCGCAGCGGCCAGCCGCTGTCGCGCACGCTGGTACTGGCCACACTGGTGCGCCTGCTGGACACCACCTATCTGCGCGTGGGCAACGAAGAATACGCCGCCACCAACAAATCGTACGGCCTGACCACGCTGCGCACGCGGCATGTGCAGGTCAAAGGCAGCCAGCTGACGCTGCGGTTTCGCGGCAAGAGCGGCGTGCAGCAGGAGGCCGAACTCAGCGACCCCCGTGTGGCCCGCGTGGTGCGGCACTGCCAGCAGTTGCCGGGGCAGGAGCTCTTCCAGTACGAAGATGAGGACGGCACCCCGCGCACCGTGGGCTCGGGCGACGTGAATGACTACCTGCGCGAGATCACGCACGGCGCGTCCGACACCGACGGCGATCACTTCACCGCGAAGGACTTTCGCACCTGGCACGGCACCACGCAGGCGCTGGAGCTGACGCGCCTGGCGTGCACACAGGCCGACGCCGCAGACCCCACCGACAAGAGCGTGCGCTACACCGCCAAGACCATCCTCGCCGAGGTGGCGCGCCAGCTGGGCAACACGCCCGCCGTGTGCAAGAAGTCGTACGTGCATCCCGCGGTGCTGGAGCTGGGCTCGCGCCTGGCATCCGACGCCGGGCCCGGCATGCAGGACGTGTGGGACCGCATCGGCGGCAGCGCGTCGCCACGCGGCCTGAGCGCGGCAGAGCGCCGCTTGCTGGCGTTCTTGCGCAAACCGCGCAAGACACCCAAGACGCCGAAAGCCTCCAAAGCCGGCAAGGTACAGGTGCGCGCACAAGCCAAGGCATAGGTGACACGCGGGAGGCAGGCACGCAGGCAATTTTCGTCAACAGGCTGCGGGGTGTCGCGCAGGTGCCGCGCGCCCCCTGATGCCGCAAGCCGCATCGCTAAACTGCGAAGCTGCGCTTTTCTCCACCGCCCTTCAGCCCGGCCCTGCGCACAGGCCGGCTCCGTTCATCTGCAGCCTGCCGCCATGTCCACAGACACGCTTTCCACGCCAGAGTCCGCGAATCTCCTGGCCGACCGCCACCAGCAACGCCCCTTCCTGAGCCTGCCCGAACGCGAAGCCATCAACCGCGGCCGCTGGTTCGCCGCGCTCACGCCATCGCTGCGGCACGACATCTTTCGGCTGGGCCGCGTCACACGCTACACCCACGGCCAGATGATCGTAGAGCAAGGCGACCTGGCGCAGGACTGGTTTGCGTGCGCAAGCGGCGCCATCCGGTTTCGGCGCACCACGCCGTCGGGCAAGCAGGTGACGCTGGCCTATGTGGAGCCCGGCATCTGGGTGGGCGAGGCCGAGGTGCTGCACCGCGGCCCCAACACCTACGACGCGCACGCCCATGGCCCCACCACGGTGCTGAGTGTGGCCGAGGACGTGTTCCGCCAACTGCTGCGCGAACATTCGGAGTTCGGTGAGGCGCTGCTCACGCTGCAGGCGCGCCGCATGCGCTACCTGTACTGGATGATGGAAGACATGGCCACCGTGCCCCTGCGCGCGCGGCTGGCCAAGCAGTTGCTGCACGTGCTGCGCCGCTTTGGCGAGCGCGCCGCCGTGCCCGGCCAGCGCGGCGCCATCGGGCTGTCGCTGGTGCAGGACGAGCTGGCGCAACTGCTGGGCGGATCGCGCCAGCGCATCAATGTGGAATTGAAGTGGATGGAGCGCGAAGGCATCATCGGCATCCACCAGCGCAGCATCGTGGTCTACCAGCAGGAGCAGCTCGAAGCGCTGGCGCAGCAGGAAGCGTCGCAGCACGGTGACTGACGGTCACGGCACTGCACGAACGCAGGACTGGCGAGGATGGCGGATATCGGGCCAACAGTGTTCGGCTCCGATACTCTGGCGCTTGTTGCGTCCCCCGGCCTGCGATCAACGCCCGACCATGTGGCCCGGCACCACCCACTGGTCGAACTGCTCGCCCGTCACGTGGCCCGAGGCCACAGCCGCTTCGCGCAGGCTCGTGCCTTCCTTGTGCGCCTTCTTGGCAATATAGGCCGCCTTGTCGTAGCCGATGTGGGTGTTGAGCGCGGTCACCAGCATGAGCGAGCGGTCCACCAGCTCGGTGATGCGCTCGCGGTTGGGCTCGATGCCCACGGCGCACTGGTCGTTGAAGCTCACCATGCCGTCGGCCAGCAGACGCACGCTCTGCAGGAAGTTGTGGGCCACCATGGGGCGGAAGACGTTGAGCTCGAAGTTGCCCGAGGCACCGCCGAAGTTGATGGCCACGTCGTTGCCGAACACCTGGGCAGCCAGCATGGTCACCGCCTCGCTCTGCGTAGGGTTGACCTTGCCGGGCATGATGGACGAGCCAGGCTCGTTCTCGGGGATGCTCAGCTCGCCGATGCCGCTGCGCGGGCCGCTGGCCAGCCAGCGCACGTCGTTGGCGATCTTCATCATGCTGGCCGCCAGCGTCTTGAGCGCGCCGTGGGCGTGCACCAGGCCGTCCACCGAGGCCAGGGCCTCGAACTTGTTGGGCGCGGTGACGAAGGGAAGGCCCGTCAGGCGCGCCAGCTCGGCTGCGGACTGCTCGGCATAGCCCTTGGGCGCGTTCAGGCCCGTGCCCACCGCGGTGCCGCCCAGGGCCAACTCATACAGGTGGGGCAGCGCGGCGCGCACATGGCGCTCGCCATGGTCCAGTTGCGCCACGTAGCCCGAGAACTCCTGGCCCAGCGTGAGCGGGGTGGCATCCTGCAGATGGGTGCGGCCGATCTTGACGATGCCGTCGAAGTCCTGCGCCTTCTTCGCCAGCGTAGCGCGCAGCTTGGCGATGGCGGGCAGCAGCTTGTGCGTGAGCGCCTCCACCGCGGCCACGTGCATGGCGGTCGGGAACACGTCGTTGCTCGACTGGCTGCGGTTCACGTCGTCGTTGGGGTGGACCAGGCGGCCTTCGCCGCGCTCGCCGCCCAGGATCTCGCTGGCGCGGTTGGCCAGCACCTCGTTGACATTCATGTTGGTCTGCGTGCCCGAGCCCGTCTGCCACACCACCAGCGGGAACTCGCCCGCGTGCTGGCCGGCGATGACCTCATCGGCCGCAGCCACGATGGCGTCGGTCTTCTTCGCATCCTGCAGGCCCAGGGCCTGGTTGACCACGGCCGAGGCACGCTTGACCTGGGCCAGCGCCTTGATGATCTCGCGCGGCTGCTGCTCGCCCGAGATGTCGAAGTTCTGCAGCGAGCGCTGCGTCTGCGCGCCCCAGAGCTTGTCGGCAGGGACCTCGATAGGGCCAAAGGTGTCGCGTTCGGTACGGGAGGTCATGGGCAGCGGTTCTCCAAGAAAAAAACAGAAAGCGGGCGGGCAGACGGCGCGGCCCCGGCGAGGCCGCGATGGGGACCGGGGGGAGGGCTTGCGTCTGACGCCCAAGAGCAGCCGGAACACCGGCGCGCCCGGCAGCATAATGCAAAAACGAACCATTCTCATTTGTTAGCCTGGATGGCCTGTGCACGAGCATGGCGCGGCCAGTGTGCGTCAAGCCCCGCCGCAGCGGGCAGCCGACCGCGCCGCCACCACTGCTGGTGGGGGCATGGCCGGCGAACGGTCCCTTCAGCACCACCCAGCCCGCCAAGCCCGCCAAGCCCGCCAAGCCCTCAAGCCCCCACGCCAGCGCGCCTTGGCACCGGTCGATACACTTCGACGCGCGCGGCCGTGCCCTGCCCCCTGCATGGCGCTGCCGCTGCGTATCTGCCCTGGGCCCCTTGACGGCGCCGCGCGCCCGATGCACCCTGCCCACTCCATCACAGCTTTCTTCGCACCATGAACGCGTTCATGCCCTCCAGCTACAACCTGTTCGTGGTGGCCGCCTCCTTTGCCATTGCCATGCTGGCGTCGTACGTGACGCTGGACCTGGCGCGCCGTGTGCGCACGGCACAGCGCCGCGTGGGGCTGGCCTGGTGGGCCGCAGGCTCCATCGTCATGGGCACGGGCATCTGGGCCATGCACTTTTTGGGCATGCAGGCGTTTCGGCTGCCCATCGAGATCGGCTTTGCCGGCGGCCCCACCCTGCTGTCGTGGCTGGCCGCCGTGGCCGCGTCGGCCATGGCCCTGCAACTGGCCAGCCGCGAAAACTTTGGCCGTGTTCAACTGGCCATGGGTGCGCTGGTGATGGGCGCGGGCATCAGCGGCATGCACTACATCGGCATGGCGGCGATGGAGATGGCGCCGGGCATCGTGTGGGACCCGCTGCTGGTGGCGTTGTCGGTGCTGATCGCGGTGCTGGCATCGGCCACGGCCTTGCTGATCTTCAAGCTGCTGCGCCGCGTGCAGCCCGGGCAGCGCCTGGCGTACCAGATGGCCGCATCGTTCGTGATGGCGGTGGCCATCTGCGGCATGCACTACACCGGCATGGCGGCGGCCAACTTTGCCAAGGGTGCGGTGTGCCTGAGCGCGGGCCAGCTCGGCGGCCCGGGTCTTACGGCCATGGTGCTCATGGCCACGGGCATGCTGTTGGTGAGCACGCTGTTCACCTCCATCCTGGACGCGCGCCTGCAGGCCACGGCCGAGCGCCTGACGAAGTCGCTGACCGACAGCAACACCCGCCTGCAGGCCGCCAATGACGAGCTGCAAAAACGCGCTTTCGCCGATGCGCTGACCGGCCTGCCCAACCGGCTGCTGTTCGAGGACCGCTTGATCCACGCGCTGCTGCGGCTGGACCGCACCAACCACCACCGTGTGGAAGACCGCCTGGCGGTGCTGTTCGTGGACCTGGACGGCTTCAAGCCCATCAACGACTCGTTCGGCCACGCGGCGGGCGACGTGATCCTGCGCAGCGCGGCCGAGCGGCTGCAGCGCCAGGCGCGCGAGTCCGACACGGTGGCCCGCGTGGGCGGCGACGAATTTTTGATCCTGCTCGAAGACGTGACCGACGTGGCCGCCTGCGTGACCATGGCCAACCGGGTGCTCGCGGCCCTGTCGGAGCCGTTCGAGGTCTCGGGCAAGAAGGTGCAGATCGCGTGCTCCATCGGCATCGTGGTGCATCCCGACCATGGCGAGCGCGGCAAGCTGGTCGCCAATGCCGACGCGGCCATGTATGCGGCCAAGCGCGCCGGCGGCGGCTGTTATGCGCTGTTCGAGCCCCACATGGGATCGGACGCGTCTGAACAGCTGGAGCTGCAGAACGACCTGCGCCAGGCCATCGACCGCGGCCAGCTGGCCCTGCACTACCAGCCCAAGATCGACGGCACGCGCGGCCAGATCAGCGGGGTGGAGGCCCTGCTGCGCTGGAACCACCCCAAACACGGCATGGTCAGCCCGCTGGTCTTCATCGCGCTGGCCGAACGCTTCGGGCTGATCGGGCGGCTGGGCAACTGGGTGATCAACGAAGCCTGCCGCCAGACCGCAGAGTGGGCCGACAGCGGCCTGCGCATGCGCGTGGCCATCAACCTGTCGGTGCACCAGCTGCGCGAGGCCGGGCTGGCCGAGCGCATCGAGCAGGCGCTGCTGCGCCACGGGCTCGACGCCTCGCAGCTGCTGTGCGAGATCACCGAATCGGTGGCCATGGAGGACATCAAGGCCACGCAGCGCACCTTCGAGGGGCTGGCGCGCATCGGCGTGTTCCTGTCCATCGACGACTTCGGCACCGGGTATTCGAGCCTGAACTACCTGCGCCAGTTGCCGGCGCAGCAGCTCAAGATCGACCGCAGCTTCGTGAACGACCTGGAAAGCAGCGAAGACGCCCGCGCCGTGGTGGCGGCGGTGGTGAGCCTGGCGCATGCCCTGGGCTTGCGCGTGGTGGCCGAGGGCGTGGAGACCAGCGGCCAGCGCGACATTCTGCTGGGCATGGGCTGCGATGAACTGCAGGGCTTCTTCTACGCCCGCCCCATGCCGGCCGACACCCTGCTGGCCTGGTCGCAAGGCGACAAGCCTGCCGGCGGTGCGGACTTCACGCCATCCGTCATCGGGTCGCTGCCGGACCTGTAACCCGCCCTGCCCCGGGTCTGGCGGAGGCTCCGGCGAAGATGGACGACGCCCATGTCAGCGGCGCCTGACATGGCGCGGCGCGTGGCAGACCGACGATGAACTGATGGCGGTTTTCCCGCCCCGCAGCGCGCCCTACCCGGGCCCGCGGCGCATCACCCATCCATCGGAGCACACCATGGCCACCAGCAGCCTTCTCGGCATCGACAGCGACAACCTTCCGCCCGCGCACAGCGCGACCGGCATCGACAGCCTGGGGCCCAGCGATGCGTCCGATTCGGGCAGCGACAGCGCAGGCGCCTACAGCGCCGACTCCGACAGCGACACCGACCGATTCGGCACCGGTGAGCGCAGCAGCGTGAACCCCGACACCGAAGCCACGGCCCGCGACATCCTGCCCGACCATGTGGAATCCATGGCCACCGGCGGCCCCGGTGAAGACGACGCCGATCCCGATGACGGCATGGTCGGCGACGACGAGGGCCAGGACGTGGACACCGAGCGCGGCGGCCGCGAGGCCCAGGCCCCCTTGAGCGCGGACGACCTGCCCGGCGGCAACGACACCGATGACGCGGTCGAGGCCGACGAGGACGACGCCAACGGCACCGCCTGAAGCCCCGCCCGGCGCGGTGGCAAGGGCCACCGGCGACCACCGTGGGATCTCACCAAAGGCCGAACGCAGGCGGCGGCCTTTGGCATCGCGCAGGGCGCCTGCGGTGGGGTCTGTCAAAATACGGTCCGCCTGCCTTCGGCAGTGCGGTCTGCGGCCCAGCGCTGGTTGCCGGACGGCGCTTGCGGGGGGTGGGAGAGGGGTGCGTCAGCGCCCTCCATAAAAGACTCCCCACGAACCGCCATGACCACCTCCATCCGCCAGGACGATCTCATCGAATCCGTAGCTGCCGCGCTGCAGTACATCAGCTACTACCATCCCACCGACTACATCGCCCACCTGGCCCGCGCCTACGAGCGCGAGCAAAGCCCCGCGGCCAAGGACGCGATCGCGCAGATCCTCACCAACAGCAAGATGAGCGCCACCGGCCAGCGCCCCATCTGCCAGGACACCGGCATCGTCAACGTGTTCCTGAAGGTGGGCATGGACGTGCGCTGGGAAGGCTTCACGGGCAGCCTGGACGACGCCATCAACGAAGGCGTGCGCCGCGGCTACAACCACCCCGACAACACCCTGCGCGCCAGCGTGGTGGCCGACCCGCAGTTCGACCGCAAGAACACCAAGGACAACACGCCCGCAGTGATCTTCACCGAGATCGTGCCCGGCAACACCGTGGAAATCACCGTGGCGGCCAAGGGCGGCGGCTCGGAGAACAAATCCAAGATGTACATGCTCAACCCCAGCGACAGCGTGGTGGACTGGGTGCTCAAGACCGTGCCCACCATGGGCGCCGGCTGGTGCCCGCCCGGCATGCTCGGCATCGGCATCGGCGGCACGGCGGAAAAGGCCGTGCTGATGGCCAAGGAAAGCCTGATGGACGACCTGGACATGTACGAGCTGCAAGCCAAGGCCGAAGCCGCCAAGACCGGCGGCCCCGCGCTCGACAAGGTCGAGGCGCTGCGCCTGGAGCTGTTCGAGAAAGTCAACGCGCTGGGCATTGGCGCACAGGGCCTGGGCGGCCTGACCACCGTGCTGGACGTCAAGATCAAGATGTACCCCACGCATGCGGCCAGCAAGCCCATCGCGATGATCCCCAACTGCGCCGCCACGCGCCACGCGCACTTCGTGCTGGACGGCTCCGGCCCCGTGTACCTCACGCCCCCCAGCCTGGACCTGTGGCCCAACGTGAACTGGGCGCCCGACTACAACAAGAGCAAGAAGGTCAACCTCGACACGCTGACCAAGGAAGAAGTGGCCGGCTGGAAGCCCGGCGACACGCTGCTGCTCAGCGGCAAGATGCTGACCGGCCGCGACGCCGCGCACAAGCGCATCCAGGACATGCTGGCCAAGGGCGAGAAGCTGCCCGTGGACTTCACCAACCGCGTCATCTACTACGTGGGCCCCGTGGACCCGGTGAAGGACGAGGCCGTGGGCCCGGCCGGCCCCACCACCGCCACGCGCATGGACAAGTTCACCGACATGATGCTGGAGCAGACCGGGCTGATCGCCATGATCGGCAAGGCCGAGCGCGGCCCGGTCGCCATCGAGTCCATCAAGAACCACCAGAGCGCCTACCTCATGGCCGTGGGCGGCGCCGCCTACCTGGTCAGCAAGGCCATCAAGACCGCCAAGGTCGTGGGCTTCGAGGACCTGGGCATGGAAGCCATCTACGAGTTCGACGTGGTGGACATGCCCGTGACCGTGGCGGTGGACTCCGGCGGCACCAGCGCACACATCACCGGCCCGGCCGAGTGGCAAAAGCGCATCGCATCCGGCGAGTTCAAGGGCATCGGGGTCGCCGCCGCCTGACGCCTGACGCCTGGCGCGTGACGCTTGGCGCTTGGCGCTTGGCGTCGCTGTATTGCAGCGAGCCACCACCTTGCGCAGCCCGCACGCAGCGCGCAGACCAAAAGACCGCCTTCGGGCGGTCTTTCTACTTGTGGCCGCTCCAGGCCGCCGTGCCGGCACGGGGCCGGTGCCAACCTTCTGCGCTGCCCCGTGGGCCCCGCCGGTCAATCCATGCTGCCGTGCTCGCCGGGCCTGTCTTTTCTACAATCGTGCGTTATGTCCCCCCTTTGCACCATGCCATGCCGCTGACCTCTTCTCCCATCGGTGTGTTCGACAGTGGCGTGGGCGGGCTGAGCGTGCTGCGCGCCCTGCGGGCTGCCCTGCCCCATGAAAGCTTCGTGTACCTGGCGGACAGCGCCAATGCCCCGTACGGCGAGCGCGGCGATGCCTACGTCAGCGCACGCACGCACGCCATCACCCGGTACCTGCGCGAGCAGCACCACATCAAGGCGCTGGTGGTGGCCTGCAACACCGCCACGGCGGCTGCCATTCATGAAGTGCGCAGCAGCTACCCCGACCTGCCCCTGGTGGGGCTGGAGCCGGCCATCAAACCCGCGCTGGCTGTGACCCAGACCGGCCGCATAGGCGTCATCGGCACCCGGGGCACGCTGACCAGCAGCAAGTTCGGCAAGCTGCTGGCATCGCTGGACGGGCAAGCCCAGTTCGTGGTGCAGCCGTGCGACGGCCTGGCCCATGCCATCGAGCGGGGCGTGGACCTGCTCGAGCCCGCCCCGGGCAGCGCAGTCGGTGCCACCGAGACCGGCGCCCTGTGCGAACGGTACATCCACGCGATGGGCGCGTTCGGCACCGCGCCGGGGCAGATCGACACCTTGGTGCTGGGCTGCACGCACTACATCTTCGTGGCGCACGAGTTGCGCACGCTGGTGGGGCCTGGCGTGCAGTTCATCGAAACCGGCGAACCCGTGGCACGGCAGACCCGGCGGCTGCTGGAGGCCGCGGGCCTGCTGCGTGCGCCGGTGCAGGCCTTGGCGGGTGCGGGGGCCTCCGGCACCGAAGACGACGCGCAGGACGCACCCGAAACACGCCTGCTGACCACCGGGCCCGTGGCCATGCTGCAGGCCGGCGCGCGCCGCTGGCTGGGGCTGCCTGCGGATTGCTGCGAGACGGTGTCGGTGCCCTGAGCCTGAGCGCCCGGCCAGGGTCCGCACAGCGACCGGACTCCAAGGCTTTTTCAGCACCTACCGCTCGATGGACGGACGCAAGCAGCTATTAAATTTATAGCAATACGTAGGGCGTCGCTTTGATGTGATGCCCGTCGCTCACGCAGCAGGCTCCGCCGCGCCCCACAGCCGCTCCCCCGACTGCTCCACGTGCGTGAGGTACAGCCGCAGGTCGAACTCGTACTGGTGGTAGTTCGGCTCCATGTGCGCGCACAGCTGGTAGAAGGCCTTGCCGTGGTCCTTTTCGCGCAGGTGGGCCAACTCGTGCACCACGATCATGCGCAGGAACTCGTCCGGCGCCTGCTTGAACATCGCCGCGATGCGGATCTCGTGCTTGGCCGCGAGCTTGTTGCCCTGCACGCGGGACACCGCCGTGTGCAGGCCCAGGGCGTGGCGCACCACATGGATCTTGTTGTCGAACAGCACCTTGTTGATGGTGCCCGCGTTGCGCAGATAGCGCGCCTTGAGCTCCTGGGTGTAGTCGTACAGGCCCTTGTCGCTGCGCACCGCATGGGGCCGCGGGTACTTGCCCAGCAGCACGGCGCCCAGCCGGCCCTGCACCAGCAGCGACCGTGCCTGCTCCTGCAGGGATTCGGGGTAGGCGCGCAGGTAGGGAAGATCAGTGGTCATCGTAAAAAAACCTCGGGCTGTGCAGGGGCGATCAGGGGCCATCAAGGGCCATCAGGCGCCATCGCCAGAGCGGCCCGGGGACTCCGACGATTCATCGCCAGGCCGCTGCACGGCCCCACAAAGCACAATGGCGCTGCCTGTCGCAACGCCATCGTTGGGCGGCCCGCGCTGTCGTGCGACGGGTCAGCGCAGCGCAGCTCAGCTCAGTGCAGATGCCGCGGACGGCGGCCACCGCCGCCGTGGCCGCTGCCGCCCGCGCCGCCACTGCCGGGGCCACGCGGTGGCTTGCCGATCTCCAGCGAATTCACGAGCGCATCGAAACGCTGGCTGAAGAGCTTGTCGATCTCGGCCACCACGCCGCCGAGCTCGGCGCCATCGAAATGGCGCTCCATCATGTTCACCACGTCCTGCACCAGCAGGTCTCGCTGCACCTGCATGATGGCGGCGGGCGTGGGGCCCACGAACAGCATCACGAAGTCGTCGCGCGACTCGGCGCCCTCGCCCTCTTCTTCCTCGTCGAAGTCGGCGTCGTAGAACGTGACCTCGATGGCCGCGCCCAGCTCGGCCAGCTCGTTGAGCGACATGCACATCTCGTCCAGCGACTGGCGAAAGTCCTCGTCACCGCGCACCGTCCAGCAGATCTGCAGCAGATGCTCCTGCGCGTCGAACTTGATGCCAGGCTCTTCCTCGTAAGCGCTGGCGGCACCATCGGCCAGCGAGCGGGCTCCGGCGTACTTCCACAGGGGCTTGAGCGCCTCCTGCAGCTGCTCGAAACTGGTATCGGCCCGCAACTGGACCTGCCCGTGGACATGGATTTCGAAGGGAGCGTTGTAACTTGACATGGGTTTAGCCTAGAAACGGCAGTGGGGTGCGCGAGCCGGTACGGCTGTCGGAATGCAGGCGAGGCACAGGCACCACGGCGCGGCGGACGGCGCCGCGCGAAGAGGCGCAACACCGCTGCAGGGCGCCATGTGCTTCACGGAGGAAGGCGATCGACACAGGCGAAATGGGCAGCCATGCGGCCTGTGGGAGGTGAGCAAGCAAGCGGTCCATTGCCATTTTCAGGTTCATCGTCGTGGTGCCCCGAGCCGGGGTCGAACCGGCACGCCCCTTTTCAGGAAAGCGGCGGATTTTAAGTCCGCAGTGTCTACCAATTTCACCATCGGGGCGCCGGTTGCCCAACGCACACCTGCGTTGCAGCGTAACCCGGGCGACGCATGCGCGCAATGCCCTGTTTCTTGGAGTTGCAGGTCTGTAGCAACATGCCAGGACCTGCACCGACCAAGAAAAAAGGGAAGCCGAAGCTTCCCTTTGGAATATGGAGCGGGAAAAGAGTCTCGAACTCTCGACCTCAACCTTGGCAAGGTTGCGCTCTACCAACTGAGCTATTCCCGCATTTGCTGTGATTCTTGACGCTTCCGTCAGTGCGAATCAGCAAGCCTCAAATTATATCGCCATTTTTCAGCACTGCAAATCTGCCTGCCAAAAAATTTTCCAATCTCTTTCTCCGACCAGCTCCTGCCTGAGGCAAGGGCCAGATCCGACCCGCACAGCGAACGCTGCAGAGCCCGGAATATCTGGAGGCGCGGTCCGGAGTCGAACCGGACTAACCGGATTTGCAATCCGGGGCATAACCGCTTTGCTACCGCGCCAGGAATTCGCATTCCTCTGACAAAAAAGGGAAGCAGATGCTTCCCTTTTTGTGGAAATTGGAGCGGGAAAAGAGTCTCGAACTCTCGACCTCAACCTTGGCAAGGTTGCGCTCTACCAACTGAGCTATTCCCGCATTTACCGAAGCCTAACATTCTACAACGTTTGCTGCGATGGAGTGAATTGTAGCGCATTTTTTGGGGCTCTCCAAAAAATTTGCATCAATGTTTGAGTCCATCGCCTGCAGGTGCCGGAGCACGGGCTTTTTCGGCCGCTGCGGCGGCCACTTCGGCCACCTCTTCGTCCGTCAGCGGCTCGGGCTTGCGCTCCAGGGCCACTTCCAGCACCTTGTCGATCCAGCGCACCGGCACGATCTCGAGACCGCTCTTCACGTTGTCTGGAATCTCCTGGAGATCCTTCACGTTCTCTTCGGGGATCAGCACGGTCTTGATACCGCCGCGCAGCGCGGCCAGCAGCTTTTCCTTGAGGCCACCGATCGCGGTCACTTCACCGCGCAGCGTGATCTCGCCGGTCATCGCCACATCGCCACGTACCGGGATGCCGGTCAGCGCAGACACGAACGCCGTGGTCATGGCAGCGCCGGCACTTGGGCCGTCCTTGGGCGTGGCTCCGTCGGGCACGTGGATGTGGATGTCGCGCTTCTCGAAAATGTCGTCCTTGATGCCGAGCAGCCGGGACCGGCTGCGCACCACGGTGCGGGCGGCCTCCACCGATTCCTTCATCACATCGCCCAGCGAGCCGGTGCGGGTGATCACGCCCTTGCCGGGCATGGTGGCGGCTTCGATGGTCAGCAGATCGCCGCCCACCTCGGTCCACGCCAGGCCCACGACCTGGCCCACCTGGTTTTGCAGCTCGGCGCGGCCGTAGGTGTACTTGCGCACACCCAGGAAGTCGGGCAGGTTGTCGGCCGTCACCACCACCTGGGGCGTGAGCTTCTTGAGCTGCAGGCCCTTGACGACCTTGCGGCAGATCTTGGACAGCTCGCGTTCCAGCGACCGCACGCCCGCTTCGCGGGTGTAGTAGCGCACCATGTCGCGCACGGCAGGCTCGGTGATCAGCAGCTCTTCGTCCTTCACGCCATTGTTCTTGAGCTGCTTGGGCAGCAGGTACTTCATGGCGATGTTGGTCTTCTCGTCCTCGGTGTAACCCGACAGGCGGATCACTTCCATGCGGTCGAGCAGGGCCGGCGGAATGTTCATCGAGTTTGACGTGGCGACGAACATCACATCAGACAGGTCGAAGTCCACCTCGACGTAGTGGTCGCCGAAGGTGTGGTTCTGCTCGGGGTCCAGCACCTCCAGCAGCGCACTCGATGGGTCGCCCCGGAAGTCCGTGCCCAGCTTGTCGATCTCGTCCAGCAGGAACAGCGGATTGCGCGTGCCCACCTTCGACAGGCTCTGCAGCACCTTGCCCGGCAAGGCGCCGATGTAGGTGCGGCGGTGCCCGCGGATCTCGGCCTCGTCACGCATGCCGCCCAGGGCCATGCGCACATACTTGCGGCCGGTGGCCTTGGCGATCGACTGGCCCAGCGAGGTCTTGCCCACGCCAGGAGGGCCCACCAGGCACAGGATGGGCGCCTTCACCTTGTCCACGCGCTGCTGCACTGCAAGGTACTCAAGGATGCGGTCCTTGACCTTGTCGAGGCCGTAGTGGTCTTCGTTCAGCACGTCCTCGGCGTTGAGCAGGTCGTGCTTGATCTTGGTCTTCTTGCTCCAGGGCAGGCCCGTGAGTACGTCGATGTAGTTGCGCACCACCGTGGCTTCGGCCGACATGGGCGACATGAGCTTGAGCTTCTTGAGCTCCGCATCGGCCTTCTTGCGCGCCTCTGCAGACATCTTGGCGAGCTTGATCTTCTTCTCGATCTCCTCGATGTCGGCGCCTTCGTCGCCCTCGCCCAGTTCCTTCTGGATGGCCTTGACCTGCTCGTTCAGGTAGAAGTCGCGCTGGTTCTTCTCCATCTGGCGCTTCACGCGGCCGCGGATCTTCTTGTCGACATTGAGGATGTCGACTTCGCGGTCCAGTTGCTCGAACAGGTTTTCCAGGCGCGCCTTCACGTCGGCCAGATCCAGCACCACCTGCTTGTTCTCGAGCTTGAGCGGCAGATGGGCGGCAATCGTGTCGGCCAGGCGGCCCGGGTCGTCGATGCTGGAGATGGAGGTGAGGATCTCGGGCGGGATCTTCTTGTTCAGTTTGACGTACTGGTCGAACTGCTGCATCACCGCGCGGCGCAGGGCCTCGATCTCGCTGGGCTTGTTGGCGTCGGGAGTGGCCTCGACCGGCGTCACCGTGGCGGTGAAGTGGGTCTCGCCGTCCTCGATGGATGTGACCACCGCGCGCTGCTGGCCTTCGACCAGCACCTTGACGGTGCCGTCGGGCAGCTTGAGCATCTGCAGGATGGTGGAGACGCAGCCCACATCGAACATGTCCGAGACGGAAGGCTCGTCCTTGGCGGCGGCCTTCTGGGCCACCAGCATGATGCGGCGGTCGGCCTCCATGGCCATCTCAAGCGCCTTGATGCTCTTGGGGCGGCCCACGAACAGCGGGATCACCATGTGGGGGAACACGACCACGTCACGCAGCGGCAGCAGCGGCAGGTCGAGTGGGGTGGCAGGCAGGGGGGTATGTCCGGACATGGAAATCCTCAGTTAACTCAGTGGAATATGGTCCACCAGTGGGGATTTTCAACCCCTTCTTCCGGCCGTACCGCAAGAAGGGTTGAAGGGCAGCACCAGCGGCCACCCCGTGCAGTGCATGCCTTCGATGGCGTGCACCGCGGAGACGTCAGACATGAAGGACGCCGCGCGTCATTCATCACAGCGCGTGAGCCTGGCGCGAAGCAGGCCATTGGCCGCCGCGCCAGGGCTGCCCCGCCGCGTTGGCGGGGTTCCCTGGAGGGGAACGCCGCTGCGCGACTCAGGGCGGGCGCCATGTCTTTCAGGCCTTCTTGGCCGCCTCGCGGTACACGAGCAGCGGCGGCTTGTTTTCTTCGATGGTGGACTCGTCCACCACCACCTTCTCGACGTTGCTCGTATTGGGCAGGTCGAACATCGTGCCGATCAGCGACTGCTCCAGGATCGAGCGCAGACCACGGGCACCGGTCTTGCGGGCCAGTGCCTTGCGGGCGATGGCCTTGAGCGCCGCAGGACGGATCTCCAGGTCCACGCCTTCCATGGACAAGAGCTTGCTGTACTGCTTGACCAGCGCGTTCTTGGGCTCGGTCAGGATCTCGACCAGCGCGTCCTCGCTGAGCTCGGCCAGTGCCGTCACCACGGGCATGCGGCCCACCAATTCGGGGATCAGGCCGAACTTGATCAAGTCCTCGGGCTCTATCTCGGTGAACACTTCGGTCAGCGAGCGCTGCTTCTTGCTCTTGACCGATGCGCCAAAGCCGATGCCCGATGCCTCGGTGCGGTTCTCGATGACCTTCTCCAGGCCCGCGAAAGCGCCGCCGCAAATGAACAGGATGTTGGTCGTGTCGATCTGCAGGAAGTCCTGGTTCGGGTGCTTGCGCCCGCCCTGGGGCGGCACGCTGGCCATGGTGCCTTCGATGAGCTTGAGCAGCGCCTGCTGCACGCCCTCGCCCGACACGTCGCGGGTGATGCTGGGGTTGTCCGACTTGCGCGAGATCTTGTCGATTTCGTCGATGTAGACGATGCCGCGCTGCGCGCGCTCGACTTCGTAGTTGCAGCTTTGCAGCAGCTTCTGGACGATGTTCTCCACGTCCTCGCCCACATAGCCGGCTTCGGTCAGCGTGGTGGCGTCGGCCATCACGAAAGGCACGTCCAGCATGCGCGCCAGCGTCTGGGCCAGCAGCGTCTTACCCGAGCCCGTGGGCCCGATCAGCAGGATGTTGCTCTTGGACAGTTCGACATCGTCCTTGTGGGCCTTGTCCTTGTGGCGCAGGCGCTTGTAGTGGTTGTACACCGCCACTGCCAGCGTGCGCTTGGCGACGTCCTGGCCGATCACGTAGTTGTCCAGGTTGGTCTTGATCTCCACCGGCGTGGGCAGATCGCTGCGGCCTTCACGCGCCACGTCACCGGCCGGCAGCTCATCGCGAATGATTTCGTTGCACAGGTCAATGCACTCGTCGCAGATAAAGACGGACGGACCGGCGATCAGCTTCTTCACTTCATGCTGGCTTTTGCCGCAGAAAGAGCAGTAGAGGGTTTTTTCGCTGGAAGAGCCTTTTTTCTCGGCCATGGGGGCAATGCCTTGTTACGTACGGAAAGTTGTCGGGATGATAACCAAATAAAAAACGGCGTCTTCCCCGGGGGAAAACGCCGCCGCGCCGCCTGGGCGAATCAGGAACGCTTGTTGATCACCTGGTCGACCAGGCCGTATTCCTTGGACTCCTCGGCCGACAGGAAGTAGTCGCGCTCGGTGTCGCGCTGGATCTTTTCCAGCGGCTGGCCGGTGCGCTCGGCCAGGATCTTGTTGAGCTGCTCGCGGGTCTTCAGGATCTCGCGCGCATGGATCTCGATCTCGGTCGCCTGGCCCTGCATGCCGCCCAGGGGCTGGTGGATCATGACCTTGGAGTTGGGCAGCGCGAAACGCTTGCCCTTGGCGCCTGCGGCCAGCAGGAACGCGCCCATGCTGGCGGCCATGCCGGTGCACAGCGTCGACACGTCGGGCTTGATGAAGTTCATGGTGTCGTAGATCGCCATGCCCGCGCTCACCGAGCCACCGGGGGAGTTGATGTAGAACGACACGTCCTTGTCGGGGTTCTCGCTTTCGAGGAACAGCAGCTGCGCCACGACGAGGTTGGCGGTCTGGTCATTGACCGGGCCCACCAGGAAGATCACGCGCTCCTTGAGCAGGCGCGAGTAGATGTCGTAGGACCGTTCGCCACGGCCCGACTGCTCGATGACCATCGGGACCATGCCCAGGCCTTGTAATTCCAATGCGCTCATTTTTTCTCCAGTCAAGCAGGTACTGTACCCAGAAATGAATTGGGGCTTGTGCCCGAAAGCACAAGCCCCTGGTGTGTCGCCCACCACCGGAAACTCCGACAAGGAGACACCGGCGGGGTGTGGCACAGGCTATCAGCCTTGTTGAGCCATCAGTTCGTCGAAGGATACGGCCTTTTCCACCACCTTGGCCTTGCCCAGCACGAAATCGGTCACGTTGTTTTCGATGACAACGGCTTCGACTTCAGCCAGGCGCTGACGGTCGCCGAAGTACCAGCGCACGACGTCTTCGGGCTTCTCGTAGCTGGCAGCCAGCTCGTCGATGTGGGCCTTGAGCTGCTCGGGCTTGGCCTGCAGGTTGTTGGCGCGCACCAGTTCGGCCACCACCAGGCCCAGGCGCACGCGGCGCTCGGCTTGGGGACGGAACACGTCTTCAGGGATCTCGGCCTTGTCGGCGTCCTTGATGCCGCGCTGCTTGAGCTCGGCACGGGCGCCTTCCAGCAGGCGGGCGATTTCAGCCTGCACGCTGGCGTTGGGCAGATCGAGTTCGGCCTTGCCGACCAGGGCGTCCATCACGGCCTGCTTGTTGCGGGCCAGCAGGCGGAACTTGACTTCGCGCTCCAGGTTCTTCTTGATGTCGGCGCGCAGGCCGTCCACTGAACCGTCGGCGATGCCCAGCGACTTGGCCAGGGCATCGTTCACTTCGGGCAGGTGGGCGGCTTCGATCTTCTTGACGGTCACGAGGAAGTCGGCGGTCTTGCCGGCGACGTCCTTGCCGTGGTACTCAGCGGGGAAGGCCAGGGGAAAGGTCTTGCTTTCGCCCGACTTCATGCCACGCACTGCGTCTTCGAATTCCTTGAGCATCTGGCCTTCGCCGACCAGGAACTGGAAGTCTTCTGCCTTGCCGCCGTCGAAGGGTTCGCCGTCGATCTTGCCTTCGAAGTCCACGGTCACGCGGTCGCCGTCTTGCGCAGCGGCGTCGATGGCGCGCTGGGCGAAGCTGCGGCGCTGCTTGCGCAGGATGTCGATGGTCTTGTCGATGGCGGCATCGGTCACTTCGGCCGACAGCTTTTCGACTTCGGCGTCCGACAGGTCGGCGATCTGGACTTCAGGGAACACTTCGAAGATGGCATCGAACGTGACCTGGCCTTCGGGAGCGCCTTCCTTTTCGGTGATGCGGGGCTGGCCGGCCACGCGCAGGTTGGCTTCGTTGGCAGCCACGGCAAAGGCTTCACCGACCTTGTCGTTGAGCACTTCGTACTGCACCGAGTAGCCGTAGCGCTGGGCCACCACATTCATGGGCACTTTGCCGGGACGAAAGCCATCCATCTTGACCGTGCGGGCCAGGCGCTTGAGGCGCGTGTCGACTTCGGACTGGATCAGGGTGACGGGCACGCTCAGCGTAATCTTGCGCTCGAGCTTCTCAAGGGTTTCAACAGTAACGGCCATGGCTATTCCTCTTATGGATGTGGATCGTGCTGGCTGCAGCGCAGCAGCGCCGTGTTCCGCAAAGTCTCACAGGGGTGGTGCGCGGGGGGGGACTCGAACCCCCACAGTATTGCTACCGTCAGGACCTAAACCTGGTGCGTCTACCAATTTCGCCACCCGCGCGGTTCTACAACAAACAAACAGGCGGCAACCGGAGCTGCCGCCTGTGTGAAATCGGTCAACCTTCTATTTTACCCTGATGCGGGCAGGCTGGGAATCATCTCCCTCCAAGAAGCTCCGGCGCGGGTCGTTTCACACGGAACCACGCAGCGTACATCGCAGGCAGCGCGAGCAGGGTGAGCACGGTGGCCACCACCAGCCCGCCCATGATGGCCACGGCCATCGGGCCCCAGAACACGCTGCGCGACAGCGGGATCATGGCCAGCACCGCGGCGGCCGCCGTCAGCACGATGGGACGCAGGCGGCGCACGGCCGACTCGACGATGGCGTCCCACGCGGGGATGCCCTTGGCGCGGTCCTGCTCGATCTGGTCGATCAGGATCACCGAGTTGCGCTGGATCATGCCCATGAGCGCGATCACGCCCAGCAGCGCCACGAAGCCGAACGGACGGTTGAGCAGCAGCAGTGCGGCCGAGACCCCCGCGATCCCCAGGAACCCGGTGATGTACACCAGGAACGCACGGCTGAAGCTGTGCAGCTGCAGCATCAGCAAGGTGAACACCAGGAACAGCATGACAGGCACTCCCGCCATGATGGAGCTGGTGCCCTTGGAGCTTTCCTCCACCGCGCCGGCCACTTCGATGCGGTAGGCGCCCTGCCCTGCAGCGTGCCATTTGTCCTCGATGGCCTTGAGTGCCGGCTGCAGCGCCGCCGTCACGGTGGCGCCCTGCAGGCCTTCGGTCACGTCGCCCTGCACGGTGATGGCGTAGTCGCGGTTCTCGCGCCACATCACGCCTGGCTCCCAGGTGAACACGGGCTTGGCGATCTGCGTGAGCGGGATCGACTTGCCCGAAGCCGTGGGCAGGTAGGCGTTGGCGATGTCGGTGATCGCGTTGCGCTCGTCCAGCGGCTGGCGCAGCACGATGTCGATCAGCTTGTCGCCCTCGCGGAACTGGCCCACCTGCGTGCCCGACAGGATGGTCTTGGAGGCCTGCGCGATGGACTGGCTCGTCACGCCCAGAGCGCGCGCCTTGGCCTGGTCGACCTCCAGGCGCAGCACCTTCACGGATTCGTTCCAGTTGTCGTTCACGCCACGCATGTCGGCGTTCTGGCGCAGCACGGCCTTGACCTCGTCGGCCCGCTCGCGCAGCACCAGCGGCTCGGGGCCCACCACGCGGAACTGCACGGGGTATGGCACTGGTGGCCCGTTGGGCAGCAGCTTCACGCGGCCGCGCACTTCAGGGAACTCCTCGGCCAGCAGGGCCGGCAGCTTGACGCGCAGCGATTCGCGCAGCGCCAGGTCCTTGGGCAGCACGATGAACTGCGACACGTTGCTTTGCGGGAACACCTGGTCCAGCGGCAGGTAAAAGCGCGGCACGCCCGACCCCACCCAGGTGCTGACCGACGTCACGCCGGGCTCGGCCATCAGGCGCTGCTCCACGCGCTTGGTGACCTCTTCATTGCCCGCGAACGACGTGCCCTCGGGGAACCAGATGTCCACCAGGATCTCGGGCCGGCTCGAATCCGGGAAGAACTGCTGCTGCACCTTGCCCATGCCGACGATGCCCAGCACGAAGATCAAAATGGTGATGCCGATGGTGATCCAGCGGTGCAGTACGCACCAGTTCACCAGCCGGCGGAACGCGCGGTAGAACGGGCTGTCGAACACCTCGTGCGCGCCCTCGGCGGTGCCGTGGTGCTCCTGCGCATGCAGCACGTGCTCGGGCACCTTCAGCAGCAGCGTCCCCAGGTAGGGCACGAAGTACACCGACACGATCCAGCTCAGGACCAGCGCGATCACGGTCACGGCGAAGATGGCGAAGGTGTATTCGCCCGTCGTCGACTTGGCCAGGCCGATGGGCAGAAAGCCCGCGGCGGTGATCAGCGTGCCGGTGAGCATGGGCATGGCGGTGATCTCGTAGGCGAAGGTGGCGGCGCGCACCTTGTCGTAGCCCTCTTCGAGCTTGAGCACCATCATCTCGACCGCGATGATCGCGTCGTCCACCAGCAGGCCCAGCGCGATGATGAGCGAGCCCAGCGAGATCTTGTGCAGGCCGATGCCCCAGTACCACATGGCCAGGAAGGTCACGGCCAGCACCAGCGGAATGGTGATGCCCACCACCATGCCCGGGCGCGGGTCGATGTACCAGCGCTTCCACAGCGGCTG
The DNA here is from genome assembly GCF_044542805.1 of Acidovorax sp. NPDC077693. Classification (NCBI taxonomy): domain Bacteria; kingdom Pseudomonadati; phylum Pseudomonadota; class Betaproteobacteria; order Burkholderiales; family Comamonadaceae; genus Acidovorax; species Acidovorax sp. NPDC077693. The sequence goes on along the minus strand of NZ_JBITVD010000023.1, from coordinate 71,071 downwards.
CTTGCCCGGCCGCCGGTGAAAGCCCAGCGCGATGAAGCTCACGGCCAGCACGATGACCACGGCCTCGATCAGCACCTTCACAAACTCATTGACCGACGTGGAGACCGCCGTAGGCTGGTCCTGCACATTGACCAGCTTGACCCCGGCGGGCAGCGACGCGGCGATGCGGTCGGTGGCCGTGTGCAATGCCTTGCCCAGGGCGATGATGTCGCCGCCCTTGGTCATGGAGACACCCAACGCGATCACCTCGCGTCCCTGGTGGCGCACCTTCACGGTGGCCGGGTCCACATAGCCGCGCTTGATCTCGGCGATGTCCGACAGGCGCAGCTGCGCGCCCGAGGGGCCGCGGATCGGCATGGCGGCCAGGTCTTCCACCGCATTGAACTGCCCCTCGACCCGCACCTGCACCTGGTCCTGCGGCGTCTGGATGGCGCCGGCGCTTTCCACGGCGTTCTGCTGGCCCAGCTGCGACAGCACCTGGTTCATGTCCAGGCCCAGCTGCGCCAGGCGCTTTTGCGAGATCTCGATGAAGAGCTTCTCGTCCTGCACGCCGAACTGCTCCACCTTGGCCACGTCGGGCACGCGCAGCAGCTGCTGGCGGGCGTCGTCGGCAAATTGCTTGAGTTCGGCGTAGCTGAAGCCCTCGGACTCCAGCGCGTAGATCACGCCGTACACATCGCCGAAGTCGTCGTTGAAGAACGGGCCCTGGAGCCCCTCCGGCAGGGTGTAGCGCATGTCGCCCACCTTCTTGCGCACGCTGTACCAGACATTGGCCACGTCGCCGGGCTTGGAGGAGTCCTTGATCTGGAAAATGATCTGCGACTCGCCGGGCTTGGAATAGCTGCGGATCTTGTCCGCATACGGCACCTCTTGCAGCGTGCGCTCGATCTTGTCGGTGACCTGCTCGGCCACCTGCTGCGCCGTGGCGCCGGGCCAGTAGGTGCGCACCACCATCGCGCGGAAGGTGAACGGAGGGTCTTCGTCCTGCCCCAGCTGGAAGTAGGCCATGAAGCCCAGCAGCATCAGCACCAGCATCAGGTAGCGCGTGAGCGCGGGGTGGTCGAGCGCCCACTTGGAGAGGTTGAACCCCTCCTTCGGTTGTACTTGCGTCATGGCAGCGGCCCTTACTTGGCGTTCGCGCTGGCGGCGGGCGCCGTGGCGGGAGCCGCGGCCGGGGCCGGCACCGCGGCCGGTGCAGGGGCTGCTACGGTATTGGTAGCTGTTTGCGCTTTACTGGCGGGCGCTGCAGCCGTTTTTGGCTGGTACACCACCACTTTCTGCCCCGGCGACAGCACGTGCACGCCCGTGGCCACCACCTGCATGCCCGGGGTGAGGCCGCCGGCCACCACCGCCTCGTTGCCATCGGCCGTGGCGATCTGCACCGCCTGCGACTTGACGGTGCCGCTGGCGGCGTCGTAGACCCACACCGCCGTGGTCTGGCCCTCCTGGCGCAAGGCGCTGGTGGGCAGCTTGATGGCGGGAATGCCCACATGGCTCAGCGCCTTGGGCTTCACATACACGGTGGAGCCCAGCGGCGGCACGTCGGCGCCGTCGATGGCCACCTTGACCTGGTAGGTGCGGGTGGCAGCGTCGGCGCTGGCGGCCACTTCGCGCACGCGGCCCACCAACTCGGCCCCGGTGGACCAACCGCGCACCGTCACCTCGGAGTCCGGAGCGATCACGCCGACCTTGTCCTCGGGCACCGCAAACACCACATCCCGCGGCCCGTCCTGCGCAATGCGCACCACCGGCGTGCCGGCGGTCACCACCTGGCCCGGCTCGGCGTCGATGCCGGTGATCACGCCCGACACATCGGCCACCAGCGTCGTGTAGGCGGCCTGGTTGCCCTGCGACGACAGTTGCGCGCGCGCCTGGTCCAGCGTGGCCTGCGCGGCCTTGAGGGTGGCATCGCGGCGCTCCAGCTCGGCACCGCTGATGAAGTTCTGGTCCTTGAGCGCCTGGTAGCGCTTGTAGTCGGCGGCGGCCAGGTCGCGCTGCGTGGTGGCCGATGCCAGTTGCGCCCGCGCGGCGTCGGTGGCCAGTTGGTAGTCCTTGGGGTCCAACTGCGCCAGCACCGCGCCCGCGCGCACCCGCTGGCCCAGCTCGGCCTGGCGCTTGACGATCTTGCCCGCCACCCGGAACCCCAGGCGCGACTCCACGCGCGCGCGCACTTCGCCCGAATACTCGAGGCTCGACTGCAGCGCCCCCACACCCACCGTCAACAGCTTGACGGAGCGCACAGGCTCCTCAGGAGGGGCCGGGCGTGAGCAAGCGGCTAGCAAGGCCGCGGTGGCCAGCACCAGCAGCGACCTGCGGGGCCATGGGGAAGACCGCTTGGCGGAGGGAGTGCGCATGGGAGATCCGTTGAAATTGATGAAAGCAGCCAGGAATTGCACGCACAGCGCAAAGCAGACAGCCCGCGCCGAAGGGCGGACGAACGATCCGCTCAGGATGTGTTTTTGTTTAATGACTGACCGGTTAGTAATCTATGAGAACCGCCCCCGTCTTGTCAAGCGACAATTCGGGGTGTGAACGACCGCCCCAGCCCTCCCCCCTCGCCCGCCCAGGCCGCAGCCACGATTGCGGCCTCGCCATCTGCGGCCAACGCTGCCGACGCCGTGGCAGCCCCCGTCACGCACTACGAGAACTTCCCCGTCGCCTCGGTGCTGTGCCCGCCCCACCTGCGCCAGCCGATTGCCGCCATCTACGGTTTTGCCCGCACGGCCGACGACATCGCCGATGAAGGCGACGCCCCCGCCGCCGACCGCCTGGCCGACCTGGCCGCTTTTCACGCAGACCTGATGGCGATTGCACAGGGCCAGCCGGCATCGCCGCGCTGGGCCAGCGTCTTCCTGCCGCTGCAGGCCGTGCTGCGCAGCCACCAGCTGCCAGTGCCGCTGTTGGCCGACCTGCTCAGCGCCTTTGCGCAGGATGTGGAAAAAACGCGCGACGCCGAGGGCTACGCCGACCGTGCAGAGCTGCTGGACTACTGCCGCCGCTCCGCCAACCCGGTGGGCCGGCTGCTGCTGCACCTGTACGGCGTGCACGGCGACGAGGCGCTGCGCGAGAGCGACGCCATCTGCACCGCCCTGCAGCTCATCAACTTCTGGCAGGACCTGTCGGTGGACATCCCCCGGGGCCGCCACTACCTGCCGCGTGCCGACTGCGTCACCCACGGCGCCAGCCAGGCCGACCTGCTGGCACTGCGCAGCACGCCCGAAAACGTGCGGCTCATCGTGAACAGCGCCCGGTGGGCCCGCGCCAGCATGCACAGCGGCGCGCCCCTGGTGCACCGGCTGCCCGGCCGCGCGGGCTGGGAGCTGCGCCTGGTGGTGCAAGGCGGCCTGCGCATCCTCGACAAGGTCGACGCACTGCAGGGCGGCAGCCTGCACACCCGCCCGCGCCTGAATGCGTGGGACTGGTGCGTGATGCTGGCGCGCGCCGTGGTGATGTGATGGGACCGGAGGCGGCGGCTCGGCGCAGGGCCGCGCCCGCAGCCTCAGGCTGCCGACAGCCAGTCGCAGAACGCCACCGACGCCGGGTCCTGCGCGGCGCGGGCGGGCCGCAGCCAGTAGTACTTCTTCTCGCCCGACAGCACGTCGGCGAACGGCATCACCAGCAGCCCGCTGGCCAGCGCGTCGCCCAGGAAACGCGGGTTGCCCAGCGCCACGCCCAGGCCCTGGATGGCCGCCTGCACGCTCAGGTGGGCATGGTCGAACACCAGGTCGCCCGCGGGCTGCAGGCCGGGCGCGCCCGCCTCGCCCAGCCACTGCTGCCACACCAGCGGCGTGGAGCGGCTGTGCAGCAGCGTGAAGCGCGCCAGCCCCTCGGGCGACGCCACGGCCCGGCCGTCCGCCAGCAGCGCGGGGCTGCACACGGGCGTGAGCGCGTCGGGGATGAAGGCGCCCAGGCTCACATCCCGCCACCCGCTACGCTCGGGCAGCGCCGCCAGGTCGGCATCGGCAAAGCAGCGGATCGACACGTCGTACTGCGCCGGCTCGAAATCCATGAACCCCACCGTCGTGACCAGTTGCACATCCAGCCCCGGCATCTGCGCGCAAAAGCCCGCCAGGCGCGGAATGAGCCACTGCGACGCCAGCGTGGCCGTGGCGTTCACCACCAGCGTGTTGCGGCGGGTGAGCCGCTCGATGCCGGCGGTGGACTGCGCCATCAGGTCGAGCGCGCTGGTGATGCCCGGCAGCAGCGCGGCGCCCGGCGTGGTCAGCGCCAGGCGCCGGCCGTCGCGCCCGACCAGCGCCACGCCCAGCCACTCCTCCAGCGCCTTGATCTGGTGGCTGACGGCGCTTTGCGTCACGCTCAACTCGCGCGCCGCGTGGGTCACGCTGAGCAGCCGCCCGGCAGCCTCGAAGGCGCGCAGCATGTTCAGCGGCGGCAAGCGGCGTGCGGCGCTGCCTGCAATCGGGGTGTACGCGGCAGACCCAGCGGCCAGCCGCGCGTCGGTCACATGAGATGAATTCATGATTGACGGAAATATTGTCGATAGTCGCGCGCCGCACTGCTTCGTACGATGAGGCCCATGCATGGAAACACGCCGACCGACTGGATAGATTTACTCATTATGTGCCGTGCCTGCACGGCCCCGCTGCGGCCGGCCCGCAGTCCGAGCGGGCCCGGCCCCGCGCAGCGTGCTGCAGGCCCTGATCAGCGCACACGGCCTGTGGGTTGGGCGATGTGGGCGATGTGGGCGGGGGCGGTGCGCACGCCGGCAGCCATGCCCCGGGCCCCTGCTGCATGACGGGCATCGCAACGCCCCTGCCCCCAAGCGCGGCCCGGGTACCGCTGTGCGTGGGCGTGCGGCACACGCCCGGTGCGCTGTCCGTGCGCGTGGCGTACATCGCAGGGGGCGCACCGGCCGGGGCGGACCCGCAGGATGCCCCGCGCCAGTTCGCCCAGGTGCTGGCAGCCACGGAGCGCCTGGTGCACGAGGCCGGCGCCAGCCTGGACCGGATCGTGTCGTGCGAAGTCTTCGTGCGCGAGCCTGCCGCCTGCCCGGCGGTCGAGGCCTTGCTGCGCACCTGGGCCGCACGCCGCTCTGGCTGCGCCCGCCTGGTGCGGCAACCACCCTGCGCCACGCCGCACGCCGACCTGGGGATGGCCCTGGTGGTCGCCCGGCCCGCCACCCCGGCGGACTGACCGGCTGCTGACGGCTGAACGACCGATCAGCGTCCCCGCCGGCCGACTGTAAGAAACATTCATGGGCGGCAAGCGCGGCCATTCGGCGGCCGATTTGCGCTGGAAATATTGATCAAAAACCGCCGCTACCGCGCTCCTGGAAAGCGCTAGCTGCTATCATTTTTGACATTTTGATGGGATGCGCTAACAGCATCCGGCGGAACGCCTGCGCCCCACTCAGGGTTTGCGCGTGTGCCGGCCAGCCCCGGCGCAGTTAGCCTCGCGCCCACTCCAGCACCAAGAGCGCTGGCGGTACGAAGGATGTTGTTTCAGACCCTGTTCTCAATGACAGACAGACAGACCGGCGGTGGCGCCACCCGCGCCACCGCTGCTTTCCATGCCCGGCATGGCATCCACGCAGCCTCGGCCCTACCCGGACCCCCCGGACACCCGCACACCACCATGTCTGTCAGCGTTTTCGACCTCTTCAAGATCGGCATCGGCCCGTCCAGCTCCCACACCGTGGGGCCCATGATCGCGGCGCGGCAGTTTGCGTGCAACCTGCAGGCCGGCCCGGGCTTGGCCGCGGTGCAGGGCATTGCGGTCGAACTGTTCGGCTCGCTGTCAGCCACCGGCGTGGGCCACGGCACCGACAAGGCCGTGCTGCTGGGCCTGGCGGGCTTCGAGCCCGACACCATCGACCCCGACCAGATCGACCCGACCATCGCCGCCATCCGGGCCAGCCAGACGCTGAACCTGCTGGGCGAGCGCACCGTGCCCTTCATCGAAAAAGAGCACCTGCTCTTTCGCCGCAAGAGCCTGCCCCTGCACCCCAACGGCATGTGCTTTCACGCGTTCGATGCCCAGGGCACGGAGATCGCCCAGCGCGAGTACTACTCGGTAGGCGGCGGCTTCGTCATCGACGCCGCTGGTGAACGGGTGCTGAACCAGGCCGGCAGTGCACAGCCCGGCAGCGCCGGCCACGCGCAGGGCCTGCCCCACCCCTTTCGCACCGGCGCCGAACTGCTGGCCCAGTGCCAGGCCACCGGCCTCACGCCGGCGCAACTCATGGCCGTCAACGAAGCGCACTGGCGCAGCGCCACCGAGGTGCGGCGCCAACTGCTGGCCATCTGGCGCACCATGGCCGGCGCCGTGCAGCGCGGCTGCGCCAGCACCGGCCACCTGCCCGGGCCGATGCGGGTACGCCGACGCGCGGCCGAACTGCACCGCAACCTGAAGGCCCACCCCGAGGCCGCGCTGCGCGACCCGCTGTCCATGCTGGACTGGGTGAACCTCTACGCCATGGCCGTCAACGAAGAAAACGCCGCGGGCGGCCGCGTCGTGACCGCCCCCACCAACGGCGCCGCGGGCGTGATCCCGGCGGTGCTGCACTACTACGTCAACTTCTTGCAAGGCGCCCGGGAAGGCAGCGCCGCCAACGAGGACGGCATCGCCACGTTTTTGCTCACCGCAGGCGCCATCGGCATCATCTACAAGGAAAACGCGTCCCTGTCAGGTGCCGAGGTGGGCTGCCAGGGCGAGGTGGGCGTGGCCTGCTCGATGGCCGCAGGCGCCCTGGCCGCCGTGATGGGCGGCACGCCCGAGCAGATCGAGAACGCCGCCGAGATCGGCATGGAGCACAACCTGGGCATGACCTGCGACCCCGTGGGCGGCCTGGTGCAGATCCCCTGCATCGAGCGCAACGCCATGGGTGCCATCAAGGCCATCAACGCCGCCCGCATGGCGCTGCGCGGCGACGGCCAGCACGTGGTGTCGCTCGACAAGGTCATCAAGACCATGATGCAGACCGGCGCCGACATGAAGGTGAAATACAAGGAGACCTCGCGCGGCGGCCTGGCGGTGAATGTTGTGGAATGCTGACGCCCGCCACCGGCCACGCATACAACTGACGCGGCGCCGGTACACAATCCGCGCTCAGCACACCGGTCACTCGGGCGCAGGGTGTCCCATCAGGCGCCCTGCGGCGCCGTTCACAGCTTCGCTGCTTCTTCTGCTTCTTCTGCTCCTTTTTCCTCCGTTGGTCTCCTTCATGAAAATCTCCTCGATGCTGCGCCCGTGGGCGCTGATGGCCGCCCTGGCGTGCGCCGCCGCCGCACCCGCCTGGGCCGAAGACACCCTGGGCCGCATTGCCAGCGCGGGCGAACTGCGCCTGGGCCACCGCGAAAAGTCCCTGCCGTTCTCGTACAAGGACGCCAACTCGGGCAAGGTGCAGGGCTACACGGTGGACATCTGCCTGCAGATCTTTGAAGAGATCAAGAAAGAGCTCAAGCGGCCCGACCTCAAGCTGACCTACCTGCTGGTGGACGGCAAGAACCGCATCACCGACGTGAAGAACAACGTCGTGGACCTGGAGTGCGGCGGCACGGCCAACACCGCCGCGCGCCAGAAGGAAATCGCCTTCAGCCACCACATCTTCGTGGCGTCGTCCGCGTTTTTGGTGAAAAAGACCTCCGGCATCAAGACGCTGGACGACCTGCAGGGCAAGAAGATCGCCGTGCAGGGCAAGACCACCAACGAAAACCTGCTCAAGGCCAACGAACGCACCTTTGCGCGCAAGTTCAACTACGTGCCGGTCGACAGCACGCTCGACGCAGTGAACGCCCTGGTCAAGGGCGACGCCGACGCCGCGTTCGCTGACGACGCGGGCATCTGGATTCCGCTCACCCGCCTGGGCAAGTCCATGGACGAGTACCAGTTCCTGGAAAAGCGCCTCTCGGTCGAGCCCTACAGCATCGGCCTGCGCCGCGAAGACCCCAAGTTCAAGGAACTCGTGGACCGCGTCACCCGCCGCATGATCCAGAACGGCGAGTTGACCGCGCTGTACAAGAAATGGTTCAGCTCGGAACAGGGCACGCTGCTGCCCATGAGCGTCTTCATGAAGGAAGCCCTGCGCCGGCCGAGCGACATCGGGGTGGAGCAGATCGCGTTCTGAAGCCCCCCTGAAAGGCGTCGACTCCCCCTGAGTCGCTTCGCGCCTTCCCCCGGGGGGGACGCACCCGGTGGCCTGGCGAAGCCAGTTCCACGGGTGCACTGGCCTGGAGAGTGCCAGTTTCGTAGGCGGCGCGCTGAACGAAGCCTCCGCCACCAAACGGGACGCATCCTGTCTCTGGCACCGCCTCCTTTCCCACGAGAACACGGGCTGCCGGCAATTTGGCTCACCAGCCGCCGCGCCGGCCCATGGGACAATCTCACCCCATGACCCCACAGCAATACGTACAGCAAAAAGCCGTGGCCTCGGGCAGCAGCTTCTACTACGCCTTCCTGTTCCTGCCGGCGCCGCGCCGCGCCGCGATCACGGCGTTTTACGCGTTCTGCCGCGAAGTGGATGATGTGGTGGACGAAGTCTCCGACCCGGGCGTGGCCCGCACCAAACTCGCCTGGTGGCAGGCCGAAGTGGCCAAGTCCTATGCCGGCCAGCCCACCCACCCCGTGATGCAGGCGCTGATGCCGCACACGGCCGAATACGGCATCGAGCAACGCCACCTGCAGGCCGTCATCGACGGCTGCCAGATGGACCTGGAGCAGACGCGCTACCTCGACTTTGCAGGCCTCAAGGGCTACTGCCACCTGGTGGCCGGCATCGTGGGCGAAGTCACGGCGCGCATCTTCGGCCAGACCGACGAGCGCACCACGCAGTACGCCCACACCCTGGGCCTGGCCTTCCAGCTCACCAACATCATCCGCGACGTGGGTGAAGACGCCATGATGGGCCGCATCTACCTGCCCGTCAGCGAACTGCAGCAGTTCGACGTGAAGGCGCACGAGATCTTGAAGCGCACGTATTCCGACCGCTTCACCGCGCTGATGCGCTTTCAGGCGGAGCGTGCGCACCGCCTCTACGACGAGGCCCTGGCCCTGCTACCCACTGCCGACCGCCGCGCGCAAAAGCCCGGCCTCATGATGGCCAGCATCTACCGCACGCTGCTGCGCGAGATCGAGCACGAAAACTTCCAGGTGCTGCACCAGCGCATCCGCCTCACCCCCCTGCGCAAGTTCTGGCTGGCGTGGAAGGTGCAGGCCCTGGGCCGGATGTGAGCGCGTCCCCTCCATCTGAACGACTGGAAGTACTGAGATGAAAGTCGCCGTCATCGGCGCCGGCTGGGCCGGCATGGCTGCGGCCATCGCGCATGCGCAGGCGGGGCGCGATGTCACGGTGTTCGAAGCCGCTCGCACCGTGGGCGGCCGGGCGCGTGCCGTGCCCGCCACCCTGCCAGGGGGCAAGGCTGCCACGCTCGACAACGGCCAGCACATCCTCATCGGCGCCTACGCTGAAAGCCTGCGCCTGATGCGCTTGGTGGGGGTGGACGCCAGCACCGCACTGCTGCGCCTGCCGCTCACGCTGCAGTTCCCAGACGGCCAGGGGCTGCAGTTGCCCGACCTGCCACCACCGCTGGACGCGCTGCTGGGCATCGTGCGCGCCAAGGGCTGGAGCCTTGGCGACAAGCTGGCGCTGCTGCGCACTGCCACCGCGTGGCAGTTGAAGGGCTTCCGCTGCGCGCCCGCGACCTCGGTGGCCGACCTGTGCGCGCCGCTCACGCCCCGCCTGATGGCCGAGTTCATCGACCCGCTGTGTGTGTCGGCCCTGAACACCCCCGCGCACCAGGCCAGCGGCCAGGTGTTTCTGCGCGTGCTGCAAGACAGCCTGTTCAGCGGGCGCGGCGGCTCCAACCTGCTGCTGCCACGCGTTGACCTGGGCGCGCTGTTCCCCGAGCCTGCCGCACGCTGGCTGACGGCGCAGGGCCGCCACCAGGTCATCACCGGCCAGCGTGCACTGCGGCTGCAGCCGCAGCCCGGCGGACGCTGGCAGGTCATCGGCGCGGCCGGCCTCTTGGGTGCCGCTGACGACGCCCCCGACGTGTTCGACCACGTGACCCTCGCGTGCCCGTCGTGGGAGGCCGGCAGGCTCGTGGCGGCTGTCGCCGGTGAGGCCGGTTTGGCGAGTGCCCGCCCGTGGAGCACGTTGGCAGGCGCCCTGCTTTTTGAGGCCATCACCACGGTCTACGCCCATGCCCCAGGCGCACGCCTGCCCCAGCCCATGCTGGCATTGCGCAGCACGCCGCACAGCCCCGCGCAGTTCGTTTTCGACCGCGGCCAGTTGGACGGCCAGCACGGGCTGCTGGCCTTCGTGGTGAGCGCCAGCGACGGCGAGCGCTCTCACATCGAGCAACAGGTGCTGCAGCAAGCCGCCGCGCAGCTGGGCATCAGCGCCTTGCAGCCCGTGCAGACCGTGGTGGAAAAACGCGCCACCTTCGCCTGCACCCCCGGCCTCGCGCGCCCGGGCCTGCAGGTGCTGCCCGGCCTGACGGCCTGCGGTGACTATGTGGACGGCCCCTACCCCGCCACGCTGGAAGGCGCGGTGCTCAGCGGCACTGCGGTGGCGGCCAGCGTCTGACGGCCGCGCCCCCCGGGAAAACCCCAGGCCGACTGACAGCATTCCGAAAGCCCGCAGCGCGCACCATCGCGTTCTGTCATGCCTACCTGGCTTTCTCGGAGACACACATGCCCATCGACCCACAATTCCCCCACCACCTGCACCCCACCCGGCGCCACCTGCTGGGCGCTGGCGGCGCCCTCGCGCTCGGCGGCATGCTGCCCACGCTGGCATCGGCCCAGGCCGCCTGGCCCGCCAAGTCGATCCGCTTCGTCGTGCCATTTGCACCGGGCGGCAGCTCCGAGATCGTTGCGCGCTCCACCGCGGCCGAGCTGACCAAGACGCTGGGCCAGAGCGTGTTCGTGGACAACAAGCCCGGCGCCGCCGGCAACATCGCCATGTCGGAAGTGGCGCGCGCAGACGACCAGCACACGGTCATCCTGGGCCACATCGGCACGCTGGCCGTGAACCCCTACATCTTCGACAAGCTGCCCTACGACGCCAACAAGGACTTCAAGCCTGTGAGCCTGCTGGCCAAGGTGCCCAGCCTGTACGTGGTGCACCCCGATGTGCCGGCCAAGAACCTCAAGGAGTTCATCGCCTACGCCAAGAAGAACCCCGCCAAGCTCAGCTACGGCTCGGCAGGCAACGGCAGCGCGGGCCACCTCGCGTTCGAATACCTCAAGATGACGGCCGAGATCTTCATGCTGCACGTGCCCTACCGCGGCACTGGCCCCATGATGACCGACCTGCTCTCGGGCCGCCTCGACGCCGCCGCCGTGGGCGCCGCGGCCCTGCTGCCTTTCATCAAGTCGGGCAAGGTGCGCTGCATCGCCACCGGCTCGGCCCAGCGCCTGCCCCAGCTGCCCGACGTGCCCACCGTGGCCGAGCAGGGCTTCCCGGGCTTTGAGATGACGCAGTGGTACGGCATGCTGGCCCCGGCCACCCTGCCCAAGGAGCACCTGGACAAGCTGGCCATCGAAACCGCCAAGGCCGTCAAGGCGCCCGACTCGCTCAAGCGCCTGAACGGCGACGCGGCAGAAGCCATCGGCGGCACGCCCGCACAGTTTGCGCAGTTCATCGCGGCCGAGCAGGCCCGTTGGCAAAAGGTGCTCAAGCGCGCGCAAGTGAAACCAGACTGACCCGGGGCCTTGGCAGTGCCCTGGCCTCAACGCAGCAGAGTCCAGAGAATGCTGAGCGCCACCGCATACAGCGCACCGAAGACGGCGCAGGCCGTCAACCAGCCATCGTTGCGCGGCGCCTCGGGCGGTTCACCACCGCCCCAGGCCGCGATCCACCCCATCAGAAAATACGACAGGCCCGCGATGGCTTTGATCAGCATCTCGGGCGCTGCCGCACCGCCTGCGGCGCCGGCCAACGCACCAGCGAGCAACAACGACTGCATCCGCGCAAAAGACTGACCGATGCTCATCCCTACGGCGACGATCAACAACGCCATCACCAACCCGCACGCCAGCCCCAACAGGCTGCAGGCAGCGCGGAACACCAGGCCCGATGCCCACCAGGTCGCGGTGTCAACCTCACCCGGTACCGCCGACTGGCGCCGCCGAACCTTCGATACCAATCCGTCTTCCTTGCCCATCCGCTGCTCCTGCGCCGTGATCGACAGAGTATGTCCGGTCTCGGCTTTCATGGGCTGCGGTTTCAAGGTGCCGCGTTAGCATCCCACCCATGCGCATCCTCCTGGCCGAAGACGAACACAGCCTGGGCACCTGGCTCAGCCGGGCGCTGGAGCATGCGGGCATTCAGGTGGAATGGGTGAGCGACGGCCGCGTGGCCGACAAGTCGCTGCAGCAGCACGACGACTACGACGCACTGGTGCTGGACCTGGGCCTGCCGGGCATGGACGGGCATGCGGTGCTGCAGCGTCTGCGCGACCGGGACCAGCGGCTGCCCACGCTGATCCTCACCGCGCGCGATTCGCTGGACGAGCGCGTGCGGCTGCTCAACGCGGGGGCCGACGACTTTCTGGCCAAGCCCTTCGAGCTGGCCGAGCTGGAGGCCCGGCTGCACGCGCTGGTGCGCCGCGCGCGCGGCACCGACCCACCACGCCTGGCCTGCGGCCCGCTGGCCTACGACACCGCCCGCAAGCAGTTCGTGCTGCACGGAGAGCCTCTGGCCCTGTCGCCGCGCGAGCAGGGTGTGCTGCGGGTGCTGGTGCAGCGCAGCGGCGAGCCGTTTTCCAAGCAGCAGATCCTGGACCGCGTGTTCGTGGGCGATGAAGACGTGCACCCCGAGGCGGTGGAAGTGTTCGTGCACCGCCTGCGCAAGCGGCTCGACGGCAGCGGCGTGCGCATCGTCACGCTGCGGGGCCTGGGCTATGCGCTGGAGGCTGGTGATGTTCCCCCCTGAGCCGCTGCGCGTCTTCCCCCCTGGGGGTGGACGCCACCGGTGGACTGGCCGAGCCAGATCCACGGTGGCGCTCGCAGGGACTGCGCGCGCATCGACGGCTGCTGCTGATCGCCATCACGGGGCGTCGCTGTGCCCCTGATGCAGCGCCTTCGCCGTGCCAGCCTCTGGCGCCTTCTCGCCTGCCTGCTGCTGCCGCTGCTGGCGGTGGTGACCGGCGTGGAGCTGTGGATGACGCGGCACGACGCGCTGGAGGCCGCCAACGCGGCGTACGACCGGTCGCTGCTGGGGGCGCTCAAATCCATCGATGCCAACATCTCCACCGCGTCCGGCGGCCTGTCAGCCGAGCTGCCCTACACCATGCTCGAATTCTTTGAGCTCACGGCCAGCGGGCGCGTGTACTTTCGTGTGGCGTCGTCCGATGGACTGGTGGAGCTGGGCAACGCCGACCTGCCCCTGCCGCCGGGCGCGCTGGAGACCGGCGTGCCGCGCTTTTACGACGCCACCTACTTCGGCGAGTCGGTGCGGCTGGCCGCGTACCGCCGCGCGGTGGACGGGCCTGCCGCAGCCACGGGCTCGAACCCCGGCGCGACCACCGCGTCGCCCCCTGAGTCCGCCAGCGTGCTGGTGCAGGTGGCCGAAAGCACGCAGTCGCGGCAGGACTTCACCCGCCGCTTCGTGCGCCGCGCCGCGCTGCGCGATGGCCTGGTGCTGGCGCTGATGGTGCTGGGCACAGGGGTCACGCTGGCCCTGGCGCTGCGTCCCCTGGCCCGCCTGGCCCGCGAGGTCCAGGCCCGCAGCCCCGACGACATGACGCCCATCGCCGGCGATGACCTGCCCGCCGACATCCGCCCGCTGGTCACCGCCGTCAACGCGCAGATGGGCCGCACGCAAGGCCTGGTGGCGCAGCAGCGGCAGTTTCTGGACGACGCATCGCACCAGTTGCGCACGCACCTGACCACGCTGCAGATGCAGATCGACTACGCGCGCCGCGAGCCCGACGCGGCCCGGGTGCAAGACACGCTGGCGGCCCTGGGCAACGAGATCGCGCGCGCCACGCGCAGCACCCAGCAACTGCTGGCCCTGGGCCGCAGCGACACCGCCGCCGTGGACCTGGCCCCGTGCGACCTGGCCGCGCTGCTGCGCACCGTGGCGCTGGAGCTGCTGCCGCAGGCCCGCGCCAAGCAGATCGACTTCGGCATCCACACCGCCACGGCCGACATCGCCGCGGTGGCCGACAGCGGCCTGCTGCGCGAGGCGCTGACCAACCTGGCCGCGAACGCCATCGCCTACACCCCGCAGCGCGGCACCATCACGGTGTCGGCCGCCGGCGACAGCCTGGGCTGGAGCCTGAGCGTGGAAGACAACGGCCCCGGCCTGTCGCCCGAAGAACGCGACGCGCTGGGCCACCGCTACCGGCGCGGCTCGCAGGCCGTGGCCGGCGGATCGGGCCTGGGGCTGGCCATCGCCCGCTCCATCGCCGAGCGCCACCGCGGCCGCCTGCGGCTGGAGGCGCGCAGCGACGGCCCAGGCCTTTTGGCCATACTCTGGTGGCCACGTTCATGAAACATATGGCCCCCACGCTCCCTACCCTGTCGGATTCGCTGCCCGCGAGGACGCCGTTTTCATCCTGGGGCGGGCCGAACCCGGGCGATACCACCGCGCTGCCGAGCCGCCGGCAGGTGCTGGTCGCAGCGCTGGCTGCGGGCGCAGGCGCCGTCGGCGCCGTGCCGGCCCTGGCGGCGGTGGCCGACGCCTCCACCGAGCCCGCCGAATGCATCGCCCCGTCGCGCCCCGGCGGAGGGTTCGACCTGACCTGCGGCCTGGCCGGGCAGGCGCTGCAGGCCGTGCGGCCCACGCGCACGCCGCTGCGCACCCGCTACCTGCCCGGCGGCATCGGCGCGCTGGCGTTCGACCAGGTGGCCACCGGGCGGCTGGGCGGGCCCGGCACGCTGGTGGCTTTCTCCAGCGGGTCGCTGCTCAACATCGCGCAGGGCCGGTTCGGCCCGCACCCCGTCAGCGCCGTGCGCTGGATCGCCACGCTGGGCACCGACTACGGCGTGGTGGCGGTGCACCGCGATGCGCCCTACCAGCGCCTGCAGGACGTGGCCGCTGCGCTGCGCCGCGACACCAACCGCGTCGTGTTCGGCGCGGGCGGAACGCTGGGCAGCCAGGACTGGATCAAGGCCGCCCAGCTGGTGCGGTCTGCGGGGCAGGACCACAAGCGCATGCGCTTCGTGTCGTTCGAGGGCGGCGGCGAGGCGCTCAAGGCCCTGCGCGGCGGGCACATCGACGTCTTCACCGGCGACGCGGCCGAGGCCATGCAGGCCGCGGCACAGGGCGCACCGCTGCGCGTGCTGGCCGTGTTGTCGAAAGAACGGCTGGCGGGCAACCTGTCGGGCCTGCCCACGGCCCGCGAGCAGGGCGTGGACCTGGTCTGGCCCACCGTCCGGGGCGTGTACATGGCCGCCAGCGCACCAGACGCCGCGGTGCGCGCCTGGACGGCGGCACTGCACGACGCCCTGGCCGCCCCGGGCTATGCCGCCCTGTGTGCCCAGTACGGGCTGTACCCCTTTGCGCTCACGGGCGCAGACCTCGAGGCCTTCGTGCAGCGCAGCCTGGCGGACTACCGGCGCCTGGCGCAGGACCTCGGCCTGCGGACCTGGGTGCGCTGAGGCCGCGCGATGGCAGCCGTGTAGCGGCGACGTCGCGGCGGCGTGGCAGCGTGGCGGTGCGCAGCCGCAGCCCTGAAGGACTGCGCCTGCACGGCACTACAGGCTTTTCCTACCTGCCGCCTGGGCGCACCGGGCGAGGCTGCAAGCACAGACAGCCCCACGCACACGCCGACCACCGGAGACGCCCATGTCCGACCATCTGACGCCGGCCACCGAACTGGCCCGCCACGCCCACACCCCCTTCCCCGGCGCATCGCCGCAGTACGAGTCAGCGCGCCGCGCCCTGCTGGCCGACGAGATCGAATTGCGCCGGCACATGACGCGCGTGGCCGAGCAGCGGCGCGCCCTGCCACCCGGCCCGGTGATCCGCAAGGACTACCGCTTCAAGAACGAGCATGGGGCCGATCAGGGCCTGGCCGACCTGTTCGGCGACAAGACCACCCTGATCACCTACTTCTGGATGTACGGACCGCAGCGCGAAAGACCCTGCCCCATGTGCACCAACTGGCTGGGCGCGGTCAACGGCAATGCCGCCGACGTGCAGCAGAAGGCGGCCCTGAAGGTGCTGGGCCGCTCACCGGTGGAGCGCCAGCTGGCGTTTGCGCAGGAGCGCGGCTGGCGGGACCTGCGCTTTGTACAGACCGTGGGAGACGACTACGCCCAGGACCTGGGCATCTTGCTGCCGGACGGCAGCGAGTACCCGGCGCTCATCGTGTTCCAGCGCACAGGCAGCGAGGTGCGCCTGTTCTGGGCCAGCGAAATGACGCGTGAGATGGCAGACCCCGGCCAGGACCCGCGCGACGCGCCGGACATCGCTGCGCTGTGGTCGCTGCTGGACCTGACGCCCGAAGGGCGCGGCACGGACTGGTACCCCAAGCTCAGCTACTAGCGAACTTGACTGCCTGCCCTCAGCCACCGTCCACCCGCCGTTCACCGGCCTCTCGCTTGCCACACCACCCCACCACCGGCACCGCACTACGTCGCCGGAGCCCGCACCCGCCATGCCAAGAATTCGCTACCTGCCCCCCACCCTGGCAAGGCTCCACGGCCCGCCCGGCCGCCGCCGTGAACGACCGCGCGGCCAGGTACCGCAGTCGCACCTGGGCGCGGGCTGGTGGGCACCCCGCACCAGCCAGTTGGCACGGCACGCAGTGCATGCCGACGGGCTGCCCGCCAGCGCCTACTGGCCTGCGCCCCAAGGATGGCGGGGCCCTGCCCAGCCGCGGGTGGCCGCGACGGCCGGGCTGTTGCGGCAGGCCGCGCGCCAGGCACACCATCGGCATGTATCCACCCAGAGCCCGTCCTCCAGCCGGCCGGTGCGTGCCGCACTGCGCAGGCCCCGGGTCGCCTGAGTACAGCCTGCGACGGGGTGCAGGGCCGGCCTACCTTTCAAGCCACCACTGAATCACCACCTTGGCCAGGAAGCCGATGAAGCCCACGCCCAGCCCCAGGAAGAGCACGAAGGTGCCGAACCGGCCGGCCTTGGACTCCCACGCCAGCTGCCCAATGATGAACAGCATGTACGCGATGAACGCGCCCACGCCGTAGGTCAGAAAGAAGCCCGAGATCTGCGCCTCGGTGAAGCCGAAGATCACGGTGCCACCCCGCCGCCGCGTGCTGCACTGGGGGCGGCATCCCGCTCGGGCAGGCTCGACGCATCGACCAGGTCCCGGTACGCATGCCAGCTGGCGTGGCCCAGCATGGGCATCACCGCCACCAGGCCGAGCAGCAGCGAGCCCAGCCCCAGCAGCGTGAAGCCCAGGATCAGCGCCGCCCAGAACGCCATGGGCAGCGGGTTGCACAGCACGGCCTGCCAGCTGGTCAGCACCGCCTGCCGCAGCGTGGCGCGCCGGTCCAGCAGCAGCGGCATGGCGACCACGCTGGACGCGAAAATCGGCGCCGCCATCAGGCTGCCCAGCGCCAGCCAGATCTCGAACAGCCAGCCCTCGCGGGCCAGCACCACATGGCGCAGAAAGTCGAGCGGCGTGGCGATAGGTACCGGCGCCAGCAGCGTGATGAGCGCGGCCGACGTCATCACCCAGCCCGTGGCCGCCAGTGCCAGCAAGGCGCCAAACTGCAGCATGCACCAGTAGTCGCTGCCCCACTTGTTGACGTGGTGGTTCTGCCAGTGGAGCCAGGTCTTGAGCACCACGCCCCGGTCAGCGGGCTCGCCCCGCTCCAGCGCGCGGCTCAGCGCATACAGGCTGGTGGCCAGCACCGGCGCCACCACCAGAAAGCCCGACAGCGCCCCGGCCAGCAGCCAGAACCGGTGGTGGCCCACCGCCAAGATCGCGGCGCCGAACAGTGCCAGCACCAGCCCATGCGCAAAGCTCACCCAGCCCGCGCGGGCCATGTCGCGCCAGGCCAGCACCAGCCAGGTCATGGGCTGCATGAGCCCGATGGTGCGCACGGCAGGCAAGGCAGGCTGGTCAGGGGGGTTTCGCGGCATGGCCTGCAGTGTGGCCGGGCCGGTGACCGCGATCAAGGCGGCGGATACGGCGTCTGGCGTGTTCTTGACCTGGGACAAGAAAATGCCCCGTCGCGCGGGGCATGGTGCATTGACGGCGCAGCTACAGCGTCACGCCAGCAGCCGGCACAGTTCGGTCAGGCTGCTCACCGTGGCGTGCGGCGGCGTGTCGTACGGCCAGGCGGCCTCGGCGGGGTTGAGCCACACGGCCTGCATGCCGGCATCCATGGCGCCGCGGGCATCCAGCGTGGCGTCGTCGCCCACGTGCAGCACCTCGTGCGGCTGCACCTGCACGGCCTGCGCAGCCGCCTGGAAGATGCGTGCATCGGGCTTGGCCACACCCAGCACCGATGCGCTCAGGCTGTCCTTGAAGTACTGGCCGATGCCCACCTTGTGGATGTCGGCATTGCCGTTGGACACCGCCACCACCGGGTAGCGCGACGACAGGAAGGCCAGCGTATCGTGCGCATCGTCGAACAGCGTCACGCGCTGGCGCTCGGCAAAGAACAGATCGAACGCAGGCTCGGCCAGTGCGCCATCGTCGCCCGCCTGGGTCAGTGCCAGGCGGATGGATTCGCGGCGCAGCGCGCTCAGGTCGTGCTGCAGGTCGGGCCGCAGGTTCACCATCTGGTTGCGGATGGCGCGCAGCGCCTCGGTGCTCTGAAACAGGCGCGCCGTGGCGGGCGCGTGCTCGGTCATCCACTGCAGCAGCACGGCTTCGGCCCGCTCGATGGTGGGCCAGATGGGCCACAGCGTGTCGTCCAGGTCGATGGTGATGGCACGGATGCGGGGGATGTCCAGGGAGGGGGTCAGCACGGGGGCGCACCTGCAGAAAATCAGCGTGGGTGGAGGGCCCGGCGGGGGGCCGGACTGCGATGGCACAGCATAACGCAGCGATTTGCTGCGGCGGATGGACTGCGCTGTGCGAGGCTTCGACCAGCTCAGCCCGAACGGTATGGGGTGAACGGTATGGGGCGGTGGTATGGGCCAAGCTGGCACCGGGTAGGCGGTATGCAATCGAATGACGGACCGCCAATCCCGATCACACGCCCAGTGACGAACCCCGCACGATCAGCGTGCCCGGCAGCAGGTTCTCACGCACGGCGCCCTGCAGCCCGCCGATGCGCTCCAGCAGGCACTGGGCGGCGCGCTGGCCGATGGCGTCGGTCGGCTGGGCCACGGTGCTCAACCCCGGGCGAATCAGCGGCGCCCATTCGGGGTCGTCGAAACCCACAAAGCCCAGCTCCTGCCCGAAGGTCCACTGCAGCCTTGCCACCGCCGCCGCCACGCGCAGCGTGACGACCGAGTTGCCGGCCACCACGGCGCAGCGCCCCTTTGCAACGTTTGCAACGTTTGCACCGGCACGTTCGCGAAAGTCCGCCAGCGCCCGGGCCAGGGCGTCCTCGCCCTGCTGCGCGTCGATCTCCAGCACCTCGCCGCGCACCTTTGGACCCTGCGCCGAAATGCACGCCCGAAACGCCGCGGTGCGCTCCAGCCGCGAGCTCACGCCCTGCAGGGGCTGGGTGACGTACAGCAGGCTCTGCCAGCCCTGCGCCACCAGGTGCGCGCAGGTTTCGCGCATGGCCGCTTCATTGTCCAGCGCCACAAAATCCGCGTCGAGGCCCGCGTGCCGGCGGTCCACCAGCACCGCGGGCTTGCCGTGCAGCGTGTTCACGTCGGCCAGGCCCTCGCCCTGCCCCAGCGTGTTGAGGATGAATCCGTCCACCTGGTAGCTCGCCAGCGCATCGATGGCCGCGCGCTCGCGTTCGCGGTCGTTGCCCAGGTTGAACAGCATCACCAGGTAGCCTGCCTCCTGGCACGCCTTTTCGGCGCCGCGCAGCACGGCCACCGAATAGGGGTTGGTGATGTCGGCCACCACCAGGCCGATGAGGCGCGAGCGGCCGTGGCTGAGCGCCTGGGCCATGGGGCTGGGCACGTAGGCCAGCTTGGCGATGGCGGCCTCGACGCGGGCTGCGATGTCGGGACTGAGCAGGCGCTCGCGGTGGTTGAAGTAGCGCGACACCGTGGCCTTGGACACGCCCGCCTCGGCCGCGACATCGGCGATGGTGGGGCGGGCGCGGGGCGTGGTCGATGCTGCGGGTGTCGGTGAGGTCATGCTTGCGCGGCGTTATACACGGCGGCGGGCCGCTCACCGGCCAGCGCCTGCAGCAAGCTGGTGGTGGCCAGCACGGCCATGGCGTGCCGCGTGCCGTGCGTGGCCGAGCCGATGTGCGGCAGCGGCGTCACCCGCGGGTGGGTGCGCAGGGGCGAGTCGAGCGGCAGCGGCTCGGTGGCAAACACATCCAGGCCCGCTGCGCGCAGCGTGCCGTGGTCGAGAGCGTGCAGCAGGTCCTGCTCGACCACCGTGGCGCCGCGCCCGCCGTTGATGAAGATGGCGCCGGGCTTCATGGCGGCAAAGACGTCGGTATTGACCAGGCCCCGCGTGCTGCCAGACAGCGGCAGCATGGCCACCACAAAGTCGGACTGCGCCAGCAGCTCGGCCAGCGGCAGGTGCGCAGCCTTGCCCACCAGTTCAGGCGCAGTGGCGGCCAGGTCCACCGGCCGGCGCGCGTGGTAGACCACGGGCATGCCAAAGCCCAGCGCCGCACGGCGCGCGATGGCCTGGCCGATGCGGCCAAAGCCCAGCAGCCCCAGCGTCTTGCCATGCACGTCGCTGCCGAACAGGTCTTCGCCGATGTTCTTGGTCCAGCGGCCCTCGCGCACCAGTTGCGCCAGCTCCACCATGCGACGGCTGGTGGCCATGAGCAGGGCGAACACGGTGTCGGCCACGGTTTCGTCCAGCACGCCGGGCGTGTGGCACAGCACGATGCCGCGGGCCTGCAGTGCGTCGAGCGCATAGTTGTCCACGCCCACGGACACGCTGGAGACCACCTCCAGCCGGGGCGCCCGCGCCAGCAGCGCGGCATCGACGGGGTAGCTCGACCCGATCAACCCCTGCGCCTGGCCCAGCGCTGCGTCAAACAGTGCGCGCTCCTCGGGCTTGCGCGGGTTGGCCTCCGTCACGTCGTGCAAGGCCTGCAGGCGCGCCAACTGGTCGGGCGGCAGTTCACGAAAGACCAGCACCTTCTTGCGCTCGGGCCTGCCCTGCACCGCCGGTGCGGACACGTTCACAGGCCGGCCTCCTGCAGCTGCGCCCGCGTGGGCAGGCCTTCGGTGTCGCCCAGCACCTGCACCGCCCGCGCGCCAATCCAGGCGCCGCGGCGCACGGCGGCGGGCACGGGCAAGCCTTCGAGCAGTGCGCTGATGACGCCCACCGCAAAGCCATCGCCCGCGCCCACGGTGTCCACCACCTGGGCCACGGGCACGCCGGGCACGCGGCCGGTGCCGGCCACGTCGCTGTCGTAGTAGGCGCCCTCGGGCCCGAGCTTCACGACCACCAGCCTCGCGCCGCGCTCGCGGTAGAAGCGCGCCACGCCTTCGGGCGTGGTTTCGCCGGTCAGGAACACGCCCTCTTCCAGGCCCGGCAGCACCCAGTCGGCATAGCCGGCCAGGGTGTTGATCCAGTGGCGCATGGCCTCGGGCGACGCCCAGAGCGTGGGGCGCAGGTTGGGGTCGAACGAGATGGTGCGACCCGCGGCGCGCGTGACCTCCAGCGTGCGGATGGCCGCCTGCAGGCTAGTGTCCGAGATGGCCGCGAACACGCCCGTGGCGTGCAGGTGGCGCGCAGACCGCAGCCAGGGCTCGTCCACATCGGCCGGCCCCATCTGGCTGGCGGCCGAGCCCTTGCGGTGGTATTCGACCTGCGGGTCGCGCCCGTCGGTCACGCGTTCCTTGAACTGAAAGCCCGTGCGCTGGGCCGCATCGCACACCACGTGCGAGCAGTCGATGCCTTCGCCGCGCATGGCGGCCAGCAGCGCGCGGCCCATGGAGTCGGTGCCCAGGCGGCTGGCCCAGCCCACCTTCAGCCCCAGGCGCGCCAGGCCAATGGCCACGTTGGTCTCGGCCCCCGCGGTGCGCTTGTGAAAGCCCGTGGCGTTCTCCAGCGGGCCGGGCTCGTTGGCCACCAGCAGCAGCATGGCCTCGCCGAACAGCGCCACGTCGAAAGCGGTGTCGCCGGATTTGGAAACAGCGTCGCTCATGCAGCACCTCGCACGGCACGGATGAAGTCCACCTGCTCGCGCGTGACGGCCACCAGGTCGTCGCCCACCAGCGGGTATTCGATGGCATGCGGCGCATCGGCCGGCAGCGCGCGCAGCACGGCGCGCCAGGGCGCCACCGACTCGGCCAACGGCACCGCGATCCACTTGGCCGGCAGGCGCTGCACGCCCTTGCAGTGCACGTAGCGCACATGGGGCGCCAGGGCCTGCGCGGCCTGCAGCGGGCATTCGCCCTGCCAGTGCCAGTTGCCCATGTCGAAGGTCATGCCCAGGTCGAGCCCGGCCTGCGCCTGCGCGGCAAAGAACGCCTGCAGGGCGGCCAGGGTGCCGGCCGTGGCGGTCTGGTCGTTCTCGATGACCAGCTCCACCTGCGGGGCCGCTGCCAGCAGCGCCTTCAGCTGCTGCAGCGATGTCTGCGATGTCTGCGATGTCTGCGATGTCTGCGATGTCTGCAAGCTCGCACCAAAGCCGCCGATGGACATCTTCAGCCGCGGTGCGTGCAGCACGCGCGATGCGTGAATGCCGCGCTGCAGGGCGGCCTCGTCCAGCAGACCGTCATGGGTCCACAGCCCTTCGGGGCTGGAGTACACCGCGGCCCGGCCGGCCAGCGCGGGCAGCTCGGTGGCTGCGTCGCGCAGCAGCTCGCCGCGCACTTCCACGCCGTCGGCGCCCGCCTGGCGGGCCAGGTCGGTGCACCACAGCTGGCCGTGGCGCCCGGTTTCGGCCGCGCCGAAGGAGGACAGGGAAATCAATACCTTCATGGGTGTTCTTTCAAGCCCGTGGATCGGGCTTTCACAGGGCTTGGCGTCTGTCGGGACTTGCGCCACCAACGCTCAGCCCATTCAGTGGGCGTTGTGCGAGCTCAATATCTGGCCCAGGAACTGGCGGGTCTTCTCATGCTGCGGCTGGCCGAAGAACTGCGCAGGCGGGGCCTGCTCCAGAATTTTTCCTTCGGCCATGAAGATCACGCGGTCGGCCACGCTGCGCGCAAAGCCCATCTCGTGCGTCACGCACAGCATGGTCATGCCGTCCTCGGCCAGGCCGATCATGGTGTCCAGCACTTCCTTGACCATCTCCGGGTCCAGCGCCGACGTGGGCTCGTCGAACAGCATCACCTTGGGGGCCATGCACAGCGCGCGCGCAATGGCCACGCGCTGCTGCTGCCCGCCCGACAACTGGCTGGGGTATTTGTGCGCCTGCTCGGGGATGCGCACCCGCGTGAGGTACTTCATGGCGACCTCTTCCGCTTCCGCCTTGCCCATGCCGCGCGAGCGCATGGGCGCCAGCGTGCAGTTCTCGAGGATGGTGAGGTGCGGGAACAGGTTGAACTGCTGGAACACCATGCCCACCTCGGCACGCACCGCGTCCACGTTCTTGCCGCCAGCGGTCAGCTCGATGCCGTCGACCACGATGCGGCCCTTTTGCACCGTCTCCAGCCGGTTGATGCAGCGGATCAGCGTGGACTTGCCCGAGCCCGACGGCCCGCAGATCACGATGCGCTCGCCGGCGCGCACCGACAGGTCGATGTCGGTCAGCACCTGAAAGCTGTCGTACCACTTGTTGACACCCTCCATCGTGATGATGGGGGTTGCATCGGCGATGGTCGTCGTCGTGGCTGCGTCCGTCATTGTCAAAGGCTCCTGGGGTGGCTGGGGCTCACGCTCAAGCGATATGGATTACTGAAGCTTGGGCAGATCCGCGCCCAGCCACTTCTGATACAGCTTGTTCAGCTCGCCGTTGGCCGTGTTGCGCGCCACGAAGTCGTTCACTGCGCGGGTCAGCTCGTCCTGGCCGGGGCGCAGGGCGATGCCCATGGCCTGCTGCAGCAGGTTGAACTTGTTCTCGAAGGTGTTGGCGGGCACGCGCTTGGCGATCTGTGCTGCCACGGTGACCGAGCAGCCGATGGCATCGACCTGGCCGGAGATCAGCGCCTGCATGGCCGATGCGTCGTCGTCGAAGCGGCGGATCTCTGTGCCCTCGGGCGCGGCCTTGGTCACGGCCACATCCTGCGTGCTGGCACGGGCCACGCCCACGCGCACGCCCTTCAGGTCCGCCGCGCTCTTGATGGCGCTGCCGGTCTTGCCGTACAGCACGATGGTGGCGGCCGCGTAAGGCTGCGAGAACTGCACCTGCTTGGCGCGCTCGGGCGTGATGGCGAGCGACGCCACCAGCACGTCGACCTTGTTGGTCAGCAGGAAGGGAATGCGGTTGGGGCCGGTGACGGGCACGATGTTGGCTTTGACGCCCAGCTCCTTGGCCAGCAGCTTGGCCACGTCGGCGTCGTAGCCGTCGGGCTGGTTCTGCGCGTTGGTCGTGCCGTAGGGCGGAAAGTCCACCAGCATGCCGATGGTGAGCTCACCCTTTTTCTTGATGTCGGCCACGGACTGTGCCGAGGCCAGCGGCGCAAACGCCGTGAGCGCGGCGCCCAGGCCCAGTGCGGCCAAGGCGGTGGTGACGGTGCGGCGGTGCAGAGAAAAGGTCATGGCATGTCTCCAGGTAGTGGTTATGAACGAGAGATAAAAAAGCAATGAATGAACGAAGGCGCTGTTGGCGTTGGCGGCGCTGCCGTCAGCGCGCGAGCGCCCGGGCCCGCTTGCGCTCCATGCGCGCCGCCAGCAGCGACAGCGGCCAGCAGATCACGAAGTACAGCGCCGCCACGGTCGTGAACACATGCAGCGGCTGGAAGGTCGCGTTGTTGATGATCTGCCCGGCCCGCGTGATCTCGGTGAAACCGATGATGGCGGCCAGCGAGGTCCCCTTGATGATCTGCACCGTGTAGCCCACGGTGGGCGGCAGCGCGATCTTGAAAGCCTGCGGCAGCACCACGAAGCGCATGCGGTTGATGTAGCTCAGGTTCAGGGCCTGCGCGGCCTCCCACTGGCCGCGCGGCACCGCTTCGATGCAGCCGCGCCATATCTCGGCCAGGAACGCCGCGCTGTTGAGCACCAGCGCCACACCCGCCGCCACCCAGGGGTTGATGTCCAGGCCCAGCACCGGCGCGCCGAAGAAGATCAAAAACAGCTGCAGCAGCAGCGGCGTGCCCTGAAACACCTGGATGAACACCCGCGACGCATTGCGCGCCAGGGCGTTTTCAGACGTGCGCGACAGCGCCACCACCAGGCCCAGCAGCGCGCCGCCCACGAACGCGATGGCCGACAGCGCCAGCGTCCACTGCGCGGCCTGCACGATGAAGAGGAATTCGGAGAGTCCGAAGGTACGCATGACTAATTTCCTCAGCGACGGTCGGGGTAGTTGAGCGCGCGCTGGTAGATCAGCTTGAACAGCGCCGAGAACGACAGCGCCAGCGCCAGGTAGATCACCGCCACCACGATGTAGATCTCGAAGCTGCGAAACGTCTGCGACTGCAGGTTGGCCGCCACCGACGTCAGGTCGTCCGCCGAGATCACCGACACCACGGCCGAGCTGAGCATCAGCAAAATGAACTGGCTGGTGAGCGCGGGGTAGATGGCCTTGAGCGCGGGCTTCAGGATGACGAAGCGAAAGATCTCCCAAGGCTTCAGGTTGAGCGCCTTGCCCGCCTCGATCTGCCCCTTGGGGATGGACTCGATGCCCGCCCGCACGATCTCCGCCGCGTACGCCCCCAGGTTGACCACCATCGCGGTCAGCGCCGCCGTGTAGGGCGACCAGCGCAGGCCGATGGAGGGCAGCGCGAAGAAGAAAAAAAACAGCTGCACGATGAACGGCGTGTTGCGGATGACCTCGATGTACGCATTGATCAAGAACCGCAGCCACGCGGGCCCGCCCGTCTTGCCCCAGGCGCAGAACACGGCCACCACCAGCCCCAGCACCGTGGCGGTGAGCGACAGCTGCACGGTGATCCACGTGCCTTTGAGCAGCAGCGGCCATGCGGCAAAAACGGCGTCGAACTGGAACTGGTAATTCACGGCGTGGGTGGTTCGGATGGGATGCGCAGAGTTTATGAAACCGGTTTCATAGCCGCATCGGGGATTACCCGACTGCCGTCAAAACGGCCCCTGCGATGACGTTGAAGCCCTGTTGGACACCAGGCACCACGCGTGGGCGAAAATGCCGCATGCCCTCCTTCCGCCCCGAACCCCCTTACACCCACGGCCAGGCCGAGCGAACCGCAGTGCTGCTGTGCAACCTGGGCACGCCCGACGCAGCCACCGCGCCCGCCGTGCGGCGTTACCTGGCGCAGTTCCTGGGCGACCACCGCGTGGTGGAGATCCCCAGGCTGGCGTGGCTGCCCATCCTGCACGGCATCATCCTTCGCACCCGCCCCGCCAAGTCGGCCGCCAAGTACGCCAGCGTCTGGACGGCCGAGGGCTCGCCCCTGGCGGTGTGGACGGCCAGGCAGGCCACGCTGCTGCGCGGCTGGCTGGGCGAGGCCGGGCACGCGGTGCTGGTGCGCCACGCCATGCGCTACGGCAACCCCTCCATCGACAGCCAGCTCGACGCCTTGAAGGCCGAAGGCGCCACGCGCATCCTCATCCTGCCGCTGTACCCGCAGTACTCCGGCACCACCACCGCCAGCCTGTTCGACGCGGTGTACGCCTGGGCCGCACGCACCCGCCACGTGCCCGAGCTGCGCTTCGTCAACCGCTACCACGACGCCCCCGGCTACATCGACGCGCTGGCCCGCACCATCGAAACCCACTGGAAGCACCACGGCCAGCCCGACCAGCTGGTGATGAGCTTTCATGGCGTGCCCGAGCGCACCCTGCACCTGGGCGACCCCTACCACTGCGAGGCGCGCAAGACCGGCCGCCTGCTGGCCGAGCGCCTGGGCCTGCGCGAAGAGCGCTACCGCATTACCTTCCAGTCGCGCTTTGGCAAGGCCAAGTGGCTGGAGCCCTACACCCAGCCCACCATCGAGGCGCTGGGCAAGGCCGGCACGCGGCGCGTGGACGTGGTGTGCCCGGGCTTTACCAGCGACTGCCTGGAGACGCTGGAAGAAATCAACATGGAAGTGCGCGAGGCTTTCCTGCACGCGGGCGGCCAGGAGTTTCACTACATCCCGTGCCTGAACGACAACAACCACTGGATCACCGCCCTGTCGCGCATCGCCCAGCAGCATCTGGCGGGCTGGCCCACCGAGATGCCCGGCGCCGCAGCCCTGGCCGACGCTAGAAGCCGTGCGCTGGCCGGTGGCGCCCCTGCGGGCCAATGCCCGGTGGCGCGCGGCTGAGGTCCAGGCCCGCACGCGGTCTGACCGTGGCCCGCTCAGACCAGCGCCCAGACCGCCCTTCGGATTACTATTATTTTGATAGCTGCTACCGCCCTACCATCCAGCGGCAGGCAGCTATTTGACTTCATAACCCCAAGCAGGCACCGTGTGACGCACCTACCTGCCGCCCGCCCGCCCCCATGCCCGCCTTGCCCCTTGCTCCCCACCAGCTGCGGCTGACCATCGACCCCTCCACCCTCGGCTTTGCCAGCACCGCCGAGCTGCAGGACCTGCCCCTGCCCTGGATCGGCCAGGAGCGCGCCCACGCCGCCGCGCAGTTCGGGCTGAACATGCTGCAGCCCGACTACCACCTGTTCGTGCTGGGCGAAGTGGGCAGCGGCCGCGCGTCGCTGCTGCGCCAAGCCATTCAGACGGCCGCCGCCGCGCGGCCCGTGCCGCCCGACCTGTGCTACCTGCACAACTTCGACCAGCCCGACCGCCCCCGTGCCCTGCGCCTGCCGCCCGGCCAGGGCCGCGTGCTGCGCCAACGCATGGCCGACATGGGCAAGAACCTGCAGGCCGACATCCCGCGCCGCCTGGCCAGTCCCGACTTCAAGGCCGACGCCGAACGCATCGAGCAGGCCTGGCAAGAGCAGGAGCGCAGCGCGTTCGCCACGCTCGACGCCTTTGCCGAAGCCCGCCAGGTGCGCCTGTCGCGCGAGAACGGGCAGATGGTGTTCACCCTCATCGGCCCCGGCGGCCTGCCGCTGTCCGAAGCCGAAGCCCGCGCCCTGCCCCGCGAGCGCCGCGCCGAGATCGACACCGCCGAACACGCGCTGCGCGCCGAGATCACCCGCTTCATCGAGACCACCCGCCCGCTGGAGCGCGCCCGCGACGAGGCCCTGGCCCAGCTGCGCCGCCAGACCGTGCAGCCGCTGGTGCAGCACGCCCTGCACGACATCCGCCAGGGCCTGAGCGAGCCTGTCATCAAGGACGCCGTGAAGCTGGGCCAGTGGCTGGACCAGGTGGAGCACGCCGTGCTGCAGAACATCGACCTCTTCGAGAGCGGCGACGACAGCGATGCCGGCGACGACCGCAATGACCGGAACGGCAACGACGGCAGCAGCAGCAACAACAGCGAAGACACCGAGCAGGACCGCCAGGACGCGCTCGACGACCTGCTGGCGCGCTGCAGCGTGAACCTGGTGGTGGACCACCACGGCCAGACCACCGCCCCCGTGCTGGTCGAAGACCACCCCACCCAGCGCACCCTGTTCGGCGGCATCGAGCACGGCAGCGAGTCGGACACCGTGCAGGCCGACCACGCCGCCATCCACGCGGGCAGCCTGCTCAAGGCCCACGGCGGCTTCATCCTGCTGCACCTGTACGACCTGGCCGCCGAAGAAGGCCTGTGGGCGCGCCTGCGCCGCTTTCTGCGCTGCGGCCGGCTGCAGATCGACGAGGGCAGCCCCGGCGCCCACGCGGGCGGCGGTGGCGGTAGCGGCGGTGCTGCCGCGGCCCTGCAGCCCGAGCCCGTGGATGTGGACGTCAAGATCGTGCTCATCGGGTCGGTGGACGAGTACTACGCCATGCAGGAGTCCGACCCCGACGCCGCACGCCGCTTTCGCGCCAAGGTGGACTTTGCCGAGCGCTTTGCCGCCACGCCCGCCACGCGCCAGGCCACCGCGATCTTCGTGGCGCACAGCTGCCAGCGGCGCGGCCTGCCCCACTTTGCGGCCGGCGCCGTGGCCCTGCTGCTGGAGCAGACCCACCGCGACGCCGACGACCAGGGCCGCCAGAGCGCGCTGTTCGCCCACACCGAGGCCCTGCTCATGGAAAGCGCCGCGCTGTGCCGCGCCCGCGGCGGCGCGCTGGTGGAGGCGCCCGACGTCGCGGCCGCGCTGGCCGCCCAGCGCCTGCGCCACAACTACCCCGAAGAGCAGCTGCACGAATCCATCATCGAGGGCGAGCGCCTGATCACCCTGCAGGGCGCCGTCACCGGCCAGATCAACGCCATGACGCAGATCGACCTGGGCGACTACCGGTTCGGCTTTCCGGTGCGCATCACCGCGCGCACCTTTGCCGGTCAAGAGGGCCTGCTCAACATCGAGCGCGAGGTCGACATGTCCGGCCCCATCCACGACAAGGGCGTGCTCATCCTGCACAGCTACCTGACCGCGTTGTTCAGCCACGTGGCGCCGCTGGCGCTCAATGCGTCCATCGTGTTCGAGCAGGAATACAGCGGCGTGGAGGGCGACTCCGCATCGTGCGCCGAGCTCTACGCCCTGCTGTCCAGCCTGTCGGGCCTGCCCCTGCACCAGGGCATTGCAGTGACCGGCGCGCTCAACCAGCACGGCGAGGTGCTGCCCGTGGGCGGCATCAACGAAAAGATCGAAGGCTGGTTCCAGGCCTGTGTGGCCGCCGGCCTGGACGGCACCCAGGGCGTGCTGATCCCCAGCCGCAACCGCCGCCACCTGATGCTGGACCGCAGCGTGCTCGACGCCGTGGAGCGCGGCCTGTTCAGCGTGTACACCATGGGGCATGTGAGCGAGGGCATTGCGTTGCTGACCGGCGAGGCATCGGGGATGAGCCCGGCGGAGTTGCTGAGCCCCGTGGCCGATGCCCATGGGAATGCCCGTGAGAATGCCGCCCATGCCCCCCAAGCTGCGGGCGCTGCGGGCGCTGCGGATGTGCAGGCGACGGCCGTGGAAGCCACGGTGCTGCAACGGGCCGAGCAGACGCTGCGGGCGTACCGGCGGGCGTGCCAGACTGCGGGGTACACCCGGCGGGCAAGGGGCCAGGGACGGTGAATGGATGCCCGGCGTGTGCGATAAAGTCGTCACTCGACCTTCCCGATACGCCATGAGACCCACACCCCTCGACGCCCCAGCGCGGGACACCGCGCGTGAGCAGGAGCGCATCTACGTCCTCGAGTGCACGCAGCTTCTGGACACGGAAGACAGCGAGACATTCGATCGCATCACCCGGCTGGCAACGCATGTGTTCGACGCGCCCATCGCCCTGGTGTCCCTGGTGCATCAAGACCGCCAGTGGTTCAAGTCACGCTGCGGGTTCGACCTGAGAGAGACGGACCGAGACTCCGCGTTCTGCGACCGCACCATCGAGCTGGGCAGCGTGCTGGTGGTGGAGGACACGACCCAGGACGCGCGCTTTCACGACAACCCGCTCGTCGTGGGCCGCCACGCCATCCGCTTTTACGCCGGGGCGCCCCTGGTGCTGAACTCCGGCCACGCCCTGGGCAGCCTGTGCATTCTCGACCGGCGGCCCCGCACCTTCGACCGTGCGCAGCGCCAGCGGTTGGCAGAGATGGCCGCCATGGTCGTCACGCAGATCGAGCTGCACCAGCGCGCGGGCCGCGTCAACGAAGTGACCCGGCTGCCCAACCGCGCACAGCTGGTGGACGACCTGGAGCACCTGTGCCGGGACTACCCCGGGCAGCAGCGCGTGCTGATGCTGGTGGACGTGATTGGGCAGGCAGCACTGCACGCCGCCGTGCGGGCCATGGGCATCGAGCCCCTGGAGCATGCCCTGCGCAACATCGCGGCACGCCTGGCAGCTGCGCTGCCGCCCGGCACCATGCTCCACCACGTCAGCGAAACCCGGTTCTCGATCCTGCTCGGCGCCGGGCCGCGCGAGTCCAGCGAGCGCGCCGCCATCGACCTGCTCAACCACATGCGGGAGCGGTTTGACAGCGGGGGCGTGTCCATCGAGCTGCGCGTGCAGGCGGGCCTGGTCGAGTTCGACCTGAACGCCGCCAGCGCAGCCGACGCCCTGCGCAAAGCCAGCTCGGCCATGCACGAGGCCGCGTCCAGCGAGCAAAGCCACATGTGGCACGACCCGTGTTTCGACACCGCACACCGGCGTGCCTTCAATCTGGCCCGGGGCGTCTCGGCCGGGTTGGTGCGCGGCGAATTCCGGCTGGTCTACCAGCCCAAGCTCAACCTCTCCCTGGGCGCCTTCTCTGGCGTGGAAGCCTTGGCGCGCTGGACCCACCCCCGGTACGGTGTCGTGCCCCCGGGCGACTTCGTGCCGCTGGTGGAAGAAACCGCCCTGATCCACGAATTCACCGAATGGGTCTTGAATACCGCCCTGGCGCAGCTGGCCCTGTGGGAGCGCAGCGGCATCTCGCTGACGATGGCAGTGAACGTCTCGTCGAAGAACCTGGAACGGCCCGGTTTCGTGGACTTTGTCCGCGAGGCCTGCGCACGCCACGCGGTATCGCCGACGCATCTGCACATCGAATGCACCGAGAACGCGATCATGACCAGCCAGGCGACGCTGGATGCCCTGGGGCGCCTGAAGGCCCTGGGAATCCAGATTTCGCTGGACGACTTCGGCACGGGCTACTCCAACCTGGCGTGCCTGTTCGATTTGCCCGTGGGCATGTTGAAGCTCGACCAGTCGCTGGTCATGCCGATCGAGACCAGCCCGAGGGCGCTGAAGCTGGTGCGATCGCTCATAGACCTGGGCCACTCGATGGGCTACCGCATGCTGGCGGAGGGCGTCGAGACACAAGGCGTCCTCGACCTGCTGGTGGCGGCCGGGTGCGACGCCATCCAGGGCTACTTCCTGTCCAAGCCATTGGAGGCAGACAGCATTCCCACGTTTCTCGGCACCCACCGGGTGGGCGACCTGCTCCAAGCCGCCGGCAGCTCACCCCGATCTCCGCGCCCCAACACCTGATCGCCCAGGGCCGGCGTAGCCCGGCCGCCTGTGCAAGGGCTTTGGCAAGGCGTCCGGTTCAGACCCACTGATCGTTGGCCACGGTGCGTGCCCCCGGCGCGCCGTCGCCCGTGTTCACCACGCCCCGCGGCTCGATCAGCAGCATCTTCACTTCGGCATCTGCGGAGGGCTGGTGCTCCACGCCTCTGGGCACCACCGCCATCTGCCCCGCGCGCAGCACGATGACCGCTTCGCCGCCCGCACACTCGCCGTCGCCGTCGCCAGCGCGATCGCCATCGCCATCGCCATCGCCAGCGTCAGCGCGACCGCGGGTCGCGATCTTCAGCTCGCCTTCCAGCACGACGAATGTCTCGTCGGTGTCGGCATGCACATGCCACGGAAACTCTCCCTGCACCTTCACCACCTTGAACTGGTAGTCGTTCATCTCTGCGACGACGCGCGGCTGCCAGTGGCCATCGATGCCGTCGATCTTCCGGACCAGGTCAATGGCCTGGCTTTGACCGCGCCCGGCCGGTGCCGCCGTGGGGTTGAGGGGCATGGACATGGGTCGCTCCTTCCTTGGAAAAAGAAGCCGAATCTACGCAGCGTTGTTCACCCTGTATTGAACGTTCGTGGCTCGCCCCTTCATCCATCCATCCGTTCATTCATCCATTCATCCACCCATCACTGCGCAACCCGTCCGCCGGAGGCCATGCGCAGCCACCGCCCCGGGGTCAGCCCGAAGGTCTTGGTGAAGTGGCGGGTCATGTGGCTCTGGTCGGCAAACCCGGCGGTCGCGGCAGCGTCGGCCAGCGACGCACCGCCCATCAACATGCGGCGCACCACATCGAGCCGCCGCATCGTCTGAAAGCGATAAGGGCTCGTGCCGAAGAAGATGCGAAAGTCGCTCGACAGACTCCACCGGTCACGGCCCGTGGCTGCCTCCAGCTCGTCCAGCGCAATGACCCGGGCCTGGTGGGCATGCAGATAGTCGTAGGCACGCTGCGCGGCCAGAAAGTCGCCCTGGGGCAGCCGCGCAGGGGCGCCCGCCACGGCTTGCAGCGCATGCGCCAGCTCGGCCACGGCATGGCTGTGTTCCAGCGGCTCCGGCACCGTGTCGATGTGCCGCAGCAGGTGGTGGGTGGCCAGCGCCAGGCGCGGGTCGGTGGTCACGCCCCCTTCGATGAACGGCAACGCGCGCCCCTGGAGCACCGCCTGGATGAGCGCGGGCTCCACATAGACCATGCGGTACTGGAAGCCCTCGTCGGTACCGGCCTGACCATCGTGGACCTCATCGGGGTGCAACACCATCGTGTGGCCCGGCAGGCTGTCGCGCCGGCTGTGGCGGTAGTTGAAGCTTTGGACACCTGCCAGCGTGCTGCCGATTGCGTAGGTGTCGTGGCGGTGCATCGCATAGGCCTTGCCATGAAAGCGCGCCTCGATGCGCTTCATGCCGTCGATGGGTTCGGCGTGCCTGACCCACTCGAGGGGTGCGGGTGCTGGGGGCCGGCTCATCACGGCATTGTAGGCAGGGCATGGGGGCAGCGATGTCGACAAGCCAACGCGTACCGAGCAAGGTGAAGGGCGACACCCGTGCACAGTCGTGCATGAACGCATGCAGAGTCGCCCACCCAGCTTGCACCGGTAGATCGGTACCGCCACGCCACAGGCCGGTTCACCCCCGGCATTCGACACGAGGCGGCTGCGAGCACTGCACGACGACCACACCCTGCACCCGCTGTGCTTTCTGCTCGGTCTGGTGCCGCGTGTGAAGCCCCGAAGACCGGTGGCGCCCTTCATAATCCAGCGCCGCCCCCGCCCGTTAGAGATGCCGACTTTTGATGATCATCATGGATAAATTCTTGCTGCAGCAGCAGGTACTGGAACGCCTCGCCGAAGACCTGCTGCAAGCCGAGGAGGCCGTGCGGGCGGCCCATGAAACCGCGACCCACGAAGAGAACATCGCCGAGAACAAGTACGACACCTTGGGCCTGGAAGCCGCCTACCTGGCCACCGGCCAGGCCCGCCGCGCCGAAGCCATCCGCCAGGCGATGGCCCATTGGCGCCAGTTCCGCCCGCACCCTTACGACGCCCGCCAAGGCATACAGCTGGGTGCACTGGTCTGCCTGGTCGATGCCGATGACCAGCAGCAGCAGCAGCGGCAGCAACAGTTGCTGCTCTTTCTGGGCCCGCAGGGAGGCAGCATGAAGCTGGCCTGCGCCGGTCACACCGTGCAGGTGATCAGCAGCGATGCCCCGTTGGGCAGGGCTGTGCTGGGCAAGTGCGAGGGGGATGCAGTGTGGATACAGGTTGCACTGGTCCGGCAGGAGTTTGAGGTGCTGCGGGTTGATTGAGCGGACGGTAAGCGCACGCCGGATTGATCAGCAATGCGGGTCTTGAATGAGATGGGGCGTGAATTGAGCCACGTCACAAAAAAGTAGTCCCGTGGACCAATGGAGGTGTGCTGGCTGAACATCGACCGCGACGATATCTGCAGTGCAGCGATTGCAGACCTTGACGGTCAGTCCCTGTGTACAGCATTGTTCGCTGAAAGCCGTCCTTGCAAGACGCCGGTGCGTTGAGCTTCCGATCCGTCCGGCTCAACAGTGAGCGGTGCAACCGCCACAGATCGATGGCATGCATACCTGGGCGTGCCTGGTTCAAAGAGTCGTGTGTCTATCAATGACGACTAAAGCTGATACACGCCGACAGGGACTGATTCCTGCGCCGACGCGGCACTGGGCAAACACCACACAGCCCCCTTCAACTCTTTGGTTGACGACCGCTTGAAACTGGTCGAACCGGCGTCACAGGTTCTTGGCATAGAAAGGGGCCAGCTTGGCCAAGACAGCATCCACGTACTTGGGGACCCAGTAGGTCTCGATGTGCGTGGCGCCCTCAACGAGAAACAGTTCCTTGTTTTTCGCGCCCGTTGCCTTCGCAAACGCGGCCTCGGTCATGTAGAGGCTGTCGGCCCTGCTGCCGGCAATCATCAGCAAGGGCTGCTCGATCATGTCGATCTGGTCCGTCGCGTCCCAACGCATCAGGTCCAGCAGGCTGCTGGTGGTGTACTTGAAGGTCGAACCCGGATGGGCATGGGTGCGCCAGTAGTATTCGTAGCCTTGCCGGTACATCTCGAAGGGCAAGGCAGCGATCTGCGCATCCGTCATATCGGCGTCGCCGGAGTAGAGAAGCTTCCCGCCAGCCATCTGCTGGGCGCGTGCGTCCGAAGCCTGCTTCAGACGCTGCTGAATCGTGGCGAGCTGCGAGTCGGCGAAGCCGTTGCGACGGACCCGACCCGAGTTGAACATGCTGAGCGTGGCCACCGACTTGAAGCGTTTGTCGGTCTTTGCTGCGGCCAGCGAATAGCCGCCACCGCCGCAGATGCCCAGCAACCCAAGGCGCGCCGCGTCGACGCCGGGGTAGCGGGTGATGAAGTCGGCGGCGCCATGGATATCCTCGGTGCGGTTTCCCGGCGTATCCACCGAGCGTGGCAGCCCGCCGCTGCCGCCCTGGTAGGCGGCATCCATGGCCATCGCGACGTAGCCCAGCTCGGCCAGCCGCTGCGCATACAGGCCGGCGGTCTGCTCTTTGACCCCGCCATTGGGGTGTGCGACCACCACGGCGGGGTACTTCTTGGCCGGATCGAAGTTTGCGGGGGTATAGACGTTGGCGACGATGTCCAGGCCATTGAGCTTGTACGTCACCGGATGGATATGGACCTGACCCGGCTCGTTGGCGGTAATGGCATCGCCGTACACCAGTGTGAAGGGGTTCTTCTTGTAGTCGGCCGCGGCTGCCGAGGTCGAGAGGGTCATTGCTGTAACGCCCAGGCTTGCTGCGGAAATTGCGAGTGCCGAAGTCCCGAGGAAATCGCGGCGCTTTGCGTTGAAGGCTTCGTGGGTCATAGAGGTTCCAATCGTGTGAGTGAACGGGGCTGGGCGCGGGCGCCATCGAGCTTCTTCTGCGCCAGGAAGGCAGACACCAGGTCGGCGATCTGCACGTTGTTCAGGTCGGACATGACGAAATGGGTGTTCCCGCGGATGCCCGTCTCCGGCAGGTGCACCACGCGCGCATCGCCGCCATGCTTGTTGACGGCGTCCGCCCAGAGGCGAGCCATGGCGAGTCGCACCCGCCAGTTGTCCTGGCCGCGTTCCGTCGTGGGCTCGGTCGGGAAGTTGTCGCCGTAGTAGATGACGATGGGAACCCGGGTCAGCTTCTGGAAGTCCTCGGCCGACACCGCCTCCGGTGCCAGGGTTCCCGCCGCGCTGGGCATGGCTGGCGGCAGTTCACCCGGTGGAAAGATGAATCCACTTCCAGGCTCGAACGCAACGATGGCCTTCACGTTGGGGCTCTTGATGGCTGTCAGCCAGCCTGGCCCGCCGCCCTGCGAGTGAGTGAATAGAACGGCCGGGCCGGTCTTGACCAGCAGCGCCGACATGGCATCCGCAATCACAGTGGCGTCGTAAGGCCCGGTGTTGGGCGTGACCGAGCGGAAGAATTGGTCCAGCGTCTGCGGCTTGCGGTCGAACTGGACGTTGTCGAAGTAGCTGGGCCACTTGCCGATGCGGAACTGGTCGAAGAACAGCTGGTCGTTGGGGGCGGGCGCGAGCGAGGCGGCCACCGTGCTGTTGCCCGCGCGTCCACGGCGCGGCTGATCGACCAGATAGACCGGCCAACCTCGGCGCACGAACAGGGTCTGAAAGCCCTCCCGGCCATCCGGCGTGGACTCCCAGCTGCGTGCCGACTGGAAGGCGCCGTGGAGCATCACGATGGGCAGGGGCCTGGGGTGCAGCGGGACCTGGTAGAAGGCGTAGAGGTGGTCGCCGTGAAAGCTCTGTCCAGCCGCAGTGGGCTGATTGTTGTCATACGTGCCGGGTGTCTTCAGCACCGTGCCGCCGACGGCGAAGCTGCCTTGCGACTGAAGAATGACCAAGTCGCCACGGCCGGCGCCTCCAGGCGCCGCACAGCTGGCGAGCAGGCTGGCAATCACCAAGGTCGAGGCGAAGGTCGAGGCCAAAGTCGAGCTGAAACGGGGGCGGGTGATGTTCATGCTCATCCTTTCGATGCCAGAGCCAGTGCGTGTGTGAGGGCTTCGCGCGCGCGCAACGCAGCTTGGTCGCCGACCTCTTCTGCCAGCGCTTGCGTGAGCTGCTGCAGCTGGGCGGGCGCCAGGCCCACGCGCAAGCTGGCGCGCATGTGCGAGCGCAATTGCGCCTCTGCGCCCGGCGTGGCGGCCAATGCACCGACGGTGGCCAACTCGCGGCTGGGCCAGTCGAGGTTGTCGCGCTCGAAGATGTCGCCGAACAGATGGGCCTGAAGGAACTGGTTGATGACGGGCGCAAAGTCGAACACCGGGCCTTGAACCGGCCCGCCGGAGATTTCCGTCTGATTGGCCCGGCCGGCTCGCAGCAACTCGTCACCGGTGGACACGGCGCGGCTGGGTTCTCGTCCCGGTGCGTCCTGGATGCCGCGCTGCCGGCGTACCTCGACCACCTTCAGCAGTTCACCCAGCGCATTGAGGCTGCGCGGGAAGCCGGCATAGGCATAGAGTTGCACGAGCACCTCCTTGGCCTCGCCGACGCTGAGACCTGCATCCAGGCCTTGGTTCAGCGCGGCGCCGAGCCTGGGCATGTCGCTGCTCGCCGCGAACGCCGCGATCAGCGGGATGGCGCGCTGCCTGGGCGACAAAGTCCCGGCGGGCGCCTGCGACTTGACGTGGCTGCGCTCAAGGCCCAGCCCGGTACTAACCCAGGCAGCCCGGTAGTCCGCGTCAGCGACCTTTTCCTGCCAGCGAACCGAGATGCCGTTGTCCTTCTCGGCGATGGCCACATGCGTCATCACGGTCTCGGGCGCGGCACCATGCCAGTGGCGAACGTTGGCAGGAATGGTGACCACGTCGCCGGGGCGGATGACCTGTACCGGCTGACCTTGCTGCTGCACCAAGCCCAGGCCTGCCGTGACGATGAGGGTCTGTCCTAGCGGGTGGGTATGCCATGCCGTGCGCGCGCTGGGCTCAAAGCTCACGGTCGCGCCGCCGGCCCTGCCGGGGGACAGCGCCTTGAAGGGAGAACTGATGCGGGCGACCCCACTGAAGTTCTCGGCGGCACCGGTGGCAACCGGCGCGGACGACGCGGCCCGCACCTGCACCACGGGTGCAGCGGTAGCGGTGCCGTCGGCAGGCTGCGCACCAGCAGAGGCGGCTGCGGCGCCCATGGCCAAGCAAAGCAATGTTTTCACGAAAGTACCTCCTGAGCTTGTTGTCGCGCGTGGCGACCGGGCAAGAAGATGAAGGCCCAGGACACGAGCAGGGCCAGGCCGAGCAACAGAGCGCCCACATCCATCACGGCAGAAATCCGCTGTGCCAGCGCGGCGCTGTCCTGTGCGCCGACGACCGGCGCCGAATGGGCAAAGACGAGCACCAGCAGCCCCAGCCCCAAGGCCCCGCCCAGTTGGTGCGCGATGTTGACCATGCCGGAGGCGGCACCGGCATCTTCACGGGCCACCCCGGCGACACCGGCAGCGGTCAAAGGGGCCAGCAGCAGGCCCTGGCCCAGGCCGATGAGCAGCATGGGCGGCGCCACGTCGGCCCAGTAGCTGGCATCGGCACCGGCCAGGCCGAGCCACAGGAGGCCGATGACACCCAGCAGCAGGCCCACGAGCAGCAGGCGCTCGTTGCCAAAGCGGCGTGCCAGCTTGGGCACGGCCAGGGCCGACACCAAGTTGGGCAGGGTCACCGGCAGGAACGCGATGCCCGCCTGCAGCGGACGCAGGTGCAGCACGCCCTGCAGGAACTGCGTGGAGAAGAACCAGAAGCCCACGGCGCCGCCCAGGAAGAGCATGCGCGCGAGATAGGCTCCCGCGCGCTCCCGGCTGGCCAGCAGGCGCATCGGCAGGATCGGCTGGCTGACGCGGCACTCGATCCCGATGAAGGCAACCAGCATCAGCACGCCAGCGACCAGAGCCACTTGCGCTTGCGCATCCGACCAGCCCGCGTCGGCCGCTCGAACCAGCCCATAGACCAGCGCCGTCATCCCCAGGGTGGAGCTCAGCGCACCACCCAGGTCGAAACGGCCCCGATGACGCGGCGTCTCCGCGATATGCCGGCGGGCCGCGACGATCAGCAGCAGCCCGATGGGCAGGTTGATGAAGAAGCCGGCGCGCCAGGACAGCAGGTCGGCGAACAAGCCGCCCAGCACCAGCCCCAGCGTGGCACCAACGCCAGCCGCTGCGGCGTACAGGGACAGAGCGCGGGTACGCGCCGGGCCTTCGGCGAAATGCGTGGACAGCAGGGCCAAGGTGGAGGGCGCCAGGACCGCTGCGCCGACGCCTTGGACGGCGCGGGCCGCGAGCAGCCAAGCGGCCGATCCGGCCAGACCGATCGCCACCGAGGCCAGCGTGAACAAGGCCAGTCCCAGGATGAACATGCGCCGGCGACCGAGGATGTCGCCGGCACGGGCCCCCAGCAGCAGCAGGCCGCCGAAGGCCAGGGTGTAGGCATTGGTCACCCAGCACAGCTGGGCCGCGCTGAAACCCAGACTGGCTTGGATGCGAGGCAGGCCGGTGATGACGATGGAGATGTCCACCACGATCATCAGGTAGCTGGCCACGATGATGGCCAGCACGGTGCCCGCCTTGCCGGAGTGTGCTGGAGGTGCCGACGTGTTCACGCAGCGCCTCAGAGGTCCAGCCTGCGTTCTGACATCCACTTGACCATGGCCGGATCGCGGTGCGAGAAAAAGCTGCTGGTATTGGTGTCGAGCGCCGCGATGCGGGCCATGTCCTCATCGTCCAACGAGAAGTCGAAGATGGCGATGTTCTCGGCCATGCGCTCCTTGCGAACCGACTTTGCCAGGGCGACGATACCGCGCTGCACCAGCCAGCGCAGCACGACCTGGCCGGCCGACTTGCCGTAGCGCGCGCCTATGGCCAGCAAAACCTCGTTCTGGAACAGGCCGTTGCGCCCTTCGGCGAAGGGCGCCCAGGCTTCGGCCTGCACACCGATCTCCTTCATGAAAGGCACACTCTCAAGCTGCTGCTGGAAAGGGTTCACCTCGACCTGGTTGACCGCTGGCGCAATCTCGTTGAAGGCCTCAATGTCCATCAGCCGGTCCGGATGGAAGTTGCTGACGCCGATGGCGCGCAGCTTGCCGGCGCGGTAGGCCTCTTCCATCGCACGCCAGGCGCCGTGGACATCGCCGAAGGGCTGGTGGATCAGGTAGAGGTCAAGGTAGTCGGTCTGGAGTCGGCGCAGCGACTTGTCGATGGCCTGCCGGGTGCGATCGTAGCCGGCGTCCTGCACCCAGAGCTTGGATGTGACGAAGAGCTGGTCGCGGGCGACGCCGCTGGCCTTGAGACCCATGCCGACGGCCTCTTCGTTCATGTAGGAAGCGGCGGTGTCGATCAGCCGGTAGCCCGTCTCGATGGCATCGACCACGCTGCGCGCGCACTCCTGAGCATCGGAGATATGGAAGACGCCAAAGCCCAGGATGGGCATCTGGACACCGTTGTTCAGGGTGACGTGTTGCATGGCGGGTTCTTTGGGATTCAATGGAACGGACTGTAGGCACTCAACTCGCATCCGAATAGTGACAAGAAGGTTGTTTGATTGGCATCAGAATGGTGACAATTCAGGCAGGAGGCAGCATCCCATGGCCATCAACGAGCTTCGTTCCATCTCCACCTTCATCCAGGCGGCCGAGCTGGGCAGCCTGCGCAAGGCCGCACTGGCGCTGAACATCAGCCCCCAGGCGGCCAGCAAGGCGCTGGCTCAGCTGGAGGAGCACTTGAACGCGCGGCTGTTTCACCGCACGACGAGGGTGATGTCATTGACCGATGCGGGACAACGCCTGCTCGATGACGTACAGCCGGCGCTCATGGGCATGCAGCGGGCGCTGCAGAACGCCCGCATGGCACGGGATGAGTTTGCCGGGCCTCTGCGCATCGCCGGACCACGCACGACGTTCCAGCCCATACTCTGGCGCCTGGTGGAGGAGTTCTGCGAGCGCTACCCCGGCATCCAGCCCGACGTGCTGCTGGACGACCGCGTCGGCAACTGGGTCGAAGACCGTGTGGACGTCGGCTTCAGGCTCGGTCCTTCGCCCCACGAGGGCGTCATTGCGCGCAAACTGTTCCCGCTGCAGTTGCTCATCTGCGGTGCACCGGCCTACTTCGAACGGCATGGCGTTCCCGACTCATTGGGCGCACTCGCTTCTCACCGCTGCAGCGCCTTTCGCCACCCTGGCACGGGCAAGGTCGCGCCGTGGCACGTCAAGCTCGACGAGCAAGTGGTCGACCAGCCGGTGGTGCCAGCCATCTGCAGCAATGACGAAGTCTTCGAATTGCAGGCCGTGCTGGCAGGCAAAGTGCTGGGGCAGTTGGCCGGAGTGACGGCCGCACCATACATCCGGGCGGGTCAACTGGTTCCCATCCTGGTCGACCACATGCCAGATTACGCCAGCTACTTCGTGTACTTCGGCAGCAGGACCTCGCAGCCCGCGCGCGCGCGGGCCTTCATCGACCTGGCCGTGCAACGTCTGACCGAGAACTCCGAGTACGTGTTGAGCAGCAAGGAATTGCTTGGTGGTCGACGCGAGCCCCGAGGCTCGGCGTCAAGGGCCAAGTTGTCTGCAAAGAGCAAACGCGGCGAGTCCTAGTCGAACAGAGGGCAGGCGGCGCGCAATGTCCCGCCGTCTGGTCGCCGTCTTCGAGGCTGCGAGGCTGCAAGGCGGCCGTTGGCGACATCGCCTATCAGCCTTAAACCGCCCTCCCCTCACCAAGGCAGCAGCTCACCGCCATAGCCATAAAAACCGCCCGTCTCCCCCGCCTCCAACCCATCCATCACCCGCAACATATCGCCCGCCGCATCGCTGGCCCGGCGGCCGATTTCCGCACCATTGAACGGTGCCGACAGCGCCGAATCGACGGTGCCCGGGTGCAGCGCCACCAGCACGGCCTGCGGGTGGGTGCGGGCCACTTCGATGGACGCCGTCTTGAGCAGCATGTTCAGCGCGGACTTCGAGGCGCGGTAGCTGTACCAGCCGCCCAGGCGGTTGTCGCCAATGCTGCCCACCTTGGCCGAGAGCACGGCCAGCAGGCCGCGCTCTTGCTTGGGCAGCAGCGGCGCAAAGTGGGCCAGCACCAGCGCAGGGCCGAAGGTGTTGGCGCGGAAGGTGGCCTCCATCTGCGCGTAGTTCATCTGGCCCAGGCGCTTTTCAGGCAGGCCGTGGGGGCCATGCAGCATGCCGGCGGCGTGGATGATGCAGTGCCACGGGCCCTGGGCCTTGAGGTGTTGGGCGGCGTTGGCGATGGTGGCCTCGTCGTCCAGGTCGATCGCCGGGCTGGTGTGGCGCCCCAGGCCCAGGGCCAGGGCGCAGCGCGGGTCGGCCAGCAGGTGCGCCAGAAAGGCGCTGCCGATGGCGCCGGTGGCACCGATGACGATGGCGCGGTAGCCCTTGGGCAGGGACTGCAGGGAGGTGAAAGGCGTGGCAGGGTAGTGTGCGT
Organism: Acidovorax sp. NPDC077693; assembly: GCF_044542805.1. NCBI lineage: Bacteria > Pseudomonadati > Pseudomonadota > Betaproteobacteria > Burkholderiales > Comamonadaceae > Acidovorax > Acidovorax sp. NPDC077693. Next base: position 28,581 of record NZ_JBITVD010000023.1, on the reverse strand, counting down.
GAGACATGGCGCAATCCTGCGGTTGGCATAGCGACTGGTTGAAGTAGCGACGTGTTCCAGCGCATCGAGATGCCTACGCAAGGCGGACCACGGCGTTGCGTGGTCGAGGATCGCCGCCAAAGCGAACGAGCCCATCGACTGCCCGACCAAGAGCAACGGCAGGTCGTCATGCTACCTTTTCAGCAAGGTACCGAACACTGCCACGTCAGCATTCATCCCTTCAAAGCCAACAGTACCGCCTTGCGGCGGGCGCCGGCTCAGCAGCGAGCAAGCTCCTAGTCGATGGCAGAACGCGGCTCCCACGCTGTCCCCTAAAGACTCGTTCGATACCATCGTCACAAAGGGGGCACCATGCCATCACTGTTGATTCGACTCGAACCTCACCTCCTGGTCAATCCCGACCTTGACCTTCGGTATGCACTCCCTGACCGGTTGAACAAGCTCTCGGACGGCTTGTTACGCGACAGTGGCTTCGACTACGAAGACGGCACCCATGCAATGCTGATCTTCTTGGCTGCTGACAACGTGGAGGCAGGCGTTCCGCTGGTCATCCACGTATTGGAGACGGAAGAAATCTATGGCAACAGGCTTGCGGACGCTGCGACGGTGGGCACATCGATAGGTGACGAAACTGACGCCGCTGCAGATTTCGTCGTTGTCTATCCAATCGCAGCCGCAGGCACCCGAATGGGCTGATTCGCGACTGAGCAATAGCCTCTTTGGAAACCAGCTACCGACGGGCCTACGGCTTTCATCATGCAGCGCATTGGAGGGCGTGGTGAGCCCAAAAGCATTGGGCGCGGCTACATGCTTGGCACCGAGGGCCGCTCCACCTTCGCCCGCCAATTCCGACTGATGCTGACCAATGAAGACGAGCGGATCGCATCACTTCGCAGCCCGCCGCTTGTCCATCACACGCCCGCATCGCGCATAGTCTCCACATCCAGCGACGCGGCGATATCCACCAACTGCTGCCTCACCCACGCATGCGCCGGGTCCCCGTGAAAGCGTTCGTGCCAGATCATGGCCGGTGACAAAGACGCCACCGGTAGCGGCAAGTCCAGCAGCGCAAGCGGAAGCCTCTTGGCCATCAAACGCGCAAACCGGCTGGGCAGGGTCAGGACCATGTCGCTGTCCGCGACCAGCATGGCCGCCGCCAGAAAATGCGGCACCCGAAGTGCGACATGGCGGGTAAGCCCCTGGGCTGAAAGAGCGACATCCACAGCGCTCTCCCCCACGCCAGAAATCGTCACCGCAACCTGGCGCAGGGCCACGTAACGGCCCAGCGTGAATGCTCCTTGGGCCGCAGGGTGGCCGGCCCGCACCACGCACACCAGGCTGTCGGTATAGAGTCCCCGCCGATGCAGGCTGCCCGGCAGCGCATCAAAAATGCCCAGCGCCAGGTCTGCGGCGCCTTGCTCGATCAGCCGCACGTTGTCGCCGGCCGGCTGGGCGATGTGTAGGCTCAAGGCGGGCGCCTTTTGCTCCAAACGCGATACCAGGCCCGCCAACACCACGATGCTCAGGTGGTCGTGCGCGGCGATGGTGATGCGGCCTGTGGCCGCGGCGGGGTCGAAGACTGCGGGCGACACGATGCCCCGTGCGTCGTCCAGCAACTTGCTCACGGGGCCTGCCAGTGCTTCACCGCGCGGCGTCAGGTCCAGCCCAAGCCTGCCGCGCACCACCAGTTGGTCGCCCAGCATGCTGCGCAGGCGCCCCAGTGCCCGGCTGGCGGCCGGTTGACTCAGGCCCAGGCGCAGGCCCGCCTGGGTCACGCTGCGCTCTCGTACCAGCGCCTCGAAGAGTTTGAGCAGGTTGAGGTCGATCATTGACAAATCCACTTGGTGCATTCTTGCTATGCCTTCCATACCATTGATGCATTGCGGGCCATCATCCACCATTTCTGTTCATCTTGAGTAGGAGTTTTTGCATGACTGTTTCTTCATTGCCGTATGCCGTGTTTGGCGTGACAGGACGCACCGGCGCTGCCGCCGCCCACGCGCTTCTGCAGGCCGGCCAACCGGTGCGCGTGGTGGTGCGCGACCCGGCCAAAGGCCGCCCGTGGACCGACCGTGGCGCAGAGGTGGCTGTGGCCGACCTGACAGATCCGGCGGCCATGACCGGAGCGCTCCGCGGTGTGCGGGGCGCCTACGTCGTCTGCCCACAGCACTACGGTCGTGAAGATCTGTTCGAAATGGCTGCCTTGATAGCCGACACCGTGGCGCGTGCATCGCTGGCGGCAGGCGTGCCCAAACTCGTGGCCCTTTCTTCGGTGGGCGCAGACCGTGACAGCAAGATCGGGTGGATCGGGATGAACCGAATGTTGGAGCAGCGGCTGGGCGAAGCGGGCGTGCCCACCCTCTTCCTGCGCGCAGCGTATTTCATGGAGAACTGGACGCCGCTGGTTCAACAGGCGGTGCGCAGCGGCACCCTGCCCACGTTTTTGGCACCACCGCAACGGCGGCTGCCGATGGTGGCCACGGTGGATGTCGGCAGCGCTGCCGCTGCTTTGCTGCAAGAAGAGTGGACGCAGACCTGTGCGGTGACGCTCTCGGGGCCCGCAGACTACAGTCCGCACGATGTAGCGGCCGTGGTCTCAGCCACGATCAAGAAGCCGGTCGATGTGGCGGTGCTGCCGCAGGCGGATTGGCCGCTGGCGCTGGCGGGTGCCCAGTTTTCCACGGCGGCGCTTGCGGGGTTTACCGAAATGACGGTGGGGCTCAATAGCTCGCATATCGACATCAAGAGCGATGCCAGCGCTATGCAGCGGGCAGGAACGACTGCGCTGGAGCAGGTTATCTCTGCCATCGCACAGTCGCAAACGGCGTAGGCGGCTGGCACTTGGCAGGCGGCATCTCACGCCGAGGCCATCGAGCGGTGCGCGGTGGGGGCCAAGGAGAGTTTGATCGTGCGGAATCAGCTTGGCACCCCATTCGATGGAGCGGCCAGCCCCTCGCACGATCGAACTGCTCACGTAGCCGCGCGGTGGTGCCGCCCAGCGCAAGCAACCGTGCCCGCCGGGCCTGCGATCAGAGCTCGTCCAGCCGCCCCCTTACCAGCGCCGCATGCTCGCGCAGCGCATCCAGCTGCGGCCCTTGCATCTTCTCCACCTGCCGATAAACCATCACCAGCCGCGGGTTCTTGCCCAGCACTGCTTCGTTGCGCGCAAAGAAGTCCCAGTACAGCGCGTTATACGGGCACGCACGCTCCCCCACCTTCAGCTTCTTGTCGTAGTGGCAACCGGTGCAGTAGTCGCTCATGCGGTCGATGTACGCGGCGCTGCTCACATACGGCTTGGTGGCCAGCAGGCCGCCGTCGGCGAACTGGCTCATGCCCACGGTGTTGGGCACCTCCACCCATTCGAACGCGTCGATGTACACGCCCAGGTACCAGCGGTGCACGGCGGCGGGGTCAAGCCCTGCCAGCAATGCGAAGTTGCCGATGACCATGAGGCGCTGGATGTGGTGGGCGTACGCATGCTCCAGCGACTGGCCCACGGCGTGCTGCATGCAGCGCATGCGGGTGTGGCCGGTCCAGAACCAGTCGGGCAGGGGCGCGGTGTGGCCCAGGGCGTTGCGCTCGTCGTACCCGGGCATGTGGGCCCAGTAGATGCCGCGCACGTATTCGCGCCAGCCCAGGATCTGGCGGACGAAGCCCTCCACCGCCGGCAGCGGGGCGGTGCCTGCGCGGTAGGCGGCCTCCGCGCGCTGCACCACCTCGCGCGGGTTCAGCATCTTGGTGTTGAGCGCAAACGACAGCAGCGAGTGGAACAAGCGCGCGCTGCGCGTGCTCATGGCGTCTTCGTAGGCGCCAAAGTGCGGCAGCGTAGCGGTGATGAAGTGGTCCAGCCACGCCAGCGCCTCGGCACGATTGACGGGCCAACGCAGCTGCGCGGCCTGGGGGTTGCCAAAGCTTTGCACGCCCGCGGCCACGATGGTGACCCACAGCGCGCTGTGGTCGTGCGTGGGGCGTGCATCGGGCGGGGTGGCGGGCGTGCCGGGCCAGGGCTTGCGGTTGTCGTGGTCGTAGTTCCAGTGGCCGCCTTCGGGCTCGCCCACGTCGTCCATCAGCACGCGGTGGCGCTGGCGCATGCGGCGGTAGAAGTGCTCCATGAGCCACTGCGGGCGGCCCCGGAACGTGTCGGCCACCTCGGTGCGCGATGTGTAGAAGTGCTCGCTGCCCACGGCCTCGACGGCAAAGGTTTGCTCCGCGCCCCAGGTGCGCAACTGCTTGTCCAGCCGCCATTCGTCGGGGTGCTGGTACTGCAGGCGCTGCGCGCCGTAGTGCGCCATGAGCGCGGCCAGGTTGCCGGGCAGGGACTGGCGGTTGCTGGCGTCGTCGATGGCGACGTAGCGCACGCGGTGGCCGGCCGCGCGCAGCTGGCGCGCCAGGTCGCGCAGGGCGGCGAAGATGGCCAGGATCTTTTGCGCGTGGTGCAGCACATAGTCGGTCTCTTGCCGCACTTCCATCAGCACGTAGACCACGCCGGCATCGTGCTCGGCAAACCAGCTGTGCAGGGGGTTGAGCTGGTCGCCCAGCACCAGGCGCAGGGTGTGGGCGCGGGGCGGGGGTGGGGTCATGGATGTGGTCAAAGGGGCGTGGTGTGGCGCTGCCACTGGATTATGTTCGGGCGGCGCCGCGGGGCGCGATGGGCAGGCCCAGTTGCACACGCGCGGGCAGCCAGGACGCGGTCCGGGGCCAGTCTCCAAGGTGACGCGCGGGGCGGTGCAGCCAGTGTTTTCCCCGACCGGTGCGGGCCGGGCCGCGCTGGATACTGGCCGCGCCGCCAGCGGCGGGTGCGCCCTGTGCGGGCCCGGCTGGCCGGACACATAACGACAGGAGACCCGGCCCATGCCCACCCTTCCAACCCCTTGCGCCCCGCCGCCACTCACGCGCCGCCGGTTGCTTGCCGCTGCGGCGGCCTCGGCCGCCACGGCCCCTGCGTGGGTGCACGCGCAGCCTGCCGAGGCCTGGCGCATCGGCCAGACGGCGGCGCTCAGCGGGCCGCTGGCGTTTCCGTTCGTGGAAATGAACAAGGGCATCAACGCCGCGTTCATCGAGGCCAACGACAAGGGCGGCGTGGACGGGCGCAAGCTGGAGCTGGTGAGCCTGGACGACGGCGGCGACCCAGCCAAGGCCACGGACAACGCCCGCAAGCTCGTCGAGCAGGAGCGCGCCTTTGCGCTGCTGGGCTGCGGCGGCACCACCAGCGTGATGGGCGCGCTGCCGGTGGCCATGGCCGCCAAGGTGCCGGTGATAGCGCCGGCCACGGGGTCGGACGCGCTGCGGCCCTTCAACCCGCTGGTGTTCCATGCGCGCGCCAGCTATGCGCAGGAGCTGAGCAAGATCGTGCAGCAGCTGGGCTCCACCGGGTTCACCAAGTGCGCGGTGGCGTACTTTGACAACCCGTTTGGCAAGGCGACGCTGGCGGCGTTCGAAGCGGCGGCCAAGGCGCATGGCAACACGGCGTGGAAGGCGTTCCTCGTGACCGAGACACCCGAGGGCATTGCCCGTGCGGTGGACGAGATTGCAGCGTGGCAGCCCAACGCGCTGACGTCGCTGTCGGTGGGCGCGATGGGCATTCCGTTCTACAAGGCGCTGCGTGCGCGGGTGAAGGCGCCGGCGTTTTCGATTTCGTTCCTGGGCTCGCGCCCGCTGCTGGCCGCGCTGGGCGAGTCGGCCAAGGGCATCACGGTGGCGCAGGTGGTGCCCAACCCCGACAGCGTGGCGATACCGCTGGTGAAGGCCTACCAGGCCGCGCTCAAGCGTGTGGAAGGCAGCGCGCCGGGGTATTCGTCGCTCGAAGGCTATGTGAGCGGCCGCCTGATGATCGAAGCGCTGCGCCGCGCGGGCCGCGCCGCGTCGCGCGAGAAGCTGATGGAGGCGCTGCACTCCATGCGGCCGTACGACATGGGCGGCTTCGAGCTGCGGTATGGGCCGCAGGACCACAACGGCACGGATTTTGTGGAGCTGACGTACTTCAATGGGGATCGGTTCAGGCGCTGATGCCGTCAGGTGGTGAAGCGGTGCAGCGGCGAGGCGACCAGGCTTCCATCTGCGAAACGATCCATCGGCCGGTGTGGGGGCTGACCGCCGCCGCGGGCTGGCCGGTCAGGGGCCGGTGCTGCCGCCACCGGCCGGGCGCTGGCGCTTGTGTTCGCTGCGGCAGCGGTCCGAGCAGTATTTCACCTCGTCCCACACCTTCTCCCACTTCTTGCGCCAGGTGAAGGGCAGGCCGCAGTGCAGGCAGGTCTTGTGCGGCAGGTCGTGCTTCTTGCGCATGCGCATGGGTGTGCAGAGATACCAGGGTACGGGGGCTGGGCGCGCGGATTGAACAGACAGTTGAACGGGGCGGCTGGCTGCGGTGACGGCGGGTGGTGCCTGGCGAGCCCGGCACCAGGCCGCAACCCCCCTGCCGCCGCCATTGTGCCGCAGCGGGCAGATGCCCCCAGCCGCGCAGGCGGGCAGCGGCGCCCGTAAACTTGCGCCCATGACGCTCAAAATCACCGTGTATTCCAAGTCCGCCTGCCCGCAGTGCGACTCCGTCAAGAAGCTGCTGCAGTCGCGCGCCCTGCCCTTTGAAGAGATCAAGATCGACGACGAGGCCGAGCGCCTGGCTTTCTATGCCAAGTGCGGGCCGTCGGTGCGGCAGATGCCGCAGGTCTTCATCAACGACCAGCGGGTCGGTGGCCTGGCGGGCGTGCAGGCTGCCCTGGCGCAACTGGCCCAGCAGCAACCGTAACCACCGCTGCGGCAACCGCCAAAGCCCCGACAGCCACCTTCGGGTTGCGCACCGCTAGCGGTACTGCGCTGCGGTGATGAACTGGCCGAAGGTCTCGCACCACACGACCACGGTGTTGAACCTGGCAGGGTCTGCGCCCTGCGGCACCGGGACGATGAAGTTGTCGAAGGTCTTGACGTCGCCGATGCGCAGCATCTGCGGCTTGATGCGCAGAAAGTCGGCCTCGGTCTCCACGAACTGGGGCGACAGGTACAGCTTGTAGTCGGGCCCGGGGGCCAGCCGGCCCTGCAGGCTGATGCTGTGCGGGCCGATGTGGACCGTGCCCTCGCCCCAGTGCAGCGCGTCGCTGCCTTTGAGGTCGCGGCGCAGCGTGGCCGTCCACTGCGCGGTGGACGCGCTGGGCTGCAGGTCTTGCGGCGTGGGGCTGGCCGGCGCAATGAGGATGGGCAGCACATACACTCCCGCGCCAAAGCCCATCGCCCCGGTCAGCAGGTGCGAGGCGGTCAGCGCCAGCAGTTTCTTCATCGCTGTGCCACAGTCATCACAGTCATCACGGCCACTGCAGGTGCGTGGCGGCGCGGTACTGCACCGGCGCCTTCGCATGCAGGCCCGCACCGCCGGCAGACCGCACGACGGCGGGCTCGGCCGGGCCGGGGTCCTTCACGCCGTGCACCAAAAACCGGTCGACCAGCGCGTAGTGCGCGGGCACGTTCAGCGCCGGGGCATGGCCGCAGCCGGCCACTTCGATCACCTGGACCTGGCCGCGCGCGCCGGGGCCGCGGGTCAGCATCTCGGCGGTGACGTCGCGCAGCACCAGGTCGGACTGCTCGCCGCGCAGGCACAGCACGGGGATGTCCAGCGCGTCGTAGTGGTCCCAGATCAGGTAGTCGTTGGTGTGGTGGGTGAACTGCTGCACCATGGCCGGATCATAGTGCGGCGTCACGCGGCCGTCGGGCAGGCGGCGGGTGGAGGTCTCGGTCAGGCGGCGCCACTGCTCGTCGCTGAGCCAGCCGTAGGGCTGGTACACCTGCCGGAAGAACGCTTCGAGCTCCTGCACCGTGCCGAACGATGGCGGGTGGCCCGCATAGGCCTTGATGCGTTCGAGCGCCGCATCGGCCAGGCGGGGCGCGTTGTCGTTGAGCAGCAGGCTGGTGATGCGCCCCTTGAGCTGCGGCTCGAACAGGCCCGACGCGCACACCGTGCCGATGGCCCCGCCCATCGATGTGCCCACCCAGTGCGCCTTGTCGATGGAGAGCTGGTCGAACAGATCGGCCGCGATGCGCGCGTAGAACGACAGCTGGTATTCGTCCCCTGGCACGCGGGCCCACTGGCTCAGGCCCCGGCCGATGGTGTCGGGGCAGATCACCCGAAAGCGTGGCGCCAGGTGGGCGGCCAGCTCGTCCATGTCGCGCCCGGTGCGCGCCAGGCCGTGCCAGGCGATGACCACCGGCGCATCGGGTGCGCCCCCGCCCCACTCCATGTAGTGGATCTCATAGCCGGCGCAGGTGGCGTAGCGCGAAGTGGGGGACATGGTGGCAACCTTTGGGGACGAAAACGAAAATGGAAAACGGCGGGCGGCTGCGTGGGCGGCGCGGCATGGACGGATGTGCATTCGACCGTTCAACTAGGCGGGAGCCGCAGACAGTGCTGTAGCACGGCAAGGCGAACCAACGACGTTCAACGGTTGAAGGCATATCCGTACTATTTCATCAGGCGGCCGTTGCTGCCGATGACGGTGACCTCCACATAGCGCGAGCCGATGCGGTTGGTGGGCGAGTAGCCGAGCGTGATGCCGCCCAGGTCGTAGCTCTGCAGCGACTCCAGCGCCTTGACCACCCGGGCGCGCGAGGGCGCGGGCCCCGCGCGGCGCAGCGCCTCGACCAGCACCTTGGCACCCAGGAACTGCTCGAAGCTGGTGTAGTTGACCTCGGCGTCGGGCGCGTATTTCTTGAGCAGCGACTGGTATTCGCGCACCACGGGCAGCTGGGGCCGGTAGGGGTAGGGCACCACCTGGCTGATGCCCAGGCCGTGCGCGTTCTTGATGCCCGCGAGCTTGACCAGCTCGGTCGGGTCCACCACCGAGATGTTGTACAGCTGCGCGCCGCCGCCCTGCTCGCGATAGCGCTGGATGAACGCGGCGGCGGGCTTGTTGATGGCGATCATGATGACAGCGTGCACATCGGCGGCCTTGATGGCCTTGACGGCACCATCGACCTGGTCGGTGTTGCGCTCGTAGCCCGCGGCCACCACCAGCTTGAGGTTGCGCTTGGCCAGCGCCGCCTCCACGCCCGCCAGGCCCGCCTTGCCGAAGCCGTCGTCCTGGTACATCACGGCCACGCGGTTCATGCCCAGGGTGGTGAGCTGCTGCACCATGTGCTCGGTCTCGTCCACGTAGCCCGCACGCACATGAAAGATCCAGGGGTTGAACGGGCTGCGCAGCGACTCGCCGCCCGTGTACGGCGCGACCAGCGCGGCGCCGCCCTGCTCCAGCACGCCGTCGGCCAAGAGCTGCGTGATGTTGGCGGTGCCCGCAAAGCCGTACAGCGCCACCACGTCGGGGCGCGCCAGCATGCCGCGGGTCAGGCGCACGGTGTCTGCGACCTTGTACGCGTCGTCCACCACCTCCTGGCGGATGGTGGCGCCGTGCACGCCGCCCTGGGCGTTGACCCAGTCGAAGTAGATCTTGCCGCCCAGCACCATCTGCGCGCCGGTGCTGGCCAGCACGCCCGACAGCGGGGCCACCTGCCCCACCACGACCTCGGCCGCGTGCAGCGGGGGCGCCAGGGCGGCGCTGCACACGGCCACCGTCATTGCCGCCATTGCCACCATTGACGCCAGCCTGGAGGCTGCGCAGCGGCTCCATCGTTTGAGCTTTTCCATCGTGTCGTGTCTCCGTTCGGATGTCGTTCGCGCAGCCTTCCGGTGAGCGCGGGCACGGGGCCTGTGCTCAACCCGGGGGGGCTGGACTGCGGTGGTCTTGCGAAGCTCCTTGCGGTCAGTCGGGTATGGTGATGGCGCCTGCTGCCGTGACGGCAATGGCGTTGGCGGCCACGGGGGTGGCGGCCAGTGGCGGTACGTTGGCCGCGGTGATGGCGGGCGCGCTGCCGGCCACGCCGCCGCGCGGCACGGTGCGCACCACCTGGCTGGCAGGCAGTGCCTTGCCGTTGGCCAGGTGCTCGTACACCGCGTCGAGCGCGTGGTTCAGGTACACGTGCAGCGGCACGTAGCGGGTGTCGTAGCCGGGCAGCACCGTGGGCAGGCCGATGAAGCTGTCGAAGTGCTGGGCATTGGCCACTTCCACATAGCTGAGCTTGCTGCCCGCGCCCTCGACCTTCTTGTTCAGCGCGGCGTAGGGGCGCGAGGTGTGGCTCACGGGCAGCAGCGCATCGGCGCGGCCGTGCACGATGATGGCGGGCTTGCCGCGCAGGTTGCCGTTGCGGCGGGTTTCATCGACACCGGCCTGCAGCTTCTTGGCGGCGGCGTCGGTGCCGGTGACCAGGTTGCGCAGGCACAGCGCGCCCGGCGTGTTCCAGTCGGCCACGCCGGACTCGGACACCGACAGGAAGTCGCGCGCCGCGCCCAGCCTGCCCTGGTTGTTGATGAGCTGGATGCCGCCCGATGGCGGCACGCCGTTGCCCGTGGCGAACATGCCCGCCAGCGCGGCGGGTGCGAGCGGCGCCACCGCACCGGCCGCCGTGGCACCGGCGTAGCTGAAGCCGCACAGGTGGTCCTTCACGCTGGCGCGCGAGAGGCTGTTGGCAAAGGTCACGGCCACGGCGGGCGCGACTTCGAACGCGGCCAGCGATGCGTGCAGGTCGTTCGACTCGGGCTCCCAGCCGTAGTCGCGCAGTTTTTGCAGCGCCTCTTCGGCCTGCGTGGCGGTGGTGGAGGCCGACAGCAGCCCGGCGTTCTTCAGTGCCGCGCAGCGGTTGGGCGCAATGGGCAGCGCCGCGCTGGCAAAGCCCGCAGCGTACGCAGCCGCATAGGGGCTGGTGCTGACCGAGGCGGCCAGCGACGCGCAGGCCTGGTACAGGTTGGCGTAGGTGGTGAAGTCCACCAGCGTCTTGCCCGTGACGGCGACGGTGGTGCCGCCGCGGCGCACGGTGACGCCGGGGTTGGCCGGCAGCTCGAGCGCCGGCTCGGACACGGCCACGCCGCTGATGAGGCCCTGCGTGTCCTGCTCGGCCGCGGCAATGGCGGCGCCGCCGCCGTTGGAGATGCTGGACGCGATGACGATGGTGTTGGCGGGCGTGAGTGTTTTGAGGCGCTGGCCGGCGGCGTCGGTGTTGCCGTAGCGCTGGTTGAGCACGTAGTAGCCGAACTCCACCGCCTGCAGCGTGGTGGTGCCCCAGTCCTTCTCGGAGTTCTGGCCCGAGTGCGCGTGCTTGAAGGCGAAGCGGTTGGGCGTGGCGGTGTTGAAGGCGGCCAGCTCGGTGGCCGTGAGGCCGGCGTTGAAGGCCGCGTTCTTGCCCGCCGCGGCGGCGGTGGCGCGCGTGCCGTCGATCAGCGGCACGGTGTCGTTTTGCAGGTCGTGCGGCGCGCCGCCCGTGCCCTTGTCTGAGTAGGCCACGGCGCAGCCCTTCTTCAGGCCCCATTCGCCGGTGGAGATGCCGCCGTACACGCCGCGCGAGCCCGAGGTGGTGGCCGTGATCATGCAGGGCTTGGCCGGGTTGAACGTGGTGGGCACCTGCACCATGAGCGTGACGTTCTTGCGGCCCGTGCCGTCGTCGGCAAAGGCGATGTACTCGGTGCCCGCCACCTTGCCCTCGCCCGTGGTGACCTTGCCTTGCGCATCGACGTTGGGGCCGTACAGCAGGCCGTAGCCGCCCGCGGCTGTCATGTCGAGCATGCCGCGGTAGTTGGTGTGGATGGCCGTGCGGCGCAGCTCGGCCGCCGTGGGCTTGAGCGGGTCGGCAGAGGCCGGCGGCAGGGCTGCGGCCAGGCCGCTGGCCCCGAGGCCTGCGGTCAGCAGGTCGTTGCTGGTGCCGTCGTAGCTGGTCTCGCTGATGGTGCCCAGGTACGCGGGCTTGGCGTTCAGCGCGGGTGCGTTGTTGTTGCTGTTGTCACCGCCATTGCCGCCGCAGGCCGCGAGGACCGCTGCCGCCAGGGCCGCGGGGACGAAGGGGCGCAGGCCCCCGTGGATGCTTTTCTTCACCATGTGCTTGTCTCCTGTTTTTGTCTTCACTTTTTTACACAGCTACCCCGCACCTCACCCACGCCCGCTCCTGCGGGCGCCACCCACGTCCGCGCTGGCGGACGTGTGGTGCTCAGGCCTTGCGCGCCGCGGCCGCGCGCAGGCGCCCCACCACACCGGTGGGGAAGTAATAGACCGACAGGACGAACAGCACGCCCAGCCACAGCAGCCAGCGGTCGGGCGACAGCAGCCCCGACAGCCAGGGCAGGCCCGACGCGGCCTCGCTGCCCAGGCGCAGCAAATCCTGCAGGTAGCTTTGCGCCACGAGGAACAGCACGGCGCCGATGGCCGAGCCGTAGATGGTGCCCATGCCGCCGATCACGACGATGAGCAGGCAGTCCATCATGATCTCGAAGCTGAGCGAGGTGTCCGGCCCGTTGTAGCGCAGCCAGAGCGCGAGCATGGCGCCCGCGCAGCAGGCGAACAGGGCCGACAGCACGCTGGATGTGGTGCGGTACACCACCACGCGGTAGCCGATGGCCTCGGCGCGGAACTCGTTCTCGCGGATCGCCTGCAGCACGCGGCCGAAGGGCGAGTTCACGATGCGCAGCAGCGCCAGCACCAGCGCCACGGCCACCACGAAGAGCAGGTAGTAGCACAGCAGCCGCCCATCCAGCGTCACGCCCAGGAAGGGCTCGTCGAACGGCTCGAAGCTGGGTGACAGGATCTCGGGCACCTTGAAGGTCAGGCCGTCTTCGCCGCCGGTGATGTCCGACAGCTGCGACGCCAGCGTCTGGAACGCCGCGGCCACGGCCAGCGTGATCATCGCGAAGAAGATGGCGCGCACCCGCAGCGAGAACAGCCCCACGGCCAGCGACAGCAGCAGCGAGAGCACCAGCGCGCCACCCAGGCCCACGCCCAGTGCGGTCCAGGTGGGCCCCATGCGCGTGGTGGCCACCGCAATGCCATAGGCCCCGATGCCGAAGAACATGGTGTGCGCAAAGCTCACGATGCCGGTGTAGCCCAAGAGCAGATCGAAGCTGGCGACGAGCACCACGAAGATCAGCACCTTGGCCGCGACGGACAGCGCCTTGACGCCCGGGAACAGGAACGGCGCGAACGCCAGCCCCAGGAAGATGGCCACGAGGATCACCGCCAGCACCTTGCTGCGCGGGTAGTCGCCGGAGAGAAGTCGGTTCAGCATGTTGTGGGCTCCTCTTCAGCGGTTCGCTACTGGATACACCCCTTGCGGGCGCCAGAGCAGGATCGCGACCATGAGGGCGATGTTGGAGAACAGCGCCACCTTGGGCACCAGAAAGCCGGTGTAGTTGGCCATCAGCCCCACCAGCAGCGCGCCGATGAGGGCGCCGCCCGTGGACCCCAGGCCGCCGATGATGATCACGATGAAGATCAGCACGTTGACCTGCGCGCCCATCTGCGGGATCACGTTCTGCTGGTACAGGCCCCACATCACCCCGCCCAGGCCCGCCAGGGCCGAGCCCACGACGAACACGCCCACGAACAGGCGGCGGATGCGGTAGCCGAGCGACTCGACCATCTCGCGGTCCTGCACGCCCGCGCGGATGAGCAGGCCGACCTTGGTGCGCGACAGCGTCCAGGCCAGTACGCCGAAGGCCACCAGGCCCACCGCCACGGCGATCAGTCGGTATTTCTCGATGGCGGCGTCGCCCACGAGCAGCGAGCCGCGCATGCCTTCGGGCAGCGGCAGCGGGATCTGCGCGGGGCCCCAGATGACCTTGATCAGCTCTTCGCCGATGATCATGCCGCCCATGGTGATGAGGATCTGCTTCAAGTGCTGGCCGTACACGGGCCGCACGATGAAGCGCTCGAACGCCAGGCCCACCGCCCCGGCGACGGCCATGGCCACCAGCATGGCGGGCAGCACCGCCATCAGGTTGCGCCACAGGTCGGCGCTTTGCGTGTAGTCGCCCATGGCGCCCAGCACGCTGGTGGCCACGAAGGCACCGAGCGCGATGAACACGCCGTGGCCGAAGTTGAGCACGTCCATCAGGCCGAACACGAGCGTGAGGCCCGAGGCGATGATGAAGATGATCATGCCCATGGCCAGGCCCGCCACCGTGAGCGTGAGCCAGGTGCTGGGCGAGCCGATGAAGGGCAGCACCAGCAGCGCGAGCGCCGGCACCAGCGCCAGGGGTTTCCAGTCGAAGTCGCGGGCGATGATGCTCATGCCGGGCCTCCTGGGCGGGTGGGTGCTGCGACAGCGTTCGCTACCATTTCGATAGCTGCTTGCGCTTTCCCATCCAGCGGTAGAGCACCAAAAGGCTTGAAATTCAGAGTGTTTGTCATAGTGCCAGCCCCAGCAGCGACCGCTGCAATGCCTCGTCTTGCGCCAGCGCGGCCATGCTGCCTGCATGCACCACCTGGCCGTTGTCCATCACGGCGACGGTGTCACCCAGCCGCTTGGCGAAGTTGATGTTCTGCTCGACGAGCAGGATGGTCACGCCGCTCTTCTTGAGCTGGTCGAACGCCTCGATCATGTTGTTGATGATGGCGGGCGCGAGGCCCTTGCTGGGCTCGTCCACGATGAGCAGGTCGCGCGGCTCGACGATGGCGCGGCTCACGGCCACCATCTGCTTTTGCCCGCCGCTGAGCTTGCCCGCGGGGTGGTTCCAGAACTTCTCCACGGCCGGGAAGAGCCGGAAGATCCATTCGAGCCGGGCCGTGTCCATCTGCGCAGCGTTCTTGGCGCCGCGCGCGGCCAGCAGCATGTTTTCCTTCACCGTGAGGTCCGCGAAGATGCCCATGTTCTCGGGCACGTAGGCGATGTTCATGCCGGCAATGGCGGGCGTGTTCATGGCCGTGATGTCGCGGCCCGCGAAGTGGATGCTGCCCTGCGACGCATGCCACAGGCCCATGATGGTGCGCAGCGTGGTGGTCTTGCCCGCGCCGTTGCGGCCCAGCAGCATGGTGAGCTGGCCCTTGGGCACGGCCAGGTCGACGCCGTGCAGGATGTGGTACGCGCCGATGTGGGTGTGCACGCCTTTGAGTTCGAGCAGGTTGCCCGCGTTGTTGTGGGTGTTGGGGGTCGTCATGCGGCCGCCTCCTTCGTCACGCCGAGATAGGCTTCCTGCACCACGGGCGATGCGATGACTTCGGCGGGCACGCCGTCGGCCACCAGGGTGCCGTTGGTCAACACGATGATGCGGTCGGCCAGCTCGCGCACCACGTCCATCTTGTGCTCCACCAGCAGGATGATCTTGGTCTTGTCCTTCTTCAGCTCGCGGATCAGGTTCAGGATCACGGGGGCCTCGTCGTGGCTCATGCCGGCCGTGGGTTCGTCGAACATGTAGACCTGCGGCTCCAGCGCCATGAGCAGCGCCACTTCGAGCTTGCGCTGGTCGCCGTGCGGCAGGCTCGCCACAGGCGTGTCCTGGCGGTCGAGCATGGCCACCGCCTGCAGGATGGCGCGGGCGCGGTCGGTCAGGTCGCGGTGGTCGCTCCAGATGCTCCACAGGTTCAGCCCCCGGCGGTGCTTGCCCTCTTGCGTGGCCTGCACGGCCAGGCGCACGTTCTCCAGCACGCTGAGGTTGGGGAACAGGTTGGTGAGCTGAAACGCCCGGCCCAGGCCCGCATGTGTGCGCGCCGAGACGGACTGCCCCGTGAGGTCCTGCCCACCCAGCGTGACGCTGCCCGCCGTGGCGCGCAGCTGTCCCGAAATGAGGTTGAAGTACGTGGTCTTGCCCGCGCCGTTGGGGCCCACGATGGCGGTCAGCGTGCCGGGCTCGAAAGAGCAGGTCACGGCGTTGACCGCCACGTGGCCGCCGAAGCGGATGGTCAAGTCCTTGGTGGACAAGGTGCTCATGGGTAGTGCGTCACTTTCACGGTCGTCGTCTTTCAGGGGTACCGCGCGCCCTGCCCTGACATGGACAGAGCGCGCGGTGTTCAGCGCATGGTCAAGGGCATGTGCCGATGACGTAGTAGTTGGGACTGGTCTGCTTCAAGGTGTTGTTCACGAAGATGTTCCACAGCCCCATGCTCTGGTTGGAGCCCAGCGCGAAGGTGTAGCCGCCATACACGTACGCCCGGCCGGCCATGGTGTGGGCGTAGTTGCTGGCGGTGGTGCAGGTGGCGCCGCCTCCCGGTGCAGCGAGCGTGGTGCCCGTTGCGGCGGCCGATGCAGCGCCCTCGGCGCCGTTGGCGTCGGCGGCGCGCACCGTCCAGCTGTAGGTGGTGGAGGCGGCCAGGCCGGTGTCGGTGTAGCTCGTGCCGCTCACCGGCAGCGCGTTGACCTTGTTGGCATTGCGGTAGACGTTGTAGCTGGCCGCGCCCGAGACGGCGCCCCAGCCCACCACCATGGAGCTGGCCGTGGCGCCCGAGGTGCTCACGCCCGTGGGGGCGGGCAAGGCCGGGTTGGTGGGCGGGTTGGTCGTGCCGCCGCCGCTGGAGACCTGGTCCACCATGGCCTTGATGGCGGCCATCTGCGGGCCGGACTTCTTGGCGTAGTTGGCGTTGTCGTAGCCCCACCAGTCAAAGCAGCTGTTGGTGGCTGCGGTGCTGGTCTGGGGGTAGAGCATCACGATGTTGTTGGTCTCGGCCCAGCGGTTGTAGCCGGTGTTGCGCACGTACTGCTGCTGCACGTCGCTGATGTTCTGCTTGCAGCCGTGCAGCACCACGTGCAGCTTGCAGGTGGCCGTGCCGCCCGCCTGGCAGGCCTGCGGAATGTAGGCCCAGCCGGTGGTGGCCATGCCGTGGTTGGTGATGAACTGGTTCTGGTTGAACTCGACGTAGTTGCCCGTGGGCAGCGCAGCAGTGCTGCGCGGGCTCAACGTGCCGTACAGGTGCTGCAGCATGGCGCCGGCCAGGTCGAAGTTGCAGTCGCTGATGTAGGGCGCGCCCTTGGTGGAGCAGCCGTTGCCGTAGTCGTCGGTGACCATGGCGTGTTCGGCCGCGATGTCTTTCTTGTAGACCACGTTGGCCGCGGGCACGAAGCTGTTGTAGTAGGTGCGCAGTGCGTCCATCACGCCGGTCTTGACCACGCTGTCGAGCGTGCCCGAGAACAGGTAGACCTTGGAGGCCTGCAGGTTGGCCACCGGGTCGATCAGGCCCTGGCTGGCCCAGGTGTTGGTGGTGCTCACCAACGTGCTGGTGGGGATGCTGGCGGGGCTGGCCATGCAGCGCCCGGTGGCGTTGACAATGGAGCCTTCGGCGCAGTAGAACGGCCCGCCGGCGACCACGCCCGCGCCTTTGGCAAAGGTGGCCGAGTACGCCACGTGCAGCTGCACGGCCATGAAGCCGCCGGCCGACAGGCCCGACACGGTGGTCTGTGTCTTGTCGATCTTGAGTGCGGGGAGGTTGACGGCAGCGTGAGCGCCGCCCGATGCGCACAGTGCCAAAGCAGCCCCTGCTGCAGCCGCCCGGATGAAATTGAAAGCCATGTTGTCTTGTCTCCAAATAATTTTGAGAAAGTCTGACCCAGCCTCCGTGTAGACCCGGAGGTTCATGCATCAATCCACTGGAAAAAAAGGGGCGGCCGCCCCCGCGAGGATGGATCCCCGCCGGACTGAACGGACGTCAGCCAGCGGGGCCACGCAAACCGTTTATCGCTTGTTGCGAATCGGCACTTGCATCTCTTCAGGCTTGATCTCGCGCACCAGCTCGGGCACGCCCCAGGCAAAGGCCGGGTCCACCTTGATCTTGAAGTGGTACATGCTCTGCATGGCCTGGTGGTCTTCCTTGCGGAAGGTCATCTTGCCCTTGGGGGTCTCAAAACTCATGCCTTCCATGGTCTTGATGAGCTTGTTGGTGTTGGTGTCGCCCCCCGTGGCCTTGAGCGCGGTGACCAGCGCCATGGCCGAGCTGAAGCCGCCGGCGGTGAAGAAGTCCGGCGGGGTCTTGAACTCCTTGTAGTGCGCGGCCACCATGGCTTCGTTCACCGGGTTCTTGGGGATGCCGAAGTAGTAGTAGGTGGCGCCTTCCATGCCGGGGAAGTTCTTGTAGCTGGCCATGGCCGGCAAGATGTTGCCGCCCGTGGCGATCTCGATGCCGTAGCGCTTCAAGTCCAGGTCGGCGATCTTGAACGGGTTGCCGGCGCCGGCCCAGACGATCCAGATGATCTTGCGGCCGGGCTGGTCTTTGAGCTTGTCGATCAGGCGCTGGGCACCGGCGGTGAAGTCGGTGGTGGCGGCGGGCAGGTATTCCTCGTGCGAGAGCTTGGCCTTCTTGATGGAGTCCTTGAAGGCCTTGACGCCGTCGCGGCCGAAGGCGTTGTCCTGGGCCAGCGTGGCCACCGTCACGCCTTCCTTGTCGATCGCCACGGCGTTGGAGATGGCGTCCTGGCTGCTGTTGCGGCCGGTGCGGAAGATGTACTTGTTCCACTTGTCGCCGGTGATCGAGTCGGCCACGGCGGGCTCGACCAGCAGGATCTTCTTGTATTCCTCGGCCACGGGCAGCAGTGCCAGCGCCACGCCGGACGACGTGGGACCCACGGCGATGTCGGCCTTGTCGTCGGAGTACGCGGTAGCCAGCAGACTCTTGCCCAGGTCAGGCTTGCCCTGGTCGTCCTTTTCGATGACGACGAGCTTCTTGCCATTGACGGTCATGGTGCCGCCGGTAGCGTAGTTCAGGCCCATGATCAGGCCGGTCTGGGTCTGCTTGCCATAGGCCTCCAGCGGGCCGGTCTTGCTGTAGATGTGGGCGATGCGGATCTCGCCGGACGACTGGGCGAACGCGGGGGCGGACAGCGTGGCGGCTGCGGTGACTGCGGCGGCAGCGAGGGCGACCAGGGTGCGACGGTGCATGGCGATGTCTCCTTTGTGTTGATGCCTGAACATTGCACAGTTCGTGCCAAGGCACAAGCCGTTGATTCTTAAGAAAATTTCCTCAGCGCCGCCAAGGTCATGCCTGAAATCAATACAGTCAAATTGCCTGAATTTCAGACACTTGCCTGAAATTTATTCAGGGTTTTCCAGACGTCCATAGAGCGTTGCGCGCGAGATGCCCAACTGCCGTGCGGTGGCCAGCTTGTTGCCGCCATGGGCCTTCATGGCGGCGTGGATGGCGCGCTGCTCCAGCTCGGCCACCTGCTCGGCCAGGGGGCGCAGGTAGCGCGATTCGTCCTCGGCCTCGACCACCACGGCGGTGGTGTCCTGCACGGGTGCTGCGGGCTCCACGCCGGCCTCGCGCAGCACGCGCTCGAGCTGCGCGGCGTCGATGGACTGCGAGTCCGAGCGCATCACGGCCTGCTCCAGAACGTTGCGCAGCTCGCGGATGTTGCCGCGCCAGGGCTGGCCGGCCAGCAGGGCCAGCGCGTCGGGCAGCAGCTCGGGCGGGGGCGTGCCGTTGCGCAGCGCCAGGTCTTCGCCCAGGGCTTCGACCAGCGCGGGGATGTCGCTGCGCCGCACCCTGAGCGGCGGCACGCGCACCGGCAGCACGTGCAGGCGGTAGAACAGGTCTTCGCGGAACTTGCCCTCGCGCACCAGCGCGGCCAGGTCGCGCGAGGTGGCGGCCAGGATGCGCACGTTGAAGGGCACGAGCTTGTTGGAGCCCAGGGGTTCGATCTCGCCTTCCTGCAGCGCCCGCAGCAGCTTGGCCTGCAGGCTTTGCGGCATGTCGCCGATCTCGTCGAGGAACAGCGTGCCGCCATCGGCCAGCTTGAACTTGCCGTCGCGGCCCTTGCGGTCGGCGCCGGTGTAGGCGCCGGGGGCCACGCCGAAGAACTCGGCCTCCAGCAGGGTGTCGGGCACGGCGGCGATGTTGACGCTGACGAAGGGGCCGCCCGCGCGGCTGGACGCCGCGTGGATGGCGTGGGCCAAGAGTTCCTTGCCGGTGCCCGTCTCGCCCAGCAGCAGCACGGGGCTTTGCGACTGCGCCGCGCGCCGCGCCTGGCGCTTGACCTCGGCGGCGGCGGGGCTCGATCCGATGAAGCTGGCAAAGGTGTACTTGGAGCGCCGCTCGCCATCGCCCGCCACGGCCAGGCTGCGCCGGCGCTGGCTGGCCAGCTCGCGCCGCGCGTCGTCCAGGTCGCGCTGCAGCAAAGCGAACTTGCTGATCAGCGGCTGCAGCGTGGTCTCGGGGTGGTCGAACAGCACGATGCCGATGGCACCGATCACGCGGTCGGCATCGTCGCGCAGCGGGATACGGCTGACCACGAAGGTGCCGGCCTTGTTGGTCAGCAGGTCGATCAGCACGGGCTGGCCGGTCTCCAGCACGCGGCGCATCTGCGTGTTGGGGATCACCTCTTCGACCGTGCGGCCGACAAACTGGTCGACCGACGAGAACCCCAGGTCAGGCAAAAAGCGCTGGTAGCCCTCGTTGACCCACACGATGCGCCCGCTGCGGTCCACCAGGAACATGCCCTGGCTGACGCTGGAGAACAGCTGGAACATGGAGCGCGCCGCCAGTTCCAGGATGCCCTGGGCGTCCAGCGGCAGAGCGGGGGCGTCATCGGTGAGCAAAGACATCCGCGGATGGTAGCGCGGCGGCGCTGGGCGGGGCCGCACCACCGCGGCGGCGAGTGCAGGTACTGCAAGCACCATTTGCTATACAAAATATAGCTGCTGGCGCTTTACCATCCAGCGCTAGGTGGCATTTTCATTCAAAAGTGCAGATCCCTCGATGCCTCCGTCCACCCCCGCCGGATACTGCGACCGCGTCATCCGCAGCACCACCATGGGCTGGATCGCCGCGAGCACCTCAGCCTCGCGCACGGCCAGGGGTTGGTCTACCAGGATGCAGGGCTTGCCGGTGCGGCGGCAGTGGTCCTGCACGCGCCAGTACTGGTCGTGGCTGATGCAGCCGGTCTGGCAGATCACCAGGTCGGCAGCGGCGAGGTTGGCGTCCAGGGCCATGTGTTCGGCCGCTTCGGTATCGTCGCGCGCGATGGTGTGGAGCGTGGGGTGCAAGGCATGCACCGCAGGGGGGAGTGGTGCGGCATGCAGCGGCGCGGGGACGTGCGCTGCTGCGGTGGATGGCGGATGGACCAGCCCTGCCCTGTCAGCCTCACCCTGCCTTGCCGTGCTGGCGTCCTGCGCCGCCGCCTGGCGCCAGCGCAGGCACTCGCGCGACAAGGCGGTGATGCGCTCTGCCAGCTGGCCGATGTGCCGCGCCATGGCCTTGCGGCGCGGCAGCCCGGGGTGCGCGGCTTGCAGCTGCTCCAGCTCGTCCCGGGCAATGGCCAGGCGCGTGTCGCGCAGCACGACCGCCCCGCGCAGGCGCACCACCTCGGCGGTCAAGGCATCGATCTGCGCAGCCTGCGCCGCAATGGCGGCACTGCAGCGCTGTTGTGCGTCACCCAGCTGGCGGCACAGCGCCAGAAACTCCTGCGGAAGTGAATGCATGCACCACCTTTGCAAATAAGAACTATTCGCATTTTATGATAGAATCTGCCCTCGTTGAGCAAGCCTCCTGGTGGGGAGGGCATCGAAGGACGTCAGTGCCTTGGGTGTCTGGCTTGCGATGACTTTGCTGCTGACCCATAAAAAAACCGCGCTGGGAGGCGCGGTTTTTTTGTTGCTGCAGCGCAGACTGCAGAGCGCGTCTGCGCCCGGGCCTAGCCCTGCGCCTGCGCGAGTGCCAGCTTGCGGGCAGCCCAGCGGCGTGCCAGGCGGGGCAGGATCAGCACGGCCACGACGATGATCATCAGCGTGAGCGAACCGGGGCGCTCGAAGAAGATGGTCCACTTGCCTTCGCCGATGGCGACCGCATTGCGCATCTGCGCTTCGGCCAGCGGGCCGAGGATCATGCCCACCACCACAGGCGCTGCAGGGAAGTCGAAGCGGCGCATCACCACGCCCAAGAGGCCGATGGCGTACAGCAGCACCAGGTCGAACGCGCTCTGGCGCATGCCGTACACGCCCAGCGTGGCGAACACCAGAATGCCCGCGTACAAATACGACTTGGGGATCTTGAGCAACTTGACCCACAGGCCCACCAGCGGCAGGTTCAGGATCAGCAGCATGACGTTGCCGATGTACATCGACGCGATCAGCGCCCACACCAGTGCGCCGTTGCTGCTGAACAGCTGCGGGCCGGGCTGGATGCCGTAGTTCTGGAACGCGCCCAGCAAAATCGCCGTGGTGTTCGACGTGGGGATGCCCAGCGTGAGCAGTGGGATCAGCGTGGCCGTGATGGCTGCGTTGTTGGCGGCTTCGGGGCCGGCCACGCCTTCGATGGCGCCGGTCGTGCCGAACTCTTCCTTGTGCTTGCTCAGCTTCTTCTCGGCCGCGTAGCTCAGGAAGGTCGGGATCTCGCTGCCGCCAGCCGGCACGGTGCCGAACGGGAAGCCGATGGCCGTGGCGCGCAGCCAGGCGGGCCAGGAGCGGCGCCATTCCTGCTTGGTCATGTGCGTGCTGGTCAGCTTGTTCTGCGTCTCTTCGGTCTTGCCCTCGTACATCACGTTGTACAGGGCTTCGCCCACGGCGAACAGGCCCACCGCGATCAGCACCACCTCGATGCCGTCCATCAGCTCGGGCACACCGGCGGTGTAGCGGGCTTGCGCGGTCAGCTGGTCGATACCGATCAGGCCCAGGGCCAGGCCGACGAACAGCGCCACCATGCCGCGCAGCGTGCTCTTGCCCAGCACCGCGCTCACGGTGGTGAAGGCCAGCACCATGAGCATGAAGTACTCGGGCGGGCCCAGGCGCACGGCGTATTCGGCCACCACGGGGGCGAAGAAGGTCACGAGCACGGTGGCGATGGTGCCCGCCACGAACGAGCCGATGGCCGCGGTGGCCAGCGCCGCACCGGCGCGGCCGTTCTTGGCCATCTTGTTGCCCTCCATGGCCGTCACCATGGACCCGGCCTCACCGGGCGTGTTGAGCAGGATGGAGGTGGTGGAGCCACCGTACATGGCGCCGTAGTAGATGCCCGCGAAGAAGATCATCGATGCGGTGGCTTCCACCTTGACGGTGATGGGCAGCAGCATGGCCACGGCCACTGCGGGGCCGATGCCGGGCAGCACGCCCACGGCGGTGCCGATGACACAGCCCACGAAGGCCCACATCAGGTTGATGGGAGTGGCTGCAGTGATGAAGCCCTGCAGCAGAAGGTTCCAGGTATCCATGGTGTGCGGGCTTTACAGCCATCCCGTGTTCGTGAGGCCGGGCAGATTGATCGCCAGCAGTTGGGTAAACATCCAGAACACCGGCGCGGCCACGGCCACACCGATGAAGAGGTCCTTGATCCAGGCCTTGGCGCTCAGGTCGAGCCGGCCCTCGGAGCTCTTGAAACCCCGCACCGCGAGCACGAAGCACAGCGCACAGCTCAGGATGAAGCCGATGGTGGTGATCAGCAGCGCATTGAGCAAGAGGCCTGCGGACACCCAGACGAAGCCCTTCCAGTGGGCCTGCTCGTCGCCAGAAGCCTCTTCCAGGTCACGAAAGCCGCCCGTGCGGGCATGCAGGATGGACAGTGTCCCGCAGAACACGAGCACGATGGCGACTACCCAAGGGAAGAAATTGGGACCCACGCCGCCATAGCCGGCCTCGGAGCTGATGGAGGTGGCGCCCCAGGCCAAGAGGCAGCCCAGCACCAGAACGCCGGCACCGACCACGGTCTGCAAGCCCGTGGAGCGAGAGGAATGTTGTTGTGTCATGTTTTTATTCCGCGAAAACAACGACAGGGCTGCGTGGAGCCCTGAATGGCGCGCTGCCCGGAGCGGCGGCGCGGCGCAGTGCGTGCGCCGCCCCCGGGCGTGCAGCCGGTCAGATCATTCCGGACTTGGCCATCGTGGCGCGCAGGCTGGCGAACTCGGCATCCACGAAGTTGGCGAAATCGTCGCCCGCCAGCCAAGCCGGCGTCCAGCCGTTCTTTTCCATGGCGTCCTGCCAGGACTTGTGCTTGTAGGTCTTGGACAGCGCGTCGACCAGTTCCTTGCGCTGCTCGGCGGTGATGCCGGCTGCGCCGTACACGCCGCGCCAGTTGCCGATCTCCACATTGATGCCCTGCTCCTTGAGCGTGGGCACGTTCACGCCCTTCAGGCGCGTGGCAGAGGTCACGCCCACGGCGCGCATCTTGCCGGCGGTGATGTATTCGGCGAACTCGCTGTAGCCGCTGCCGCCCACGGTGACGTTGCCGCCCAGGATGGCCGCAGTGGCCTCACCGCCCCCACGGAAGGCCACGTAGTTGATCTTGGCAGGGTCCACGCCCACTTCGCGGGCGATCATGGCCGCTGCGATGTGCTCGGTGGATCCGCGGGAGCCGCCGCCCCACTTCACGCTGCCGGGGTCCTTCTTGAGCTGGTCGACCACGTCCTTCATCGACTTGAAGGGCGAGTTGGCCGGCAGCACGAACACGTTGTATTCGCTGCTCAGGCGCACCAGGGGGGTCACCTTGTCCAGGCCGACCGGTGGCTTGCCGGTGATGATGCCGCCCAGCATCACGGCGCCCATGGTCATCAGCGCGTTGGGGTCGCCCTTGCTGGCGTTGGCGAACTGGGCCAGGCCGATGGCGCCGGCAGCGCCGCCCTTGTTGTCATAAGTGACCGAGCTGGCCACGCCGGCATCCTGCATGGCCTTGCCCAGGGCACGGCCCGTGGTGTCCCAGCCACCACCAGGGTTGGCAGGAATCATCATCTTGATGGCTGCCGCGGCATGGGCAGACAGCGGCAAGGCACCCACGGCCGCCATGGCGGCCAGGGACTTGAGGAAGGTATCGCGACGCATCAGAGTCTCCTTATGGTTTGTCGAACCTGTCGATGATGCGCGCCCTGCCTGTCAAACGGCTGTCCACAAAGTAAGGGAAAACCCCCTGAGGCGCTGCGCGCCTTACCCCCTGAAGGGGGACGCACCCCGCGGCCTGGCAAAGCCAGTTCCACGGGAGTGATTGAATCCCCCTGTGGCGCTGCGCGCCTTCCCCCTGAAGGGGGACGCACCCCGCGGCCTGGCAAAGCCAGTTCCACGGGAGTGATTGAATCCCCCTGTGACGCTGCGCGCCTTCCCCCCTGAAGGGGGACGCACCCGGTGGCCTGGCAAAGCCAGTTCCACGGGTGCACTGGCCTTGCGGCGCGCTGGTAACGCAGCCAAGGCTGTCGGTAGATAGACTCCTTGATAGGCTGCAGAAATGCATTTTTTGCAAATCTGGCTGGATGCACACAGCCAGCCCGTCACAGTGATATGGTCCCGCGCATGAAATTGCTGCTCGTAGAAGACGACCCCACCATGCAGGCCACGCTGCACCGGGCCCTGACCCGGCGCGGCATGGAGGTGACGCCCGTGGGCGACGGGCGGGCTGCGCTGGCGCAGTGGGCCGCCCAGCCGCCCGATGCGGTGGTGCTGGACCTGACCCTGCCCGGGCTCGACGGCCTGCAGGTGCTGCAGCAGGCGCGCACGCGCGGCCTGCGCACGCCGGTGATCATCCTCACCGCCCGCGGCACCGTGGGCGACCGCATCATGGGGCTGAACTCGGGCGCCGACGACTACCTGCCCAAACCCTTCGACCTGGACGAACTCGAGGCCCGGCTGCGGGCGCTGGTGCGGCGCAGTGCGGACCCGGTGGCCAACACCGCCCTGCCCCCCAGCATCCTGCAGATCGGGGCCATCCGCTACGACACAAACAGCGGCGCCATCTACCTGAACGGCGAGGTCATGGAGCTGACCCCGCGCGAGCTGGCCCTGATGCACGCCCTGCTGGCCCAGCCCGGCCACGCGGTGACCAAGGAGCGGCTGTACGAGCTGGTCTTCCCCGGCCAGCTCGACGTGCAGTACGAAGCCATCGAGGTGGTGGTCTACCGGCTGCGCAAGAAGCTGGTGGGCACGGGCCTGACGCTGATGACGCTGCGCGGCCTGGGCTACCTGCTGCGGACGGACGCATGACGGACCGCGAGGCACCCACCGCCACGGCCCGCACGCCGCGGGAGCCCCGACCGCATTCGCTGCGCCGGCGCCTGCTGCTGGGCATCTTGGTGCCGGTGGCGGTGTTCATCACCTACAACACCTACAGCCTGTACCACCAGACCCTGGCCTCGCTGCACACGGCTTACGACCGCACCCTGCTGGCGTCGGCCAAAAGCATCAGCGAGCAACTGGACGTGACGGGCTACGACGACAACGCCCACCTGCGCGCCACCGTGCCCTACTCGGCGCTGGAAGCGTTCGAGGCAGACAACCAGAGCCGCATGTACTACCGCGTCTCCAACCTCAAGGGCGAGGTGATCTCGGGGTTCGACGAACTGCCGCTGTGGCGCGGCACCATCCCTACCCGCCCGCCCTATGCCGCGCTGGTCGATTTTTATGACGACACCTTTCGCGGCCTGCCGGTGCGCGTGGCCGTGCTGCTGCAGCCGGTGGCCAGCTCCAGCGGGCGCGCCATGGCCGTGATCCAGGTGGCGGAGACGCTGGAGGTGCGCGAAACCCTGGCGCTGCAGATCCTGCGCAACACCCTGCTGCGCCAGGCGCTGCTGATCGCCGTGGTGGCCTTGACCGTGGCACTGGTCGTGCAGCGCGCCACCAACCCGGTGCGCCAGCTCAGCCACCAGCTGCAGGCCCGCAGGGAGGGCGACCTGAGCCCCATCGCCGCTCCGTCCGCCCCCCGCGAACTGCAGCCGCTGATCGACGCGACCAACGAAGTCATGCAGCGCCTGCGCCACCTGCTGCGGCACCAAAAGCGCTTTGTGCGCGACGCATCACACCAGTTGCGCACGCCGCTGGCCGTGCTCAAGACCCAGGTGCAATCGGCCCTGCGCGGCGACGTGGAGCCGCGCCAGGCCCTGCACGAGATCAGCGACACGGTCGACCGCGCCACGCAGCTGGCCAACCAGATGCTGGCCCTGGCCAAGGTGGAGCAACTGCGCCAGCAGAGCGCGCCGCCCATCACGCGCATGGACGAGATACTGCGCACGGTCGCGCTGGAAATTTCTCCGCTGATCGCCCAGCGCGACCTGGACTTCGGCATCCACACCGAGGTGGCGCGCGTGCAGGCGCACGAATGGATGCTGCGCGAGCTCAGCCGCAACCTGCTGCACAACGCCGTGCGCCACGCGCCGCCGGGCAGCGAACTGACCGTGGACCTACGCACCGACGGACGCCATGTGGCGCTCACGGTGAGCGACCACGGCAGCGGCATCGACGACGAACTCGCAGCGCGCCTGTTCCAGCCCTTCTCCGCCGGTGACGTGCGCACCGGCAGCGGCCTGGGTCTGGCGATCTGCCACGAGATCGTGCAGGCGCTGGGCGGCAGCATCGTGCTGACCAACCGCATGGCCGGCAGCCGCGTGGCAGGCCTGGACGCCGTGGTGCGCCTACCCCTGTCGCAACCCTCGGCTGACAATGCTGACGCCGCACACACGGCACAATCTGCTGCATGACGACCATGATGGAGACAATGCGCCTGGACAAGTGGCTCTGGTGCGCCCGCTTTTACAAGACACGCAGCCTGGCCACGGAAGAGATCGTGAAAGGCCGCGTCACCGTCAACGGCCAGGCGGTCAAGCCCGCGCGCGACCTGCGCTGCGGCGACACGGTGGCCCTGCGTCAGGGCCCCGTGGCCCGAACGGTGCTGGTGCGCGGCCTGAGCGGCGCCCGGGGCCCCGCGCCCGTCGCACAGCAACTCTACGAAGAAACCCCCGACAGCATTGCCACCCGCGAGCAGGCGGCAGAGCAGAGGCGCCTGGCACCGGAACCCGCAGCCACCCTGCAGGAAGGCCGTCCCACCAAACGCGACCGCCGCGAGATCGCTCGCGTCGGAGCCCGGGGCTGGGGTGATCGGTGGAGTGCTTCGATCGAAGAGTGATGGCGGGCTGATGCCCTCTGGCAGCAGAAGCCCTTTTTCGTTCGAAGCCCTTGGGGTTGAATCACGGCGAATGCGTCGTGGGCCGTTGGGCCAATAAACACGTGCAAACGTGGACACGAACGCTGCGGGTCAAGCTGCGAATCATTCGACGGCTTGATGGCGTGGCGTGCTGCACGCCCCATCTCGCGCTCCACCTCGCCGCAACGCCAACCCCTTACCAAGCGCCAACAGCAAAGCCCTGCGCATCGACTGCGGCAGGGCTTGCATCGTCATGCTCCAGGACAAGGTCCCCGAAGCATGCAGTTCAAATCAAGGTTACTTCGCAGCGTCCTTGATCGCTTCCTTGGCGTCGCCATAGTTCTTCTGCACGTTGCCTTCGACTTGCTTGGCGGCCCCCTTGGCTTGTTGCTCGGGGCTGTTGATCACTTCGCCCGTCTTTTGCTGAACCTTGCCAGCTACTTCCTTCAGTGCGCCCTTGACTTGATCGGTGTTCATGGTGATTCCTCCAGAGTTTGTGCAAAGCAAAATGGCCTTGCATCACCGACAGGTTAGGTGCGGGCGGGCTACCACGAAGCGAGTCAAAACCGCTGGGTGACGTCAGCTTGAGCCTACGCCCTTGTGGGTCTGGCTTGACGTAGCTCTGGGCGAAGGCAATCTGCATCCAATGGATCGGGAATGCCGCTGCGCGGACGCCGCGCAACAAATGCCCTGTGACCCACGATTCACAGGGCATGTTCTGGCGGAAACGGAAGGATCGGTCAGCTCCATTGTGGTGAGGAGCCGAACGGATCGACACCAGTTTGTGGGCCATATGCAGTTGCTGGCTACCGATCCGTCAATCCCTTGCCTCATATACTCGCCGCTGCATAAAAATGGGATCAAGAAATGCAGTTCTCGCGCGCAATTGAATCGCCCCGGCTTATCTAGACACTTTTGAGCCGTTGGGAATGTCGCTGTTCGAACTCTACAGGGGATAGTCCTGCCGCCGATGAATGACGGC